>JBGTLQ010000259.1:0-6235 GCA_041744075.1 Terrimicrobiaceae bacterium
GCGGAGGGCCTGCTCGAGGAATTTTGTGAGGGTGATGCCTTCCAGGGCCGCCTGGGATTTGGCTTGGCGGTAGAGCAAATCGTCGATTCTCAGGGTGGTTTGCATGACGACAGAAATATATCAAAAGCAAGTAATCTGTCAAATCTTGTGCTGGTGATTTTGGCTTTTTGGAAAGAAGTGTGAGGGGATTCTTGGAACCGCTCGACAACTTGCGTCATGAGGGCATATTGGGGGTCAGCTTATGGCATCAACTGACGAGATTTTGGAGTCCTATGACGTGGTGAAGGACCTCAGCAACACGGATGGGGTGAACCTTCCGTCGAAGCAGGAGGTTGGTTCCATCTGTGAGGATTTGATGCAGGTGATTTTTCCTGGGTATCATGACGTCGAGCCGATCTCAAAAGGGTCGTTGCCAGTGCTGACACGTCATCGAGTCGCACGGGTTTTGGAGCGGTTGGACGAGCAGATTTGCAGGAGTTTGCGCGTGGATGAGCCGCGGTGCCCGAAAGAGCGATCCTCAGCGGTGGCGAACGCGTTTATGGCGGCGATTCCGGGACTGAGGGAGGTTTTAAGAACAGATGTTCAGGCGGCGTATGAGGGTGACCCTGCCGCAGCAAGTGTCGCGGAGATTGTGTTGTCGTATCCTTTTGTGGAGGCGATTGCGATCCAGAGGGCTGCGCATTTTCTGTATCGCTCCGAGGTGCCACTGATTCCAAGAATTATGACCGAATGGGCGCATGCGCGGACGGGCATGGATATCCATCCAGGTGCCAACATCGGATCGTATTTCTTTATCGATCATGGAACCGGTGTGGTGATTGGCGAGACCTGCGAAATCGGGGAGCACGTGAAGTTGTATCATGGCGTCACATTGGGAGCGCGGAGCTTTGCGAAGGATCAGGCTGGAAATCTTGTGAAGGGTGGCAAGCGTCATCCCAAGGTGGAGAGCGGAGTCACCATTTACCCGAATTCCACCATTCTGGGTGGAGAGACAGTGATTGGGGCGAATTCCACGATTGGAGCCAATGTGTTTTTGATGGCGAGTGTGCCGCCGAATTCGCTGGTGACCTATGAGGAGAAACAAATCCGGATTGTGGACAAACGAGCCAAACCGGAGGAAGGAGCGTTGGAATGGTCTATCTAGATTACAACGCTACGACGCCACTTGCCCCGGAGGCCTTGGAGGCAATGATGCCATTCTTGGTCGGTCATCACGGAAATCCATCCAGCATTCACGAGGCGGGTCGGACTTCGCGGGCGGCAATCGATGATGCGCGCGAGCGGTTAGCGGACCTTCTGGGTGCGCGACCGCATGAATTGATTTTTACCTCGGGAGGCACAGAATCCTGCAATCTTGGGGTTATTGGCTTGGCAAGGGCGCATGCACCTCGAGGGCGTCATGTGATCACTTCGCCAACGGAACATCATGCCGTGCTGCATGCGGTGGAGGCGTTGCAACATCACGAAGGTTTTGAGGTGACGATGCTGCCGGTCGATGGGGAGGGGATGGTTTCTGCCGATGATCTCGCTTCGGCCATTCGCAAGGACACCGTGTTGGTGAGTGTGATGCATGCGAACAACGAGACGGGAGTCATTCAGCCCGTGGAGGAACTGGGGGCGATCTGTCGTGAGCGGGGAGTGTTTTTTCATACGGACGCGGTGCAATCATTTGGGAAACTGAAAGTGCTTCCCGGCGAGATGGCTGCGGATGCGGTTTCTATTGCGGCCCACAAATTTTATGGGCCCAAGGGTGTTGGAGCCTTGTGGTTGCGAGCCGGGATCGCGCTCACCCGGCTTGCACATGGCGGATCCCACCAAAATTCGAGGCGCCCTGGCACGGAAAATGTGACCGGAATTGTTGGCATGGCCACAGCCGCCGAAGTTGCCGAACGCAGGAGAGAATCCGAGCTTGCGAGACTGCGGCCCCTGCGTGAAGAACTTTGGACCGGAATCCGAAATGTGGCCCCCTTTGCTGTTCGAAACGGCAACGATGGGCTCGCGAACACTCTCAATGTGAGTTTTCCTGGGTATGACGGCGAGGGCCTGCTCATTGCTCTCGATATCGAGGGGGTCGGCGTTTCCAGTGGCTCGGCCTGCATGGTGGGATCAATGCAGGCGTCTCATGTGTTGCTGGCAATGGGGATCGACCGCGCAACCGCCTCGGCAACGGTTCGGTTTTCCCTTGGACACTCAACAACCAGCGCGGAGGTGAAGCATTGCCTTGATGCGCTTAAACGCGTTCTGAAGAGGCAGTCGCCATCAGACAATAAATCTCAACCATTCTCCATCTATGAAAGCGAAGCAGTTGCTGTTTGATTTTGGAAAAACCGTGGCGCGTCATCTGAGGCTGATGCCCGATGCGCCGCCGAAACCTCCGAGCCGCCGCAAAGACGCGCATTTGAGCCGGGATCCGATCCTGGAAGAACTGTCTCATCGGCTTTTGCGTGTGGCGGGGTGTCGGGACCTGGAAGTGCAGGTCGTCTGGAACAAGCGCCTCCGCACAACCGCCGGCTTGGCCTGCTGGTCCCGCAAAGTGATTTCTCTCAACTATCGGCTGCTCGATGTCTCCCCCTCGGAAGTGCAGAGAACGCTACGTCATGAATTGGCCCATTTTCTCGCCCAACACCGTGCCGGTCGCCGAAGGATCCCTGCGCATGGCACGGAATGGCGCGAAGCCTGTCGGGATTTGGGAATCCCCCGCGAACCACGCTGTCATGACCTGCCCTTCAAGCGGGTGAAAATGGAACGCAAATTTTTCTATGTGTGCCCTGAGTGTGGCACGCAATTGGCGAGGGTTCGGCGACCGGCCCGCCCGGTGGCCTGCCTGAAATGTTGCCGCAAACACAGCGAGGGCCGATACGATAACCGCTTCCGATTTGTGCAGGTCCCCGCTGCGGACCGTGCCGCCGCATGAGCACAGTCTTGGCTCTTGAGACGTCCTGCGACGAGACGGCCGCCGCCGTGCTGGACGGTGCGGACCGAATTCTTGCCAATGTGGTGTATTCTCAGATTGAGGAACATGCCGCCTACGGAGGTGTGGTTCCCGAGGTGGCCTCGCGAAGTCACTTGGAGGCCCTACCTTCACTGTTGGAAGAAACTCTCAAACGCTCAGGACGAGCTCTCTCCGAGATTGATGCCTTTGCCGCAACGACTGGTCCGGGACTGGCCCCTGCGCTTTTGGTGGGAGCCAACGCGGGGAGGGGACTGGCAGCCGGCGCGGGAAAGCATTTTCTTGCGATCAATCACATCGAGGGTCACTTGCTCTCGCCGTTTTTTGGAGAACCGGAGATTCCCCCCCATGTTGCGTTAGTTGTCAGCGGCGGACACACGCTGCTCTTTGATGTCACTGGCTTTCGAAAATACCAACTGCTCGGTCGCACGCTCGATGATGCTGCTGGAGAAGCCTTTGACAAGGTGGCAAAGCTCCTTGGCTTGGGATATCCAGGCGGGGCTGCCATTGAACGGTTGGCCAAAGAAGGAGATCCTGCCAAGATCGCTTTTCCGCGGGGGATGCTTGAGTCCGGGGATTTGGATTTTAGTTTCAGCGGATTAAAAACTTCGGTGCGCTACTTTTTGGATAAGGGACACTCGCCAAACGACCTCCCTGATATTTGTGCCAGCTTTCAGGAGGCTGTCATTGAGGTGTTGGCTCGCAAGCTGACGTCCGCCGCCCGGAAATGCGGGCGATCGGTTGCCACACTCAGTGGTGGGGTGAGTTTTAATGAGAGGTTGCTGGAGCGAACTTTGGAATTGCTCACCAAAGCCAACATCAAACTGCAAGTTGCCAAGCCAGCCCTTCGCACGGACAATGCCCTCATGATTGCTTATGTGGCGGCGCTTTCCTTGAGCTCGGGACAACTTAGCAATCAAAACACTGACATCTCACCGAACTTCGACCCCATCACATTTCCCAATTAACCATGTCCGACGAATCTTTCCCCAAAAAAACCGTGGAGTCCCTCTGGGCCCCATGGAGAGTTGAGTAT
Organism: Terrimicrobiaceae bacterium; assembly: GCA_041744075.1. Lineage (GTDB taxonomy): Bacteria > Verrucomicrobiota > Verrucomicrobiia > Chthoniobacterales > Terrimicrobiaceae > JAJTZA01. Next base: position 3,987 of record JBGTLQ010000259.1, read on the forward strand.
TTCCGCGCCGAACATCAGACAGGTCATGACTTTCTTGGCGAAGCCGCTGCAACTGATAATGACGCAGCCCACTTAGTCGTCACCCGACGCAAAACGGCCTTTCTGATTTTGAACAAATACCCTTACTCAGCCGGGCATCTGATGGCGGTGCCCTATCGCAAGGTGGCGGACATGGAAACTCTCACTGATGGCGAGGTCCTTGACCTTTGGCAGCTTGCAATTCTTGCCCAGAAATTGCTCAAGGAATGTGTGAAGGCCCAAGGGTTTAATGTGGGATGGAATCTCGGTAAAGCCTCCGGGGCGGGGGTGGACAATCATCTTCACATTCATATCGTGCCCAGGTGGGTGGGGGATTCCAACTTCATGGCCGTCATCGGTGACACACGAATTTTGCCAGAAGCCCTTGAACCTCTTTATCTCCGGCTCCGCGAAGCTCTCACAAAATCCGATGCCAGCCCCTGAGACACCCCTTCATGGCCTCCCCCACCGACCACCATTTGTGTTTGTGGATGACGTTTTGGAACTTGGTGCCGGCGGGTTCGCCCGGTGTGTGAAGACCTTCGATGCCGCTGACCCGGTGTTTCTTGGCCATTTTCCCGGAGATCCCATTGTTCCCGGTGTTCTGCTGACCGAGGCTCTTGCTCAGACGGCAGGGATCGCAGCGGCCAGCGCAGAGGAAACTGGGGCGGGATTCCTGCTCTCTGCGATCCGATCGATGAAATTCCCATCGGCAGCTCGCCCAAACGATAAAATCACCCTCTCCGCAAAAAAGATGGGAGAGCTTGGCGGGTTGCTCGTTTTTGAGGTGTCAGCCAGCGCGGACTCTCGTGTGGTTGCCGAGGGCAGTGTCATTCTGAATCGTCGCTGAGCCGATTGATCGGGGTGAAGAATTTTATAATCATCTCATGATTATTGTTGAGAAGATCAACGTTTCAGTGAGAAATAGGCGTCTCTCCAAACCCTTTTATGTCCTCTCCAAATCGTTTCTTGTCGCTCCGTGTGATGGCCTTCTTTGTTGTCTCTGCATCCTCGTTTTGCTCCCTTCACGCGGGTGATACTGCGCCGCCCGCCGAAACCTCTGTCGTGGAGGAATGGTGGAATGGAAAAACGATGACCGGTAACTGGTTGGGTCTCCGTGACACTCTGGATGACAAGGGGCTTGCTTTCTATGGAAAGTATTACGGCGCATTTTTCGGCGTGGTGGATAGTCAGGGCGGATCCCGTGGCGTTTGGGATCAGGGCTTGGAATTTGGGGCTCAGCAAAATTTTGGGAAGCTTTTTCAGGTGGAGGACATGGAAGGGGTCAAAGGGTTTGCCTCATTCCGTTGGCGGGATCCAAGCAGCACAGCTGACCCCAGTGCGGTGGTGCAAACTTCCAGCATGTTCAACCCCTCCAACTGGAACTCGGGAACTCAATTCCGTGTGCTTTCCTTTGGTTTGGAGATTGGATCGGCCAACCACTTTTCGGTGAAGGACATGATCGTTTTGCGTGGAGGATGGATCCAACCGCAGCGGGAATTTATTGACCAACCGCTTTCAAAACTCTTTTTAAACAATGCGGTGAACAGCTCCAAAGGAGTGGGCGGAAATATCCCTTTCTCCTCAAGTTTCTCCACATGGGGAGGCACTTTGAGAATTAAACCCATGGATTGGCATTATGCCAAAGTGGGACTCTTTATGGCTTACCCCGGGGCGACCTCCTCATCCAACCATGGCCTGGCTTTTGAAGGATTCGCTTCCGACCCATCCCAAAATGGGCTTTTGGTGATGGGAGAAACGGGCATAACTCCCACGATCGGAGCACAGGAACTTCCCGGCAAATATGCCATTGGTGGGTATTACTCAGGTCAACAAAAAAACTCATTCAATGGGACTTATCAATACGGACAGTATGGGTTTTATGGACAGGCTGATCAGATGCTATTCCGAGAGACTTCTCAGGAGTCCTCAATCGGTGATCAAGTCTCGGATGGTAAAAGCCAAGTGACGGGAAAAGATTTTAAATCCCCGATGAGCATCGAACCGCCCAAACTCAGTGACCAAGGACTGAGCCTGTTCTCTCTGGTCACCTTTGCTCCCAAATACAATAACCTCTACCCATTTTATTTCAGTGCCGTCCCACGGGAGCACGATGGAGTGATCCGATCAAGCAATGAAGCTGGTCGGAAGGCGGATTTGAGAAAACCGTTTTAAGAATTTCTACCTTTCCATGGGAATCTTAGTGAAATGACCGAGATGCTGTCCCTCAG
>JBGTLQ010000260.1:0-6888 GCA_041744075.1 Terrimicrobiaceae bacterium
GTCAGACAGGGAGGAGTGCTGATGGAGAATTTTCAGATTCAGTTGATTGGGCCACCAATCGTGATTCGAGGTGCCGCTGCTCGCGGTGTGATTGAATGGGCACTTGGCTTCTGTTGTCATATTCTTATCTTGCGTTGCGTAAATGGGATGGATTTGTAGGGACGATATTTTACGCACAGGAGCAAAAGGCGGCGACAAAAAATTGCTCAAAAAATGCGAAACATCCCACCGCCAAGCCTCAAGGTGATTTTCCTTGGATGCTCTGCCATCATGTAGCGGAAGTCGGAACGACTTTCGACATCTGAAGTTTGATGCATTTGGAGCGGCCAGCTCAAAAAAACTCGTTGCGAGTTCCCTCAACGTAGCGGAGGTCGGAACGACCTTCGTGACCACAACCGGAGGCAGTAGGTCTGGATAAATATGGAAACTCGTTCCATGCAGGGAAAAGAAACTCGTTCCGAGTTCCTCTACGTGATGTTTGGCCCAACTTGCCTTCCATTAGGGTTCACCATACATCCACCTATGGCTGGAAAAACGTTTACCCAGCATGACAAACAATGCGCCTGTGAAGGTCAAAGCAACTCCCCGCAAGAGAGTCACCAAAGGGAATAAATCATGAGCATCATCGCCACAATTTTTATCGGTCTTCTCGTCGGAGCCATTGCCAAACTCCTGATGCCGGGTCGCGATCCCGGCGGCTGGATCATCACAATCTTGCTCGGAATCGCAGGCTCCTTCGTGGCCGGATATTTAGGCCGGTTCTTGGGTTGGTACCAAGAAGGGGAACCCGTTGGATTCCTGGCCTCGATTGTCGGAGCCATCATTCTCCTCATTCTCTATCGGCTCATCCGTCGGTCTTCTTGACGTCGCACACGCCTCCTTGTTCAGACAAGAGACGTAGGGACGGGTCGAACAAAAGCGTTGGACTAGATGGCTGACTGCAGGCCTACCCCTACCTTGAAGAGGAAGACATCGACGCGTGTTTGGAATACGCGGCCATTTTCTAGGAATTTTCTGTCGTGCCCGCCTACGCTCTTTGAGCTTCGACGCGGCACGCCCTCTTTTCTAACAATTCCAGAGTATCATGACGGAGAAGCCCGCCCTCTATTGCAAGAATTCTCAGAGTCGTTTGACTGAAAAGGCCCGCCCTGAGGGGGACTTTAACTAGCGCTCAAAGTCGATGGCCTTTTGTCGATTGGAGAAAGCAAAATAGGACTTGATGCGCCAAGGAGTGTGTTTTGCCGTGTGTACGGATTCGCCGCGATTGTGGTGTATCAACCGAGATCTGAGGTCCTCGGTGAAACCCTCGTAGAATCGCTCGATGTCTTGCGCACTCTGCAAAATGTAAACATAGAAAAACATTTACGAGGACTTTTTTTCTGGCGTGCCGAGCCGTAGCCGGGAGGGCTCGTCTTCGCACATTGTGCTTCGACGCCGCAGCCTTCGTCTCCGGTTCACTCCGGCGAAGGCTGGTTGCGGGGGTAGGATTTGAACCTACGACCTTCAGGTTATGAGCCTGACGAGCTACCGGGCTGCTCCACCCCGCGATTGAAATTTCAAAATAGAGCAGAACACGTGAACTGCAAGGGGAAACTTTTTGATTTTAAACATTAGGCGTTGGTGAGGGGTTGCGCTCTCGTGCGGAACTGCCCGGGTGTGCTTCCTGTGCGGGTCCGGAAAACGCGGATGAAGTAAGAAGGGCTCGAAAAACCGCAGGCCCAGCAGACCTCGGAGACATTATGGTGGCTTTGCGAGAGGAGGGTTTTTGCTGCTTGGATGCGCTCGCGGAGGATCCATTCTCCCAGCGTGGTTCCGAGGTTTTGCTGAAAGATCCGTGAGAGGTGATCCGGGTGGTATGTCAGCTGTCGTGCGATGCCTGCCACGCTGAGTTTGGGGTCGGAGAGCTGAGCAAGCACAAGTTTGCGGGCGTTTGAAACCAAGGGGGAAGAATGTTCTGTCAGAGAAGGCACGCTGCCTTTTGCGATATCACTGAGCAACGCGACAAGAAAGGCTTCGACGAGAGAAGTGATAAACGCGCTCCGAAGCACTGGTTTCATGGAGGAAGCAGTCGCTGCCTCCTCAAGAAAGCTGAAAGCGGTATGTCCTCGGTTGCCACTGTAATTTGTGAGTTCACGGTTTCCGATCCTGCCCTGATCATCAGCAAAGGAATTCAGCACCGTGAATCCAGCGGTGTTGTGCATGGCCACCAAGGCAGCGTAGTCCGTGCTTAAATTCACACAGGTTTCCGCATGCGGCACCCCGCTGGGAATGATGCAGACCTCGCCCTGCTTGACACGAAATACTTTCCCGGGGCATTCAAAGTCGGTGGCTCCTCCAGTTTGATAAAAAAACTCCGCTGTGCCATGAAAATGGGCCATCGGCCAACGGCGGTAAAGTCCGACGGTCGGAGGAATTGAGATTTTTAGCCGGCCTGCACGAAGCCGCTGCAAGGCGTCCCACAAGACTGTTTCAAAGCTGGTTTCCTGGGGGGTTCTTGGCATTTGAGATCTCGGATAAATACTACTTTTATCTGAGGAGTGCAATGCAAACTCCTTGAGGATCCTTGCCCCATCGCCATTAATAGAGGTTCCAACCAAACCAACCAACTCGGAAAATTATGATCTCATCCCCTCTGCGAGCCCTTGTCTGGGGCGAATACCGCCACGAAAAGAAAAACCCCAAAGTTGCGGCCATTTACCCCGATGGCATGCATGAAACCATTGCGTCAGCTCTTCGGACACATTCCGATTTTGAGGTGGGCACAGCTTGGCTGGATCAACCCGAGCATGGCCTCACAGACGAGGTTTTGGACAAGACCGATGTGTTGGTTTGGTGGGGGCACATGGCTCACGCGGAGGTAAAAAATGAGATTGTTGCCAAAGTCCAAAAACGCGTTCTCGAAGGCATGGGTCTCATCGTTTTGCATTCCGGTCATTATTCGAAAATCTTCAAAGCCCTGATGGGCACCACCTGCTCGCTGAAATGGCGGGAATCCACAGACAAGGAGCGCCTCTGGAACCTTGCCCCACATCATCCTATCACCCAGGGCATTGGAGAATATTTTGAAATCCCGGCCGAGGAAATGTATGGCGAACCTTTTGGTATCCCAACCCCGGATGAACTCATTTTTGTATCATGGTTCACCGGCGGCGAAGTCTTTCGTAGCGGGGCGACGTGGCAGCGCGGTCATGGAAAAATCTTCTACTTCCGCCCCGGCCACGAAACCTATCCCGCTTATCATCAGGCCGAGGTGCAGACCGTGATCGCCAATGCGGTGCGTTGGGCTCGTCCCACGGTGCGCATTCCTGACGCCTGCCCGAACGCCGCGCCTCTGGAGCCCTTGCCTGCGGACCCCGAAGCTCAGGAACGTCCGACCGAAGGATTTCGCTAATACCTAAGAATGATCACCAAAAAAACACCCAGCGCCAAAACGGTTCGCCTCGGAATTATCGGGACGGGAGGCATGGCGAATGTTCATGCGTCACGGTTCACACAAATTAAAGGCTGCCAAGTGGTGGCGGCTTGTGATGTGGACTTGGACCGAGCGAAGGCATTTGCCGAGAAGCATAATATTTCCCATGTTCACGGCGACGCGGCATCGCTACTTGCGCAGTCGGGTTTGGATGCTGTCAGCATTGTCACGCCGGATGCTTTTCATTTGCCAGTGGCCCTGCAATGCCTCGCTGCTGGAAAACATGTGCTCTGCGAAAAACCCTTGGCCCTGAATGCGGTTGACGCCAAAAAGATGGTCACTGCTGCCAAAAAAGCCGGTGTGATCAACATGGTGAACTTTTCCTATCGCGACTGGCCGAGCATTCAGGCCGCGTCCGCTTCGATCCGTCGCGGTGACATCGGCGACATTCGCCACGTGGAGGCCAGCTACTTGCAGGCCTGGCTAGCCAGCAAGATCTGGGGCGACTGGCGAACCACACCTGCTTGGTTATGGCGGCTATCTTCGAAACATGGCAGCAAAGGCGTGCTGGGTGACGTCGGGGTCCACATCGTGGATTTCGCAACGTTTCCCGCAGGTCCCATCCGCGAGGTGTTTTGTCGGCTGAAGGCTTTCCCAAAAGCTCCTGGAAATCGGATTGGGGAATACCGAATGGACGCCAATGATTCCGCCACTCTCAATGTCGAGTTTGCCAATGGCGCACTGGGAGTGATCCACACCAGCCGCTGGGTGGGAGGCAATGCCAACAGGCTCTATCTCAAAGTTGCTGGAACCAAGGGAACCATCGAAATCGACTCTGATGTTGCGACTGATGCTTATAAGGTTTGTCGCGGCAAAGATTTGGATGCTGGCATTTGGAAATCTGTGAAATGCAAGGCCGTCCCAACAAATTACCAGCGCTTCATCACAGCCATTAAGACAAATCTTCCAGGCGAACCCGATTTCGCTCGTGGCCTTGAAGTGCAAAAGGTCCTTGATGCCTGTATCGCATCAGATGCCGCCAACCGCCCGGTTCGGATCTGAGCTCTCTAATCAACGGAATTTGGAACAAATTTTGTGAGATTGCAGCCATCTGTGAAAGAAACAGGTTCCCTGTTCCTCTACTCAAAAGCTGCGCTGAAATCCGACTTGCAACTGGTGCTCCCGCCCGTTTGCAAAAAAAAACGCATAAAATGTTATCGTAAGCCGGATTATGCTTGATATGGCCCTGATAAATTTCACATTCATACGTAAGGGAATGACACGGCTTCACAAAAATCACCAAAAACCAGAACTGCTCTGGGCAAATCTGCTCTCAAGTTCGCTTCATTGTGCACGGAAATGAGCAAGCTGGTATCATCACGGAGCAACGAGGAAATGGGCTTGGGTCAGACCTTGGGGGGCGTCTTCACTTTTGCCCGTGAGTCCAAAGGGATTCCATTGGATCAAGCGGCGCATGAAACACGAATTCGCATGCAATGCCTGCGTGCGTTGGAAGAAGACAATCTTTCCCACCTATCGCCCGGCTACGCCAGACTCTTTATCATGGACTACGCGCGATATCTTGGCGTGCCGATGAACACCATCAAGGACAAACTCCCTGAGGTCGGGGATTTTGGTACACAGGGTTACGAATATATCAAGAATGCGCCCGGGCCGGCCACGGAAGCGGTCAGAGCTCCAAAAGCCAGGATCAAAAAATCACGCGCCGCTTTTGTTCTTCTTGCGGTCGTACTTGCCAGCATTGGGGGTTTTCAAGGTTACACGATCTGGCGCAAGCTGGATCGCATCAAGTCGCCTCAAATCACGATGAGTGAGAACCGGACGATACTCTCTGTGCCCATCCCCTCTTCAAATCCCATCATCCCCAGCGCACCACTCAACGAGTCGCCCTCGCGGGTTCAAGACAATCAGACACCCGATGCCCTCATCGAAGAACCCTCTGACCCATCACTCGGAATGAACACTTCCAGCGACCGGGGATTTCTTAGCAGCTTGGCTCCCACCGAGACGCTCTGAGGTCAGCAGAACCGATTGCTCCCATGGTTTCTTCGTCCGCACCCAAAGTCGGCATGGTCAGCCTCGGCTGTGCAAAAAATCTGGTGGATGCTGAGATCATGCTGGGAGCCGCAATCAAAGAGGGCTTCCACATCACGCCAAATGCGGCTGAAGCTGACATCATCGTGGTGAACACTTGTGGTTTCATCGATTCTGCAAAACAGGAATCGATCGATGCGATCCTCACAGCCAGACAACACCCCTCCCAAAAACTTGTGGTCTCGGGTTGCCTCGCGCAGCGTCATCGAGACGAACTGGCCAAAGAACTTCCCGAGGTCGATGCCTTCATGGTCCTGGATGATGTACCGCGTGCCGGCGACATCTTTACAAAACTGCTCTCCACATCGGATTCCAATCACGAGTTGGAAATCCTGAAAGGTCGTTCACGTTACATTCCTGACTATGACACGCCGCGTTTTCGTCTGACGCCACCCCACACGGCCTATGTCAAAATTGCAGAGGGATGCAATCATCCGTGCAGCTTCTGCGTGATTCCACAAATGAGGGGGCGTCACCGCAGTCGGACGATCTCCTCCGTGCGTCAGGAGGTTCAGGGGCTGGTGGATTCTGGCGTTCGGGAGATCAACCTCATCAGCCAGGACACGACGTATTTTGGAATGGACCAGTGGGCTGTGAAGCCTGGTCCGAGACAGCCTGTGGATGCCTCGCGCGGGCCAACGCTCATTGACCTTTTGGACGAACTCGGCCAGATCGAGGGAGATTTTTGGATAAGGCTTCTTTACACCCACCCCGCGCATTGGAGCGATGATCTCATTGCTGCCATTGCGAGAAATCCCCGCGTGGCCCGTTACGTTGACATGCCGCTTCAGCATATTCATTCAGACATGCTGGTCACCATGCGACGGGAGACATCGCGTCAGCATATTGAAGATTTGGTAACTCGCTTGCGCAAAGGAATTTCGGGCCTGGCGATTCGCACGACATTTATTGTGGGCTTTCCCGGCGAAACCGAGGAGCACTTTGAAAGCTTGCTTGAGTTTATCGAGAACGTGCGTTTTGAGCGGTTGGGGGTGTTTAAGTATTCTCGCGAAGACGGATCGCGCGCTGCAAAAATGGAAGGTCAACTCACCGATCGCGTTAAAAATGCGAGAATGCGCAAAGCCATGACGCTGCAACAACGCATCGCCAAAGAGTTGGCATTGTCCCAAGTGGGCACCAGATTGAAGGTGTTGCCGGACTCTCCCCTTGTGGCACGCACCGAGCATGATGCCCCCGATGTGGATTGCCGGGTTCTTCTTACGGAGGAGGTTCCTGCGGGCGAGTTTATTGAGGTCGAAGTGACGGGTGCTCGCGTTTACGATTTGATCGCATCGCCTGTGCGATCCTGAAGAAGAAATAAGTCGGCGGGCAAGGGACTGCCTCGCCCTACCATTAGAGGG
>JBGTLQ010000261.1:0-6800 GCA_041744075.1 Terrimicrobiaceae bacterium
CCTGATGGCCGGAGGATGGACCCCGGTCCCGACCAAGGCTCTGGATTTATCTTTCAACCCAATGGGCTGATTCTTACAAACAATCACGTGGTTCAAAATGGAGAAGGCGGCAAAATCACCGTCCAACTTTTGGACGGTCGAAAGTTTGCCGCCGAGTTGGTAGGGAGAGACGAGCGGTCAGATATTGCTGTGCTGAAGATTGATGCAACAAATCTTCCCACCGTCGCCTTGGGAGATAGTGACGCGGCAAAAGTCGGGCAGTTTGCCTTCGCCATCGGAGCCCCATTTGACCTGCCCTACACATTCACCTCAGGAATCATCAGCGCTAAAGGCCGTACAAACCTCACCGGCAGCAGAAATTACGAGGAGTTTCTTCAGACTGACGCCTCGATCAACCCCGGAAACAGTGGCGGCCCGCTCTGTGATCTTGATGGGAATGTGGTGGGTGTGAACACGATGATCAGCGGCATCAATCGTGGACTGGGGTTTGCGGTTCCCATCAACATCGCCAAAACGGTGGCCGAGCAACTCATTACGACCGGTCGCGTCTCGAGACCATGGCTGGGCATTGGCATTACCGGACTGGAGGAAAACGAACAACGCCGGGCTCTTTTTCCTGGTGTGGACTCCGGGGTGCTTGTGGAAAGCATCGACAGAGACGCACCCGCTTATCGAAGCCAGCTTCAGCCCGGGGATGTCATTCTTCGGGTGGATGGTCAGAAGGTTTCGCTGGCCCGAGATCTCCAGCGTGAGATTCTTTCCAAATCCATCGGCCAAACGGTGAGTCTTGAGGTTTGGAGAGGAGGAAGAACAGTCACGATACCCATTCAAACTGGGGAGCACCCGGATGGCCTCATTCAGGCCTCATCCCGGATGCAGCCAATCCCAGTGGTTCCCTCCCCTCCCCTTGACCAGCCATCACGGCAACTTCGTCAAGAATCCTCCTTGCCTTTCGGACTGGCTATCTCCGAAATCCCTGGAGTTCAGGGCGTGAAGGTGGAAGAGATTGCGCCGGGCTCACCGGCAGAAGTGGGAGGACTGCTTCCTGACGATGTCATCACCGAGTTGGGAGGCCGGGCGGTGCTCTCGGTGAAAGATTATGAGGATATTGTATCTTCAGCAGGCTCGGATCGAGCCCTGATGGTGCTTGTCGAAAGGGAGGGTGAACGCACGTTCGCCATTCTAAAACCGTGAGTGGTCGCCGCAGGAGCTTCCTGCCAACGGATCTTGGAGGTGGATGCAGGATGGACGTCCTTGAAGCGCTGGCACGTAGCTCTCCGCGCACAGTGAAGGACCTGTCCTCCGAACTGGGGCTCAGTTACATGGGCGTAAAAAGTCAGTGTCTGGTTCTTGAGAAATCTGGCTACTTGGAGAGCCGCCGAAAACGGCGCAGTCAAGGCCGACCGGAAGTCCTCTACTCCCTTGCGGAGCACGCTCACGAGCTTTTTCCAAGTCACGGATTTCCCCTTGCGTTTTCCCTACTGGACCACATTGCCCGCCTCCATGGCAAACAGGCCCCCCTCAAGATCTTGTTCCTTCACTTTCAAACCAAAGCCGAATCCTATCTGTCACAAATTGATGGCAGCACCCCAAAAGAGCGTGCCAAACAACTTGCCGCGCTACGCACCGCAGAGGGCTATTATTGCCGGATCGAGGCCGGGCCCCCGGATGTTCTTGTGGATGGACATGATCCCCTCGCGCCGCTCTTCAAGAAATTTCCTGAAGCCGCCGCCTTCGAAACAGAAGCCCTCTCTCGAGTCGTCGGGGTCCGTCTGGAAAGAACCAGCCCTTCAAGCTTCGCAATTGGCACGACATAGGCAGGACAACGTTGCGTCGAGGGGTGGTGTTGTGTCAGTGTAGTCGGAACTGAGCGAACGATGGCTGACTTGGAGGTGACATTTTTGGGGACGGGAACATCACACGGGATTCCCGTGATTGGGTGTGAGTGCCATGTGTGCCTTTCTTCCGACCCCCGCGACAAACGTTTGAGGACGGCTGCGATGCTAAAAACCTCAGAGTCGGTTGTCATGGTTGACACGCCGCCGGACTTTCGAACGCAATGCCTGCGGGAAAACATTCAGAGAGTTGACTCCGTTCTCTACACCCATTCTCACACCGACCATGTGCTTGGATTTGATGATTTGCGGAGGTTCTGCGAGATCGAGGATAAGGAGATGCCAGTTTATGGAGCTCCTCACACCCTGGCAGATTTGAAGCGAATCTTTGCTTATGCTTTTGTCGAGGAAGTCCGCTTTCGCAATTATGTGCGCCCCCGAGCGGTGACAATAGAAGGATCATTCCAGATTGGCGATTTGTGGATTGAGCCGGTCAACCTCCCCCACGGAAAAATGACAACCACGGGCTTTGTCTTCTCCAAAGCTGGGAAAAAATTGCTGGCGTATTACACCGATTGCCAATGTGTGCCCGCCGAGGCCGTGGCTGCGGCAAGCGGAGTCGAAGTCCTCGTGATCGATGCCCTGCGTCATTCGCCACATCCCACCCATCATTCCCTCGAGGGTGCCATGGAAGCGGCAGACAGAATCGCTCCCAAGCTCACCTACTTTATTCATATGTGTCATGATCTGGGTCACGCTGACACGGAACTCCTACTGCCCGCAAATGTCCGACTTTCCTATGATGGCCTTCGAATTTCCATTTAGCTCACTTGCAGTTTGTAACAGGGAGAACGGGCGTCCCGCCCGTTTATTGCATAATTCTGCCTTAAACAGGTCGATGATCGATCACAGGCGGGACGCCTGTGCCCCCTGCGCAATGCACGCCCAACAAATGCTGGGCGTGCTCATTCTCTCTGCGATTGTAGCGCTGCTATTGACTTCCCAAACTGCCGAAGCGGCCCCCTCACCCGAAGCGCTGGCCACCGTGGTGATTTTTAATTCTGCTGATATCGAGTCCGTTAATTTGGCCAAGCATTACGCCACGCGACGTGAAATCCCGCAGGATAATCTGATTGGCCTGACCACAGCCATGGCAGAAGAAATCAGTCGGGAAGAATACACCCGAACGATTGCTGCGCCGGTGCGTGCGGCCTTGCTCAGTCGTGATTTTTGGAAAGAGGATGCGGCTAGCGGGCGCATCGCGCAGACGAAGGTTCGCTATTTGGCAATCATCCGCGGCATCCCCCTCAAGATTCGTCCCGAGGAAGGAGTCCTTCCAAATCGGACCCAGCCTGACGCGATAGGCACTCGAAATGAGGCCTCGGTGGACAGCGAGCTCATGACCCTTGGGCTTCCAACAGCCACCATTGCCGGCATCCGTGAGAATCCGTATTACCGACGATTCACCCCGGTGATGGATCTGAATGAGGCACCAGAAATCCTTCTCGTGGGGCGCTTGGATGCTCCCGATGCCATCACAGTCCGCGCCATGATTGATGATGCCATTTCTGTCGAACGCGACGGGCTCTGGGGGTGGGGGTATATTGATTCGCGGGGTATCATGACCGGCCCATACTCCGAAGGTGACAGGTGGTTGAATGGAGCGCTCGATGATATGCGCAAGCAGGGCATTCCGATGCTGATGGATTCCTCGGCGGAAACCCTTCCAGAGGGTTTTCCAGTCACGGATGCGGCTGTTTATTATGGGTGGTATGCGGGCAATGTGAACGGGCCATTTGCCGATATCTTTTTTCGGTTTCGCCCGGGCGCGGTGGCTGTACATATTCATTCCTTCAGCGCAACCACCTTGCGAAGCACCACCCAAGGATGGTGCGGACCTCTTCTTGTGCGAGGTGCGGCTGCCACGTTGGGAAACGTTTATGAACCCTACCTTTCCCTGACCGCAGACCTGCAAATTTTTCAGGACCGCTTGATGGCTGGTTTTACCTTGGCTGAGAGCGCATGGACCGCCACACAGGGGATCTCTTGGATGAGTGTGGTGGTTGGGGATCCTCTCTACAAACCGTATGCGACGTGGAGAATGTCTGGCCGGGTTTCTCCCCCGAACCCTTCCAGTTGGGAACTCTACCGCAGGATCATTCGGGCAAATGATGGAAATGTTCTCACAGCGGCCGAGAAGCTTCGGGCAGCCGCCAAACGAACCAGCAACAGCCTCTTTCTTGAGGCCCTTGGCGCAGCTCAACTTGATGCCGGGCAGAAAGATGCGGCCTTGCAGACTATCAAGGAGGCGCTGGAAATTGAGAAGCGAATTGATGTGAGGTTTCGGTTGGGTTTGGAGGAATACGCCATTCTGCGATCAACAGGGGATACGATGGCCGCCTCCCGCACTCTTTCCCGGATGGCAACGGAAGGAGTTCCCGCCAAGTCGAGGGAACTGCTCGCGGCGTTCTACGAACACATGATCCCCAACCCCGGCCCCACACCGAAGATGCGATGAGCCGGGGCGCTTCGTTGCTGAACCACTACCACGAGGCCAAGGCCTCGTTTTGTTCACGCACCAGGGAATCATCAGCCTCCCGAAAATCCACGGGTGGTGAACTTGAACTGCAAGCCAGATTCTACGCCGGAGATTTCGGGTTGACGTGGCGGGGGATTGATGGCGAGCAAATTGAAGCGCTCCATCTCGGAGAATGGAATCGCGAACCCGGGCCGGACTTTGTGGGGGCGGCATTGAGGATTGATGGGAAGGACGTTCGCGGAGACATCGAAATCGATCGCGAGGATCTGGATTGGGAACATCATGGCCATGCCACTAACCCCGCTTTTGACAATGTGGTGCTTCATTTGTTTTTCCGGCCATCCAAAAAACGGCTATTCACACGCACGTCCAAGCATCAACAAATTCCGCAGGTCCTTCTCACTTTGGAACAGCCAACGGGGGCGAGGAAGACCAAAGCGGCCACCTCCGGTGTGGATCCCATGGAGCTGGATGAGGTGTTGGAAGCCGCCGTGCGATATCGTCTTGCGGTCAAGCGCGAGAGGTGGTTCCGTGCGGAAGCCTTGCATGGAACTTCCGAGGCGTTGTTTCAAGCGGTGGCCATGGCTTTGGGTTACAAAAACAATAAGGTGCCGTTCCTTCTCGTCGCACAGCGGGTGAGATGGGAACGCGCGCGGACAAAGGACGGCGAGGCCCTGCTCTTTGGAATTGCGGGATTTCTTGGAGCGGAACAATTTGACACCGCAGGAGAAGAATCCCGAGATTATGCGCGTGGCTTATGGAATTCCTGGTGGACGATTCGTGCGAGGGAGGACCGACTGATGCTGCCAAAGGATTCGTGGAATTTTTCCGCAAGTCGTCCCTCCAATCACCCCCACCGGCGCCTCGGAGCCCTAGCTGCCATCGCCTTAGACTTTCCCAAATTGGAGCAAGTCATTCAGGGGAAAAGTCACAACGCATTTCTAAAATATTTTGCCAAACTCTCACATCCGTTCTGGGAGAGCCATGCCTCGCTCGCTGGAACGCCTCTGCAGAAGCCTTGTGCGTTGGTGGGAAGGGATCGCGCCACGGAAATGACCGCCAACCTGTTTGTCCCGCTCCAGGAACTTGAGGATAGCTTGCAAATTTTATCCTCCCTAAAATGCATAAATGTCAGTTCGAAGGTCAAACGAGCGCTTGCGTGGCTCGGCGTGGATGCCTCGCAGGCCAAGGACCTCATTGCCACAGCCCGAGGGCAACAGGCACTACTCCAGCTGTATGTGGATTTTTTTCCAGCTCAGCCGGAAGACTTTTTTCCAGAGATCCGTCGGTCAAGCTGAGGCCAACGCCTCATCCAAGGCGGCGAGGAGAAATTCCGCATCCTCGGAAGTCAAACACATCGGAGGTTTGATTCGCAGCACATTTCCATGGAGTCCACCTTTGCCGAGCAGGGCCCCCAACTCCCGACAGCGCTCAAACACCTGCAGACAGGCTTCTTTGGCGGGTTCTTTTGTCGTACGGTCTTTCACCAATTCCACGCCCAACATCAGCCCCAAACCACGAACTTGACCAATGACGGAATATTTTTCCTGCAACTTGGCAAACCCGGCCAGCAATTGGGCTCCGCGCTCAGCGGCGTTGGCCTGAAGCCCCTCTTCTTCGATCACTTCCAAGACCGCTTTGCCCTGCACGCTGGCCATTGGGTTTCCACCGTAGGTATTAAAATGAATTCGCTGGGCCAAAGTTTTTGCGATAGCGGGAGTGGTGACCACGGCAGCCAATGGAAACCCATTCCCGATCCCTTTTGCCATGGTGACAATATCCGGCACGACGTCTTGTGTTTCAAATCCCCAGTAGTGAGATCCCGTACGACCAAAACCAGTCTGGACTTCGTCAGCAATACACACCCCGCCGGCCGCCCGCACAGTCTCATAGGCCGAACGCAGGTAACCCTCAGGAAAAACCACCGCCCCGCCAACTCCTTGCACGGATTCCGCTATAAATCCCGCTACCTTCCCGGGCGTGGCGAACGCAATCACGTCCTTGATCTCCTCCGCATAAAGCGGGCCGGAATCCTCTCCCGTCCAACGCCCCCGATACAGATCCGGCGCAACCGCATGATGAACCCCGAAACTGTGTGGCACGTTAAATTTCCATGTGTGATGCGACGTGAGCCCCATCGTGGACTGGCTGCCGCCATGATAACAATTCCTCAGCGCAATGATGTCCCAGTTTCCGGTCGCCAACCGCGCCATCAACATCGCCAGGTCATTGGCCTCCGACCCCGAATTCGTGAAATAACACACGCTCAAGTCCCCCGGCAGCTTCGCCGCAAGCGCCGCGGCATATTCCGCAATCGCCGGATTCAAATAAATCGTTGTTGTGTGCTGCAGTTTTTCGTTCTGGGCATTCAGCGCGGCCACCACTTTGGGATGACAATGCCCGATACTCACCGTCACGATCCCCCC
>JBGTLQ010000262.1:0-48310 GCA_041744075.1 Terrimicrobiaceae bacterium
TTGGCTTTCAGGCACGTTGTATCCACCCACGCCACCTCCATCTCCAGTTCTGACTCCAAGCCGATCTCTCGCGCACGGCTTTCATCGGCCATGGCCTCGCGCAATTGCCCCAGCACTTTTTCCATCTCCTCATGCGGCAGCCACGTGGCATACTCCTGCAATGTGCTTTTACCGGGAACTCTCACCATTTCCAGTTCCGGCAGCTTGCAAAACCACCGAAACAACCCGCATTGCGCCAATCGCACACTCATCTCCCGATAGTCTTCCCCAAGGATGTTTTTAAGCACCGTGCACCGCAGCGCCTTCTCGCTTCGTTCACTCCGGCGTGCCAACTCCCCATCACTCACTGCCCCATACGCACCGGCCTCATACCTCTCAAGGCTTAACTTTACAAAAAACCGCTCCACCCCGCTCTCCCTGAGAATCCGATCCGTGCGCACCAGAAGTTGTTCTTGTTCCTGATAATCCCGACATCCCATCACGGTGGGAAGGGCTGGACGAAGGTGCTCTTGTATCAGTATGATTTTGCTCATCGGTGGCTGTTGTTTTTGTGTCGAAACAAAATTATAACCACTCGATTTCGGGCATGGCAGCGTTTTTCACGCTCCATGCCCGAACTTTTTTGCCCTCTATCCCTCTCCCTGCCTGCTTCTCCCCCTTATCGGACAGGCCCTATATACAGCCAGATCTCACCAAGGTCATCCGCAGCAGCGCGCGTTAATAGGTAAGCGGGGAATGTCCCCATTTTTAGTGACGGAATTGGGACGATCTTGTTTTGATTAACTTTAACGAGTCACTGACTTGGTCCGGGGTTAGAAAATGACCTGCTTTTGCTTGGTTCCAGCCCTCCTCGATTTTGCTGCTAGCGGAAGCCCGCCATGTCGCTTCCTGTTGTCGAAGCAAGTGGAGGCCCGCCGCAACAACTTCATCCCTGTTGGCAAACGCTCCAGTTTCTAGTTGGTTTTGTAGGAATGTTTCCAAATTTTCTGGGACGCTCACATTCATTCCAAAAATATAATACCACCGCGAAGCGCAGTCAATTTCAAACCAAAGCCCGTCCAAACTCTGCGGCTTGTCGTGACTGAAAAATCCGCATACGCTGTGCTGACGTGTTTAAGTTTCTACCCGCTCAAATCACCGCGCTCACCGCCACTTGGAGACCTCGCTCCAGAAAGCGCAACTTGCGGTTTCTTTTTTGGTTTGGTGCGTTTCTTTGCACGCTGATCCTCATTTTTACCATTTTGTTTCATGTCATCATGGAATGGGAAGGGCAGACCTATTCTTGGATGAGCGGGTTTTATTGGACCATGGTCACCATGTCCACGTTGGGGTTTGGAGACATCACCTTCACGTCGGATCTGGGAAGGGGATTTTCAGTGGTGGTCCTTGTGACGGGGATGCTTCTGCTCCTGGCGCTGCTGCCATTTACGTTTATTGAATTTTTCTACTCGCCCTTTGTCAAAGCCCAGCAAGAGGCTCGGGCGCCACGTCAGGTGCCCGCGGATATGCAGGGACACGTGATCCTCACCCAGCTTGATGGTGTGACAGCGGCCTTGATTCGCAAACTGGATAAATATCAGACTCCCTATGTTCTTGTGGTCAAAGACATGGAAGAAGCCCTCAGGCTCCATGATCTTGGTATCAAGGTGCTAGTTGCTGATTTGAGTGATCCCACAAGTTTTGGCCGCTGCGGATTTGACAGGGCAGCTCTCGTGGCTGCCACGGGGAATGATTTTGAAAACACCAGCGTGGCCTTCACCGCGCGCGAGATTTCCAAGGACATTGTGATAGTGACGACGGCCAACTCCGTGGATTCGCTGGATGTGATGATGTTGGCTGGCAGTTCCCATGTGATGCAGCTTGGAGAACAACTCGGGGGAGCCTTGGCGCGCCGAACGATTGCTGCGGATGCCCAGGCCCATATTATTGGTGGCTTCGACCAACTCCACATCGCCGAGGCCATTGTGGCTGGCACCCCCCTCCAAGGAAAAACTCTCGCCGAAAGTCGGCTTCGCGAACTGGCGGGGGTAAACGTCATCGGGCTCTGGCAGAGAGGCCACTTCAACAACCCGGCCCCAGATCTGACTCTCACCCCGGATACCCTTCTCCTACTTGCTGGCACAACCGAGCAAATCGAGGCTTACAATGCGCTGTTTTGCATTTATCACCGGGCCACGGCTCCTTCGGTGATTATCGGCGCCGGGCGGGTCGGCAGGGCCGTTGCCCGCGCTTTTGACCAAATCGAATTGGACTATCGAATACTCGATAAGATACCTGAAAAACTTGCCGGCATGGAAAAGGCGATCGTTGGAAGCGCTGCGGATTTTGAGACTTTGGCCAAAGCCGGCATTGAGGCAGCACCGGCTGTGCTGATCACGGCCCGGGATGATGATATTAATATCTACCTCACCATTTACTGCCGGAAACTGCGTCCAGACATCCAGATTGTCGCGAGGTCGAACTCGGATGCCAATGTGGCTCGCCTTCACAGTGCTGGTGCGGATGTGGTGATGTCCTATGCCTCCATGGGCTCCAACATTATTTTTAATCTCCTTCGAAATCAGAAGACGCTGCTTGTGGCCGAGGGCTTAAATGTTTTTCACGCCGCGATGCCCAAAGAGTTGGTAGGTCAGTCCATTCGGGAATCCGATCTCAGAGCACGTACTGGCTGCAGCATTATTGCAACAAGCCATGATGGAAAGCTGACCCTCAACCCAGCCCCCTCCACCATACTAGAAAAAGGTGAGGAAATTCTGCTCATTGGAACCCTGAACGCCGAGGACAAATTTGTTGAGATTTTTGGATCTTAGTCAGTCGCAGTGCTTATAATTTAAGAATGCCCTTCATGAGGGTTTTGTTTTCACAACGATAAAAGGCCTCTTCCGCGGTGATCAGCCCCGCATGAAACAACTCGGCAATCGAGTCATCCATCAGGACCATGCCCTGCTTGCGGCCGGTTTGAATCACCCCGGGAAGCATGAAGGTTTTTCCTTCACGAATCAGATTTCCCACGGCCGGATTGTTCATCAGAATCTCAATGGCGAGTGCACGCCCGCGGCCATCCGCCCGGGGAATGAGTTGCTGACTGATGATGCCACGCAGTGATTCACTAACCATGATGCGGATTTGATCGCGTTGGTCAGTGGGGAACACGTCGAGGACGCGGTCAAGTGTTCTGGCCGAGTTGCCGGTGTGCAGGGTTCCCAACACAAGGTGACCTGTTTCCGAAGCTGTGATCGCAAGCGAGATGGTCTCAAGGTCGCGCATTTCCCCGACCATGATCACATCCGGGTCTTCACGAAGGGCTCCGCGGAGGGCGGCTGCAAATGAGGCGGTGTGGGTATGCACTTCGCGCTGAGTCACGTGGCAGTGTCCTGAATCGATGATGTATTCGATGGGGTCTTCCAGCGTGATGATGTGATCGTTTCTTGAATGGTTGATCTCCTGCACCAAGGCGGCGAGGGTGGTGCTTTTGCCGCTTCCCACCGAACCGGTCACCAACACAAGTCCGTTATGGTATTGGGTGAGGAGTTTGAGTTGCGGTGGCAGCGCGAGTTCATCCATGGACCGCACGGAGCTGTTGATGATGCGGAACGTGAGATCAAAACCAAGGCGCTGCCTGACCACACTCGTACGAAATCTTCCCAGCGAATTGGCATAAGCAAAATCCACATCCCCTCTCTCGGCCAGTTGGGCCTGCTGTGCTTCCGTAAGAAACGTCCTCGCAAGGTGTTCAGTGTCGGCAGCTGTCAAGATGGGTGCCTTGAGCCAGATGGGTTCCAAACGACCAAAGCGCCGCCAGATAGGTTTGCTGTTCACACCCAAGTGAATGTCCGAGGCATCGGACTCTTTCCCGACAATCAAATATTGATCGACGTGGTCAAGGGTATGGACTTCGTTTTCAGATTCGACAGAGATCGAGGGAGATTCAGTAGAAGGGACACTCACAATCCTGACTGTCTTAGCTCAAGGAGCGGCTGACGGGAAGCCAGAAAAAATGGCAAAATCTTTTCCATACAGAGATTGACATTCTCGCCCGAAAATATCACTCTTCGAAATCGCTTATTCGCAAGCGTCAATTGTCTTAACCTTAAAAACACTATGTCCAACAAAGTAGCTCTCGTAGCCCAAGTTCAGAAAACCCTCGGTTCGGCAAGCAAGGCGGAAGCCGAACGCGCCGTCAACGCCGTGATCGACGGAATCAAATTTGGAGTCAAGAAACACAAATCTGTTCAGCTGATTGGCTTTGGCACCTTCAAGGTCGCCACGCGCAAAGCCCGTAAAGGCATCAACCCAAAAACTGGTGCTCCCATCAAAATCAAGGCCTCAAAAACCGTGAAGTTTGTTGCCGGAAAGGCCCTCAAAGCCAGCGTCTAAAGCCAGCGTGTAAGGATTTCCCCCTCGCACCGAGAAAACCCGTCTGCTCCGTAAAGGAGCAACGGGTTTTCTCTTTTTTGGGGATAATCAGGGCATCACAGCCGGTCCACGCAGAACCATCAGCCAAATCACCGTGCCGGCCAAAGCGATAGCGAAGGCCCAGAGGAGAAGCATCAACTTGAGATTGCCGGGGTTGCGTTTCATAGATGGGGGGTTAGCGCCGGGTCGCGACGAGAAGGCCAAGCAGCAGTGGCAGGTAGGCGATGGAGGCCAGAAAAAGAGAGCGAGCAACGTGACGTTCCCGTGATTTCAGAAACGCGACGGCTGTGGCAAGGAACAGGCAGCCAAGAATCAGCGCCCCAAAAAATCCCCAGACGTTGTTAAACCCCATCATCGCAGGCAAGAGACTCACCAGCACAAGGCAAAGCGCGTAAAGCAAGGCCTGGCGTGCTGTCATGGCCCCACTGGGATCATCGCCGGGCAGCATCACACATCCGGCTTTGGCATAATCATCCCGATACATCCACGCGATGGCCAAAAAGTGGGGCATCTGCCAAAACCACAGAATCGCAAAAAGCAAACAGCCTTCCAGATTGTAGGTTCCGCGAGCGGCCACCCAGCCAATGAGAGG
Organism: Terrimicrobiaceae bacterium; assembly: GCA_041744075.1. Classification (GTDB taxonomy): domain Bacteria; phylum Verrucomicrobiota; class Verrucomicrobiia; order Chthoniobacterales; family Terrimicrobiaceae; genus JAJTZA01. The sequence continues at coordinate 5,009 of JBGTLQ010000262.1, forward strand.
AGGAAGCGCTCCGGGAATGGCCCCCACCAGCGTGTTCAAGGAGGTGATGCGTTTAAGCGGTGTGTAAACGAGGATGTAAATGGCAATTGTCGCGAACGCCAAAAACGTGGAACGCGGATTCGTAAAAACACCAAGAATCGCAAGTCCCACAAATGAAAGGAGCAGCCCGAAGAGAAGGGCGTCGGTGGCATGAATCCGCTGGGCTGGAAGCGGGCGGTTTCGGGTTCTCTGCATCTTGGCGTCCAGATCCCGCTCCCACCATTGATTGAGTGCTCCGGCCCCTGCGGCACAAAGGGCCGTCCCAACAAGGGTCGCCGTCAGCAACAGATAATTCATGGGGCCACGCCACCCAAGCAGGAAACCAACCAGGGTCGTGATCAGAACCAAAAACGAAAGTCGCGCCTTCGTTAATTCGGTGAGATCAGAAATCAAAAGTCCCAATCGTGGACGTTGGATCGCAGCAGCCTCCTTCATGCCAAGGTGCAGGCCTGTTGAGAGTGCGCAGTATCCGGCACCACAAAATCTTGCGTGCGACCTCCAAGAATTAAGCGATAAGAAACCAAAACACCCCATGCCAGCAATAGTGCCCCCAAAGCCATATGGGCCGTGGCAATATCAGCGGCCTTGCCAGACCAGATTGTCCATGCCCCCAGCGCAAACTGTCCAATCACCATAACGACCCCGACCCATGTCATCCGACGAATCGCATTCGAACAGCCACGGGCATTCCAGAAAAAGGTAAACATGGCCAATGTGATCACGACGGCCATTGCACGGTGGGCCATGTGAATCCACACAAACGAAGGTTTGATTGGGACATCGCCTACATCGGCTCGCGCAGCATTGATTTCCACCATGCCTGAGGGGGAGGTGTCCGGCAAAATTTTTCCATGAGCGAGCGGAAAATCTGGGATGGCCAAGCCGATGTGTTCATGCCTCATGGTTGCTCCCAAAGCGAGTTGAAGAAAAAGCAGGCCTGTGATGATGATGGCCAAGCGGCGAGGCTGTGAAGAAGGCTCGAAGTCCGCCCATCGCCGCTCAACAAAAGTCCGTGTCGTGACCACACAATAAATCACCATTGCCGAAAAAAATGACTGCGCTAGCAGCGCATGCACAATGCCCACATGGTCTTTGTTTAGCACAACCCGCAGCCCGCCAAAAAGCCCCTGAATCACCACCGCCACCACCAGACACACCGCAAAGCCTTTCACCCACTTCCGGTCCTCCAAAATAAAAGCCGCCACAGCAAGGATCACGGTCATCAATCCCACCCCACTCGCAATCAAACGGTGGCTGTGTTCGTAAAATATTCCACCCACCCACTGGGAAATCGGAAACAAAAACATGTTGTAACCAAAGGTCGTTGGCCAATCAGGAACGGCCATCCCAACACCTTTCGATGTCACAATCCCCCCGCTGCACAAAAGCACAAATGTCGCGATTGCAGTCAGCACAGCCCAGAGATTCAGCAATCTCTGCCCAAATGTGTATTTCATGGGATTTGTCACACGTTGTTTTTCGCAGATTCCTGCATGGGAAGCAACGGTCAGAACACACTTTGGGATCATTTTTTGTTCCGATGGGGGGTTCTCAGGAGACAAGTCGGCGGGCAAGGGACTGCCGCGCCCTATCAATTAAATGAGCTGTCGCAAGCGCGAAGCGCTCCTTTGATGGTAGGGCGCGGTTCGCCGAACCCGCCGACTTCCTCTCTCATGATGGGGCGGGCATCGATGGACCGCACAACCAAAGAGAGATTTACCACTTTCACTTGAATTGAGACTAATTCTCATTATTGTGAATGGTTTATGTTGTCGGAACCGGGTCGCAGCCAGTGCGGGGATTTTGCCTTGGAGGGCGGGGGCTTTCGAGTGGTCTGGTGGGATGCAGCAGGCAAAGATGGGTACGACCTACGAGGATTGGACGGGGATCTTTGGATTTTGGTGAATTTGGACGGAAAAGCAGAGGTCCTTGAGGGGCGGAAGGCACGTCCGATCCCTCAGGGCGCGCTGGCCATGGGACAGGTTCGGGGTGAGCTGATGTGTCGATTTTCGGGTCAGGAGGGCGAGAATCATCGTTTCCTCTGTGTGCGAGCTTCGCAAGAATGGATGCAGCGTTGGCTGGGTGCCACGTATTTTATCAACCAAAAAGGCGTTCAGGTGATGGGGATCCCTGGACGTGTGAAGCAGGCAGTGGAGGAAATCGTGGGTGGGCGGGTTGACGATGATTTTTTGGGAGGATGGTATCAGGCCAAGGCGCTGGAGATTGCGATCAGCGTGTTAAATCCGCGGAAGGAGGAATTTTTCTGTGAGCGACAACAGCGGGTCGCGCATGAGCGCGTCGAAAAAGTGAAGGGGATCCTCAGCCGAAACCTGGAGCATCCGCCATCCCTGCCCGAGATCTCCAAGGAGGTGGGATGCAGTCCTCACTACTTGAGTCGCATTTTCTCGCAGGAGACCGGCACCACGATTTCCCGCTATTTAAGGGATTTGCGGCTGGACCGGGCGGCGGGGATTTTGAAACAAGGCAAATCGAATGTCACCGAAGCCGCGATGGAAGTTGGCTATTCGAGCCTGAGTCACTTCTCAAAAGCTTTTGCCGGGCGGTTCGGGGTTTGTCCCTGTGTGTTTCCTCTTAATCCTTCTCTCCTTCCGGCACCGAAACAAAAACTGCCGGCTCGTCGCAAACGGGATTCTGAATCACCCGCGCGCGAACTTCAAAAATCTCGCTAACAAGTTCTTCAGTCACCACCTCACGGGGAGTTCCCTGGGCCACGACGCAGCCTCCTTTCATGATGACCAGCCGATCCGCATATTGGGCGGCCAAATTGAGATCGTGGAGAACCACAAGCACGCCAGCTCCCGAGGCTGCAAACCGCTTTGCCACACAAAGGGCACGGTGTTGATGCGCGGGATCCAGATTGGAAATGGGCTCATCAAGCATCAGGCAGCGGGGGACATTTCCGTCAGGGTGATACAACTGAAGCAACACGCGGGAGAGTTGGACCCGCTGCATTTCCCCGCCGGAGAGCGTGGGCACAAAGCGATCTGCGAGGTGCCCGCAATCGGTTTGTGCCATGACTTGCCTGGCAAGGGCTTCGCAGGCCCTCGCGTCGCCATGCGGAGAACGGCCCAGCAACACAATTTCCAGCGAGGTGAAAGCAAAAGGCACAGTCGAGCTTTGAGGCAACACCGCTCGCTGACGGGCCAATGTCATAGGAGCCCATTGACTCAAAGGGCGGCCCAAAAAACTCACGTGTCCCTCGCTCGGTTGAATTTGCCCGCACAACAATTTTAGCAAGGTGGATTTCCCGGCGCCATTTGGCCCCAGCAACGCCACAAATTCGCCTTGGGCCACAGAAAAATTGACCTCGGAAACCAGCGTCGCGCCTCCAATCTCGTACGTGAGATTCCCCGCTTCCATGAGGGGGGTGGTTTGGGGGGACGTTAACCCCACAGGGCCCTCCCTCGTTGACGGAGCAACATGGACAAAAAGAAAGGAGCGCCAAATCCTGCGGTGAGGATCCCAATTGGCAACTCGGCCGGTGCCACAATCGTGCGGGCCATGGTGTCAGAGGCCACCAACAACGCCGCTCCCAGTAACGCTGACCCGGGCAGCAACCAACGATGATCAGGGCCGATGAGCGTTCTGACCAAATGAGGGACCACCAACCCGACAAACAGGATGACTCCCGTGAACGCCACCGAGGCTCCCACCCCGGCCGCCGTGAGCAGGATCAGCCAGGACTTGATTTTTTCAACTTTGAAGCCAAGGTGACCGGCCTCGGCCTCGCCTAGAGCGAGTGCGTTCAATGCGGTCGCCCAGAAGGGGGCAAGGATAATTAGGCTCAGACAAAATGGCGCGGCCAGTGTGACCACCTGCCAGTCCGCCGCACCGAGACTTCCCAAGGTCCAAAATGACAACGTGCGCAATTGGGCATCTGTCGCAAGATAAGTCGCGAGGCCGATCATCGCACTGGTCAGCGCATTAACGGCCACCCCGACAAGCAAGAGGGTCGCAATTGCCGTGTATCCCCCATTCGCAGCCATGCTTTTTACAAACCACGTGACGATCAAGGCCCCAGCGAAGGCGGCAAAAGGCAGCGCCCGCAAATCGCTCAGCAGGGGGATACCAGGGAAAAGAGTGCTTCCAAGGACAATGATAAACACCGCACCCAGCGCCCCGCCACTGGAGGCACCAATGAGAGCGGGATCAGCCAGAGGGTTACGAAACAGCCCCTGCATGAGGGCTCCTGCCGCCGCCAAAGATCCCCCGACAAGAACACCCAACAACACGCGTGGAATGCGGAGGTTCCAAAGAATGCTGCCCAGCCCCGATTCGTTTCTTTGACCGGTGAGTGCGGCCAGTACATCCGAGAGCGGAATTTTTACGGCCCCGACACAAAGCGAAACAAGGCAGGTCGCAATCAGCAATACGGCAAGCGCGCAGAAAATGGCAGGTCGCTGATGGCGCAATGCCAGGGATGACATCGATGTCAGGGGATAACCGGCGAATTCACGCCGGTGGCCTGCTTACCAACAGCCTTCGAAAGGGGATGCAATTGCTCACACAGCTCCTTGGTCGCTTGGCCGAGTCTTGGGCCGAAACCCAAGAGGAGCAAATCATCCATAACAATGACTTTTTTTTCTTTGCCCGCAGGCGTGAGGGCCAAGCCGGGGTGTTTGAGAAGGCCATCGATTCCGCCCGAACTCTCCAACCCCCGCGAGGTCACAAGAATGAAGTCAGGGGCTGCGGCTACGGCACCCTCCGCTGTGAGAGGCTTGTAATTTTCAAATCCCTGAATGGCATTGATTCCACCGGCAAGTGTGATCATGGCATCGGCGGACGTGCCCGTGCCGGACACATTCATCACGCCTCCACCTCGGGCATAAATGAATAGCACCTTGGGGCGGGATTCCGTTCTGGCGACGGCGGATTGTGCGACTTCCAAATCTGACTTGAGGCTCTCAACAAGCGTCTTTGCGGCATCCCCGCGATTCAGGGCCTTGCCAATCGTGAGGATACGCTCTGCCGCAGCCTCGGGCGTGGGATCGTTGGAGAGCGAAACCACTTTGACGCCTGCATCCGCGAGTTGTTTCAACACCTCGGGTGGACCAGCGTCCTCCGTTGCAAAGACCAACGTGGGATTCATTGAGAGGATGCCCTCGGCGGACAACTGACGCGCATAGCCAATCTTCGGAAGCGCATTGGCAGCCTCTGGAAAGACGCTTGAGACATCAACCGCCACGACCTCATCTCCGGCTTCCAAAGCAAAGACGGTCTCTGTCACCGGTCCAGCCGTGCTCACAATGCGCTCTGACGCATGGGAGATCGCAGTCACAGAAATCATGAGCAAGGTGATGAGGGCGTGTTTCATAGCGTGTTTGTCTTGAGGGCAAGCGCCATCTAAACCATGCGGGTTTGGTGGGGCTCGCTGGGGCCGAGTCTATTTCAGGCTCGCAATGATCTCCCGCCAGGCTGGCAACTCGGGTTGGCCGGGTTTGCGCTTGCCAAAGAAAATCACAATGTTGTTGCCGTCTTTGTCATACAACTCAAGGGACGTCACATCCCCATCCACCGTGGGTTTGACAACCACCCAGGCGCTGGCCACGGCGGTTTCGCGGAGGTGCATGTTAAACTCATCATCCAACACATTCAGCCACTCGGCACCAAACATTTTGATGTTTTTGACAGGGCCGGTGTGGATTTGGAGACATCCACGGTTGCCAATAAAGACCATGATCTCTGTGCCATTTGCCGAGGCAGTTTCGAGCATTTGTTTGGTTGAGGCCACAGAGACCTTGCGGGCATAACCTTCGGGAGCCAGACGCAGAGCCTGCTCACGGGCCACACGGAATTTGCCCATAATGACATAAAACGCGTGCGTGTCTTTCATGTCCAACCACGCTTGCTGAAAACCTGCCACGTCGATCTCGGCATCTGGGAGCTCAGGCCGTGGCGCAGGAGCGGGCTCTACCGGCTGTTCTGTGCTCTGATTTTCGGAGCGGAATTTGTTCAGCAACACGCCATAACCACCGTAGTTGCTCTCTTTTTGCAGATAGACCTTATGAATAGCTGTGCCGGTTGCGTCAAAAAATTGGAGGCTCTGACGCTCGCCATCATCGGTGAAATCCGTGACCGCGAAACCCAGTTTCCAGCCGTCGAGAAACAAACGCAGGTCAATGTCCGGGCCGACAACCTGCCCCATGCCATGGAAAAAATCGATTTTGAGAAACTCACCGAAACGCTCATGCACGGCGTCTTGGTTTCGGGTGAGACACATGACACGACCCAAGGTAGGCAGGTCCTTGATGAGTTGTGTCCAGTCCCCTTCCAAACGGGTTGCGCGTCCCCCGCAGTCCGTGGCCAGCAATTCGACCTCACTCACCCCAAGCTGGTCAGCGGCATCGCGAATGCGGAGTTTGGGTTTGTCCTTGAGGAGTTCTTCCCAACGTTGTTTTAGAGATTCTTCGATTTCGGTTTTCATAGCATGTTACCTTTATGGTTGGTTTGGGTTTGGTTTTGCAAAGAGGGCGACATTGATTGATGAACCATTTTTCAACGCCTTTATCAAGCGCGGTCAAACTCGTTAGGGAGCGATTTGGTAGTTCGGGTTGTCCTGTTCCAAGGCATTGTGATTCCAGAGCCGCATATCGCTCAGCTCGCTAACCGAACACATTCGGACACTTCCGTCAAGAAACGCGGCAACGGCTTTGCCATCATAACGGAAATCCACCCAGCCATAGTTCATGGGATCTTTGTGTTTGGTCCACGCATCGGGGTCCTGCCATTTCAGGCAAATTGGGGATTCATTTTCCTGTGTGGGGGGAGACACATAACTGAATCCCGCGCGTTTTGACTTGCCTGCACCGCTCCCGCCAGAGGCAAATGCAAGAATAGATCCCTTCATGGCGGCGGAACGCGTGATACAGTCCTCAGCGTTTAGCACAATGCCATCCGCCCGAATAACTCCGCCAACGCAGTAGATGTTCATCCCTAGCGCAGGAAAAGTGGACACCTGATAATCATACATCGCGCCGCTTCCACCCGTGCTATCGATAATCTCTTGCTTGTTTCTATTGACGAAAATTGTGCCGTCAAATTCGCCACCCAAATACGGTCCCAGTCGATACGGATAGCGGTGAGCAGCGTGCCCTTTTACAAGCTTTCCCTCAGGGTTGTAAACCGGGGTATTGGTGGTTCCTGCTCTGTAGTCCATCCCGGCTAAATACACGCCGTTGTTTTCTTGGGCGTAGGTCTGCAATGCCGTGACCAACTGGCGAGCCGCATTCACCTCGCGGACTTTGTTGGCCGAACTCAGCGCTTTGTGGGTTGCCCCAACAAACAAGACCGCTAAAATTCCGGTTGTGCTGAGGACAACCAGCAATTCGATGAGCGTAAAACCTCGCGCATACGAGGCATTTCCCTGCGAACGCACAAACTTATGGAAATGCCAATTTTTCAATGTTCGAGCAATTGACGACGCCTGCGACGAAGAGCGCAAAAAGCTCCCCCGAGAACAATCAGACCGATGGTGGAAGGTTCAGGAACCGCTTGGGTCAATGTGAAATCCGTGAAAAAGACATGCTCATTTCCTTGCGTGTCCCACGACGTGGAAAATCCTGTGGTGGAACCCAGAGCTGAGAGGCCTGTCCATGTCCAAGTGTATTCCGTGAGATCCTGTTCTCCGATTGGTGAGTCCACAATGATGCCTGAAACCGTACCAAAGCCATTGCTAGCCAATGTGGGATTTGCTTCATTGTAGTTAAGAGTCAGCGAGGAACTGTCATAGGACACCAAACTCGGACTTCCTCCACCAGCCAAGAAGGAAATGGTGATTGTGTCGAGGCTGTCCAAAATGGTCGAGGTGCTCAGGACATAAGAGGAATTCTCAGCAAAGAAGGTGTAGATTCCTCCATAAGCTCCCGCGCTGTTTGATCCCAGTCCGCCAGATCCAAAGGGTGTAACAACCAGCCCGGTGGCTACGATTGTTGCGCCGTTGTCTGAAAGTGCATCAGGATTGATCGGATCAGGGCGAAAATTTCCACCGTAAGTTGCGGGATCCAAGCCTCCACCGGCAAAGGTCCACATGTCAATAAGTGGTGCCGAGTGAAGAAATGCCTGCGATGCCAAGAGCACTCCCGCGCTCAAGAGGCATTTCATAGTGATATTCAGTCTCATTTTGTTTAATTTTGTAGGAAGTTATTTGGTTATCAATCCTTTTTCGCCCGACGGCGGGAACGCAGCATGGTTAAGCCGATACCAAGTCCCATTAACAAGGCTGTGGTGGGCTCTGGAATTGTGGCTCCATCCAACGCTACGAAATCAATGGGGATCCGGGTGAAAGTTCCAGTAGAGCCTCCTGCGAGGCTGAAAGTGATCTCAAGATCGGACCCTGCGGCGATATCCAGATTGTTCCACCGATATTCGATGACATAAAACTCAAAGCTGCCAAAGATTGTTTCTTGGGTGAGGGCACTTCGGATATAGGTCGCGTCTCCCACTCCGGTCAGGTTCGGAAGAAACACGGTTTCCCTGACCGTCAGCACATTGGCGACTTTGATTTGAAAACTCAAATCGCCGAGGTCAATCCCCGTGGTTGCATTCATGATCCAACTCTGAGGTCGGGTTGAGGAATAATAAACATCTCCTCCATTAAGCAAACCCGCTCCTTGGGCAGGTCCTCCTCCTGTGGTGGAGTTGATATGGGGAAGGGTTTGGACCAAAGAAAGTCCAGTGAAGGTTGAAGTGATCGAAGGAATTCCTGCGTAGGAGTAGGTGGTTGCACTTACGGGGTCGCCTGGAACAGCCACAGTCTCACTGAAGGAATCCCAGACTGCAGATCGAACGTCGGGGTCCGAATCCCGATTGTATGGGTCAAAAAGACCCGTGAGAGTCGCCTGTGCACAAGGCACGGAAAGAATGGAGATGGCAAGAAGTGTGACAACAATAAGTTTCATTAATAGGACAGGAAGGTAGCCCTCTTTCCATTGGTTTGCTAACGGCCCTTTGTGAATAATTGACGCTGAAATGCACTCGCTCGCAGGAGCGTATCTGTCCACCAGCTTGCAAGCCGTTACCGTTACGCCTGCTGGGCTTGATGCTGGGTGAGGCTGATGTTTGGTTTGTTGAGCGGTATCTTACAGCCGGGAAGAAGAAAAGTCGGCGGTCAAGGGACTGACGCGCCCTACCAGTGAAAGAAGCGCTGGCGTGCGCGCGAAGCGCCCCCCCCGGATGGTAGGGCTGGGCAGTCCCTTGCCCGCCGACTTGTCTCTTGGGAAATCCAATGCGGCTTGAACATTCACGAAAACGAGGACTAATTCCATGATTTCGGCACAAGGAATCTAGGAAAAATCAGGCAAAAGAGCGGCGTGAAATCTGCGGGGCGGTTGTTGAACCAGGATTTGATTGTCGCCAAGGGGAAAAAGGCACCGGTTTCAACTTCCATGCGGGCGAGATGGAACGGGCCTTCGTGGTGGCCGGTGAAGACTTCCACAAACTCCCAGGAAGTTTCTGCGGCGCTTTCGAGTTTGCCAATTTTTTTGAGGGGGGCGGAGACGCCGAGTTCTTCCTGAAGTTCGCGCGAGGCGGCTTCGTGGTAGGTCTCACCAGCATCGACATGGCCGGCGGCGGATGAGTCCCAGAGGGCGGGGTTGAGATCTTTCCAAGGCGAGCGTTTTTGGAGGAAGAGTTCGCCCTCGGTATTAAAGAGGAGGATGTGGACGGCGCGATGACGAAGGTTATTCACATGCACAAAAGCTCGTGGTTGTGGGCCAATGACGGTGTCCGATTCATCGACCTCATCAAAGAGTTCCTCGCCATGTTGGGCGGAGTTTGGCGAGACGAGGGACGTCAGTTTTTCCCATTGGGTGAGTGTCAAATTTTCGGCACGGGCTTCTACGGTGATACCCACAGCGCTTGTGATCTCGGGCCATGACTCTCGAAGTTCGGGTAATAAATTTTTTAGTTGTTTGCGGCGCTCGGAAAATCCGCGTCGAACAAGGCTCTCAAAAACGCCATCATCGAGCGGCAGGACATCCTTCGAAGAGCGTGGCGTGAGACTCACCACGGCCGAAGAAACCTTGGGTGCGGGATAAAAAACGGACGGCGGCAATTTGCGCAGAAAACGCACATTCCATCGGCGTTGAACGCAGACCGACATGGCACCATAATCGGGTGTTCCCGGTGTGGCAGAAAGTCGTGTTGCCACTTCGTGCTGTAGCGTTAGAACAAGTATTGATGCGGGAGAAAGGGCATTTGTGTAGTGCGAGATGAGGGCGGTGGATACGTAGTAAGGCAGGTTTCCCACAATGGCCACCCGCCCCTCGCCACAGATCCTCCGCAGATCAAAGGCCAGCGCGTCGGTGTGGAACAGTTCCACCTGAGGAGGCGGAAATTTTCGCCCCAGCCATGTGACCATCCGCTCGTCCTTTTCGACAAGGACCAATCGATGGGCCATGGGTAGGAGAAATTCGGTGAGCGCACCCAATCCAGGACCAATCTCAAGGATCGTCCCATCATGATGACCCTGCAATTGTTCCACGATCCCTCGAGCCAGATTCTGGTCATACAAAAAGTTCTGTCCGAGGGATTGCCGGGGTCGGGTCTCCAACTCGGTGAGCGCGGCGCGGATTTCAGTGAGTGTCATTGCTTTCCGCGCTGCGAGAGGGGGGGCATTCACAAAACATCGTGAATAAACTACGCAGGGAAACGCGCATTACTCCCAAGTTATTCACAGGCCGGAATTTGGCCCGTGTGGAACAATCGTGTTGCACAAGTTGCACGCCGACTTCACAAGGCGCTGGCAATCGCCGATCCCATGGAGGAGGTGTCCACCTTGGTGGTGCCGGGTGTGTAGATATCTGAAGTCCGGAGGCCTTGAGCGATCACTGAGCGGACGGCGTTTTCGATGGCTGTGGCGGCGTCTTCGCGTCCTGCCGAGAATCGAAGCAGGAGCGCTGCGGAAAGGATCTGGGCAATAGGGTTTGCAATGCCTTTGCCGGCAATATCCGGTGCTGTGCCGCCACTGGGCTCAAACATGCCAAAACGTTTCCCGTTGCCAGTGGATTCGCCGAGGCTGGCACTTGGGAGCATGCCCAGGGACCCGGCAATCATGGCCATCTCATCGCTGAGGATGTCGCCAAAAAGATTTTCAGCAAGCAGCACATCAAAGGATTTGGGGTTTTTGATAAGCTGCATGGCGGCATTGTCCACGTAGAGATGGTTTAATGTCACATCTGGATACTCGCGGGCCACGCTTTGAACAACACGTCGCCAAAGGACGCCGTTTTGGAGGACATTGGCCTTGTCCACCGAGGTAACGTGAGACCGTCGTTTCTGCGCGGCTTCAAACGCAACTTTAGCAATCCGACGGATCTCGCTTTCCCAGTAAACCATGGTGTCCACCGCAAAATCTTCACCCCCCTCATTTTTGATGTATTTCGGTTCTCCGAAATAAAGGCCCCCGGTGAGCTCCCGCACGCAAAGCACATCAAAGCCACCAGCCACGGAATCCGGGTGGAGAGGCGAGGCATGGGTCAGTTCCGGCAAGCAAACGGCCGGGCGTAAATTTGCAAAAAGTCCAAAATGTTTGCGCAGTGGCAAAAGCGCCGCCCGCTCGGGTTGCTCAGCTGGTGGCAAGGATTCCCATTTTGGGCCGCCGACAGAACCAAAAAGGATGGCGTCTGCTTCTTCGCAGGCGTGCAACGTGTCCGGGGGAAGAGCTTTGCCTGCGGCATCAATGGCCGCGCCACCAACGAGATGGTGTTCAAACTGAAATTCAAGGGAAAATTTTGTGGCTGCGGACACAAGAACCTTCAACGCCTCGGCCATGACTTCTGGTCCGATACCATCTCCTGCCAGCACCGCAATTTTGATCAAGTTGCTCATAAAACCATCCATCCAACCAGTGGTTGCGATCAAAGGCAAGACCCGGCGATGGGACGGGTGAATCTCGGGGTGTCATTAAGTGGGTGAGGTGGATCGGGCGCTCCGCCGCACGATGAGAAATCCTACGCGGCTACGCCGCCACTTGTTCCCATCGCGCTCGGAGATCGCGATCCACCCCCGAGCGAACTCACCAATCTCTCCCTCTCAAACATGCCCCCTGATCATCATGTTCAGCTAAAGAGGGGTTGACAAATCGGGTGAGCGGTCCTGATTTGATGCATCCGAACCTGCGGCCCATGATTTTTCGAACCCCAATTTTTTCCGTCAATGATTTTTTAGCCAAGCGCTGCAACAGGCCCTCGGGATTTGCGTCTTTGTTGGCTGTCGGGCTGATGGTCGCGCTTGCCGGGATGGGCGGCTGTGAGCCCAAGGCCGTCGATAACCCGCCCCCTGAACCCACACCAGAGGAGGCTGCGGAACCTGTCAGGCTGGGGGTGTTTTTCCCGCTGACCGGAGCGCAGTCATCCTTCGGGAATGATGCCATTCGTGGAGCGCAACTTGCGGTTGATGAGATCAATGCCGCGGGCGGAATTTTTGGCGGACGTCCGGTGAAGCTGGAAGTGCGCGACACTCGATCTGTTGCAGAAACAAATAAGGAGGTCGTGGAAGGCTTGGCAAAAGACCCCGGTATCCCGCTTCTCGTGGGAGAGATTGCGTCAGCTCGGTCCATTGAAGCGGCCGCCATCGCGCAGGCTCATGGGATTCCAATGATATCGCCGGCCTCCACCCACCAGGACGTCACAGCGGCCGGGGACATGATTTTTCGGGCGTGTTATGCGGAGCCGTTTCAAGGAGCTGCCATGGCGCGTTTTGCGAGTTCCATCAAAGCTTCACGGGCGGCCATCTTCTTGGAAGAGGGGAATCCTTACAGTCAGGGACTTGCATCGAGCTTCCGGGATCATTTTGTCAAAAGCGGGGGCACCATCGTTGTGGAAAAATCTTTCAAAGCAGGTGATCTTTCGTTCACTGAGCAGTTGGAGGCCATTAAAGCCGCGAGTCCTGAGGTGATCTTTTTGCCAAGCTATTATCTCGAGGCCGCCCTCGTGATCCAGCAGGCGAGGGGTATGGCCCTGGAGGTGCCTTTTTTGGGCGGAGACGGATGGGATTCCACCGAGTTTTTGCGCGTGGGTGGGGAAGCTGTTGAAAATTGTTATGCGGCCAATCATTTTTCCGCACAGAACGAAAATCCAGAAAACGCAGCTTTTATTGCTGCCTTTCGTGCCAAGTTTGAACAACCCCCACCGCCGCTTGCGGCGCTGGCTTATGATGCGATTCGACTCGGCGTGGATGCCATTTCCAGGGCAGGCTCGGAATCACGGCCCTCCGTTCAAAAAGCCCTCTTGGCAACCTCAGATTTCCCTGGCGTAACCGGTCCGATCCGTTTTGGCCCGAATCGCAACCCTGACAAACCTGCTGTCATTCTTCGGGTGGAGAACGGGGCTTTCACGTATCTGGAAACCATCCAACCCTGACAGTGCGGCAACACCTTCACAGCCCGGGTTGACGGTTCCAGTCGATGTGGTGGTCGAGCATTTGATCGTTATCAAAGGTGAAGAAGGCGCGGAAAATTCCGCCCGCGATTGTTCCCGGCAGCCAGTGCGCATCGTCGGCCCACATTTCGTTGTAGGGAATCGCATTCAGAGGGGTCCATAAGGGAATCGCTTCGTCGGTTTCGATGGCCGTGCCCGTGCATCCGGGAGAAACAAAAACACCACAGTGGAGCGCATATCCATCAAGGAATTGAAAATGCAACTCTCCCCGAAGTTCCGGGTCATGGGCCTCGACGCCGAGTTCCTCACGTGTCTCGCGCACTGCCGCCTCAAGGGCTGTCTCTCCGGGCTCAATCCGCCCGCCGGGGCCATTGATTTTTCCAGCTCCCAGGCCTCTTTTTTTTCGGATGAGAAGGATCTGCCCATCGCGAATCACAAAAAGCAGGACAGCCCGCTCGGTGGGTTGCCACGAGGCCCAATCTGTGCGCGAGGGGTGAGGGGGTGGCTCCTCGATTTTATTTTTCACTCAGAGAAGCGACGCCGGGGAGGGATTTGCCTTCAAGGAGTTCCAGCGAAGCGCCCCCGCCGGTGGAAGCGTGGGTCACCTTGTCGATGACACCAAATTTTTTGGCTGCGGTGGCAGTGTCTCCTCCGCCAACCACGGAAACGGCTCCGTTCGCCGTAGCTGCAGCAATGGCCGCACCCATCTGCTTGGTGCCTTCGGAGAAATTTTCAAATTCAAAAACCCCAGCTGGCCCGTTCCACACGATGGTGCGAGCGCGCCCAATCACCTCGGCAAAAGCGATTCGCGACTGTGGTCCCACATCGAGCCCCATCCAACCTTCTGGGATGCCTTCCGCATCGGTCACAGTTCGCGTTTGCGAATCGGGGGCAAATTTGTCGGTGATCACAAAATCCACAGGCAGGTGAATTTTGACTCCGCGCTGTGCCGCTTTTTCAATCAACTCGCCCACAATTTTGGCTCCCTCCGGGTCAAAGAGACTGTCCCCAATAGACATATCCGCAATCACCTTCTTAAATGTGTAGGCCATCCCGCCGCCGATGATAATTTCATCCGCCTTGTCGAGGAGGTTTCGGATCAACGGGATTTTGTCAGCAACCTTGGCACCACCAAGAATTGCGAGGAAAGGTCGCTCGGGTGATTCCAAAACAGCTGCAAACGCGTCCAGTTCTTTTTGCATGAGAAACCCAGCCACGCGCTCGGGAAGGTCAACGCCAACCACCGAAGAGTGAGCGCGGTGGGCCGTGCCAAAGGCATCGTTGGCGTAAATATCCCCAAGTTTTGTGAGAGAAGCCCGAAAGGCAGCGACGGCTTCGGGCTCAGCTTTGGTTGTGGTGCCATCCTCATTCTTGACCTTTCCTTCCTCCTCAATATGGAAGCGCAGATTTTCAAGAAGGAGGACCTCGCCGGGCTGGAGAGCAGCCGCTGCGGCTTCAACCTCAGGCCCGACACAATCGTTCACAAACTTCACTGGTTGTCCCAGCAACTCCTCCAACTTGGTGGCAATGGGTTTGAGAGAATATTTTTCCACCCGCTGGCCATCCGGCCGACCAAGGTGGCTCATCAACACAAGCGATCCGCCCGCATCCAAAATGTGTTTGATGCTAGGTAGCGCTGCCGCAATCCGCGCCGGGTTGGTGATTTCCCCGGTGGAAGATTTCTGTGGCACATTGAAGTCCACACGCATGAGGACACGTTTGTTTGAGAGGTTGAGGTCGCTGATGGATTTTTTCATAGATTTTGTTGATGCGTTTAAATTGGATAGGACCGCTGAAGGCCCTCCGAAAAGGAGATGGGACAATACCCAAGATCAGCGCGGGCTTCGGAATTGTCCAGATTGGCATCTTGTGTGACCCCGGCAATGGCCGCCCAGGTGAGGAGCGGCTTGGCCTGGAATCGCTCGGAGAAGAATGCAATCACTCGGCAGACAGGAATGGGAATCGTGACAAAGGGTTTTGGCCGTCCCACATGCTTGAGCATCAGCTTGGCCATGTCACGAATGGCAATCGCCTCGCCACCGCTGAACGAATACGTCTTGCCATAAGTTTTGGGGTTGTCCGGGATGGCCAGAAATCCCTCCATCAGATCATCACAGTGCACCGGACGCTTAAGAGCCCGCCCCTCTCCAATAAATGGAACCACCGGATATTTTTTCAGATAGTCCGCAAACATATTAAATTCCTCCCCGCCACTTTCGTTGTAAGCAAGGGTGGGTCGAACGATTGTCCACGGCATGGTTTTCTGCTCCTTGATGAGACGCTCGGTCTCGCGCTTGGAAAGCGAGTAAGGCGTGGTGTGGGGGTAAGTCACGGATGCCGAGGAAACCAACACAAAATGTTTCACCCCTGCACTTTCAGCTGCGGCGATCACGTTTCGGGTTCCACCCACATTGATCTTCTGATAGAGAGATGGGTCCTTGCTGATTAAGATGGCCGCCAGGTGAAAAACCGTGCCGACCCCCTCAAACGCCGATCCCATGGTCTCCGGCTTGGTGATATCGGCAATCTGAATATCCACTTCGAGCCCCTCAAGGCGTGATCGAAAACGGTCGCTGTTATCCAACACTCGGACCTTGAACCCCCGCTTCAGTAACCCTTTCACAAACGTCGCCCCCATCACACCAAGACCCCCGGTGACAAGAATGAGTTGGGTTTTTTCCATGAAGCGATGAGCGGTGAATTTCTTGCGGACAGTTCAATCCTATCCGAAAGCCATTTTGAACAAACCCTGCCTTTCTTGCAATGCACCTTTCGCCCGATTTTCTTACCACCCTCCCGTTTCTGCGGTACAGCTGTACCGCGCAAACGGGAAATGTTGTTGGAAATCATGGGTGAGGCTGGCTCACCCCTGCTTGCATGTCTCCCAAGGTGTGATTTGCATTTTGGCCTGGGGTCTGTCAGAGTCTGGAATTCCAAAAACCCATGAGCCTGTTTTCTAAAAATATCCTCGCCCCGGTTGTGGCCGGTCTGGCACTTCTTCCATGGGCCTTCGCCTCGGCTAGTTCGGTTGACCCCGGCCAGATTGCGATCTCCGTTGCCAGGTGGTTGGAGAAAGGCCACTACTCACGCGAAAAGCTCGATGATGCGATGTCCGAGCGTCTTTTGCAGACCTATCTCACGAATCTTGATTACAACCGCCTCTACTTCACGCAGGCAGATATTGACGAAATCACCGCCAAATATGGCACCACTCTGGATGATGCGATTCTGACCGGCAACCTTGATCCGGCCCGCGATATTTTTGAGAGATACCGGAGCCGTGTTGATGCTCGGGTCGAAAAAAACAAAGCACTCGCAAAGAAGGGCTTCAAGTTTACTAGCGATCAGATGGTCCAGATGAACCGTCAGAAAGCTGATTGGCCAAAAAATGACGTCGAAGCGGACAAACTCTGGAGAGATCTTATTGAGGCCGAATTGTTGAGAGAAAACCTCAGCGAAATCAAAATCCGCACGCCGCTGGAGACCGTCACCCGCCGCTACGATCAGGTGCAGCGCAATCTGAAGGAGATGGAAGATGAGGACATCGTGAAGCTTTTTTTGAGTGCTCTTGCTCAGAGTTATGATCCGCATTCGGAATATCTCAGCAAGTCGGACATGGAAAATTTCCAGATCTCCATGGGTCTATCCCTCGTGGGGGTTGGTGCCGTGCTGAGATCTGATGATGGATATGCAAAGGTGATGGAAGTGGTTCCCGGGGGACCCGCGGATCGTGACGGGCGGTTGCAAGTGAATGACCGCATCGCGGCCGTGGCTCAGGGCGATAGCGAATTTGAAGATGTTGTCGATATGAAGCTCGACAAGGTCGTTGAGAAAATTCGTGGCAAAAAAGGCACCATCGTCAAGCTGATGGTGCTTCCAGCCTCCGCCACGGACCCTGCCGAAAGAAAGGTTATCGAAGTCAAACGCGATGAGGTTCAGTTGAAGGACCAACAAGCCAAGGCCGAACTCCTAGATTTGAAAGGCCCCGAAGGAGACACCACACGAGTGGGCTGGATCACGCTGCCCTCCTTCTACGCCGAAATGGGCGGGCGAGGCAAAAAAGGAGGCAGGAGCACCACCGCCGACGTGAAGGCCTTGCTCACACGCCTCAAAGCGGATGGCATGGAGGGTCTTGTCATCGACTTGCGTCGGGATGGAGGCGGATCCCTCGAGGAAGCCATTAATTTGACGGGTTTGTTTATTCCACGGGGACCAGTCGTCCAAGCGAAGGACTCCAATGGCAAAATCACCGTCTCTCAAGACACGGACCCATCAACGTCCTATGACGGTCCTGTGGTTGTTCTTATGAACCGGTTGAGTGCCTCAGCCAGCGAGATCTTTGCCGCAGCGTTGCAGGATTATGGGCGTGCGGTCATCGTTGGAGACGAACGCAGCTTTGGAAAAGGAACCGTGCAAACGGTGTTGGAATTGGGCCGCCTCATGATGCCTTTTGGCTTGTCCTCCTCGGAAGCAGGGGCTTTGAAACTGACAATTCAAAAATTCTATCGTGTCAAAGGCGGGTCCACGCAGCTTAATGGGGTGGAGTCGGATATCGTTCTCCCTTCCCTGACCGACAACCCGGAAATTGGCGAGGGTTCGCTAAAAAATCGGTTGGAATACGATGAGGTTGCTCCGGTCAAAATTGCTGATGCCATGTCCGCGACGCCTCTCTTCCTGGATGAACTGCGGGAAAGATCCAAAGCCCGCGTGGCTCAAGATGCCGAGTTTGCTTATATCACCGAAGACGCGACCCGGCTTGTGGAGCGGATTCAGAAAAACGAAGTGAGCCTAAATTTGAAAACCCGCAAGGCGGAGATTGCGGCTGACAAAGCCCGCAAGGAACAACGGAAATTGGACCGTCAGGGTCGTGGCGAAGCGTTGGATGTTGCCGCCTTTGAAATCACGCTCGATGACCTTGCTTCCCCCGAGCTTCGCTCCGTGGCCTACAATCGGAAAAAAGACAAACCTCTCATGGAGGAGATGGATGAAGAGGGAGAAAAGAAAGACGAAGCCCCCGAGCCTGATCCTGTGCGTGACGAGGCCATTCGAATCATCAATGACCTCATTGAATTGACGTCCGGCCCCAAAACCGTAAAGATCAAATCTGACTCTCCCTCCGCCAACCCCTGAAAGCCAACCTTCCTTCGAAACCGACCAACCCAACTGTGTTTCAGGTCATCTTCAACGCGATCAGCGCCGCAGAAATGGCGGCCTTGCCGAAAGATCTTCAGCTGGAAATTCTCATGGATTTCCAACTCCTGCCGGGAGACCTTGATCAGCTGGATGCCTCACGGTTTGGGAAAGTTGAAAGGGAAGGGAGACATCTGCTTCGTTTCCGATCCAAAGACTATCGCATCTATTTTGAAACCCATCCAGAGGGGATTCTCATCCACCGCGTGCTGCACAAAAACACTATTCGCGATTTTCTTTTCCGTTCCAATCTTCCAATGGATGAGGATGCTCAACTTGGGCAAGCCCGCGGTTTCTGGAATCTGATCGAAGAGGCAGAGAGCAAGGCGTGAGTTTTTTTGCTGACGAGGCAGAGCGGCTCACGAAATTCCCTGTTGCCACGAGGCAGATATTTTTGGGTCATGCCGGAGTCACAGCCTTTCCCGAATGTGTGGCCACCGCCATGGCGGAACAGGCCAAAGCCTGCAGCCTGCAACAGCAGGAGTTTGCTGATGTGCTGCGGGTGATTGGTCAGACCAGAGCCCTGTGTGCTCGAACAATCAACGGGGAAAGCGATGAGATTGCCCTGCTTGGCCCCACGGCGCTTGGCCTGAGCCTTTTCGCCAATGGCATTGCATGGAAGGAGGGAGATGAAGTTGTCTATTTTGCGGATGATTATCCCTCGAATGTTTATCCATGGATCGATCTCACAAGGCATGGTGTGCGTCCGATTGCTGTAAAAACGCGTGTTCCCGGCCGCATCACCGTGGATGAAGTTCGCGAAGCCCTGACCCCCAAGACCCGCTTGGTGGCTCTGGCATCTTGTCATTATCTGACCGGTTGGCGGATCGATGTCCCTGCCATTGGCGAGCTACTCAAATCCCGAAATGTGCTGTTTTCCCTTGATGCGATCCAGACCGTTGGGGCTTTCCCCACCGACGCCAGCTGTGTGGATTTTTTGAGTGCCGATGCCCACAAATGGATGCTGGGGCCCATGGCCATTGGAATTGTTTTTGTCGCCCGCAAGAACTTCGAAGTTTGCCGTCCCACGCTGCTCGGAGCATGGAATGTGCGCTCTCCGGATTTTATTGCGTCCACTGAAATCGCGTTCGAGCCGACAGCCAGGCGTTACGAACCCGGCGTCCTGAACGCTTCTGGCATTTACGGAATGAAGGCCGGTTTGGAAATGCTGGAGAGCATGGGTGCCGACAAGGTCTCATCCGCCATCCTCGCCCTGCGCGATGAACTCGAAGATCTCCTTACGCAGCAAGGATATGAATTTTTATCTCCTTCGCGGGACGAGCCGCTTCGTTCCGGCATCCTAACTGCACGCCATCCAGAGAAAGATTCCAAGGCCCTGTTTGCAGCTCTTGAAAAAAACCATGTGGTTGCGTCTCTCCGAGCCTCGCGTGATGGCACGCAGTGGCTACGATTCAGTCCCCATTTTTATAACGCCTCAGTAGAGATGCGAAAAGTGGCTGAGATTCTTGGCAGCCAGTAACACAAGTCTTGTATAACCAATTTCCGCTGTGATTCTTCGCGACTAGCCATATGGCTTTTCTATGACGATTCAAGCACCGCGCAAACAACATCTCTGGGTTTGGTTTCTTTGGCTGGTGGCTTTTTACAGCACGTGGACATGGCTGGTCTTTGGTCAGGGTCGCTGGGACGTGGTCACCGCGCATTGGCCGATTGCGTTGACCATGGCGCTGGGGAGCTATGTTGCCGGTTCCACGCCCATGGGAGGAGGCACGGTGGGGTTTCCAATTCTGGTGTTACTGTTTGAACTTCCTGCGACGCTGGGGCGGGATTTTAGCTTTGCTGTGCAATCGATTGGTATGACAAGCGCCGCGATTTTTATTCTCTCGCGGCGGCAACCCTTGGCATGGGCGATGTTGAAGGGGGCAATGGTGGGCGCGTTGATTGGGACTCCGCTGGGGATTTGGTTTCTTGCACCATTGGTGCCCGAGTTGTGGATCAAGCTGATCTTTGCCGTGATTTGGGCCAGCTTTGGGGTGCTGCATTTGTTTCGGATTAGCGAAATTGCGGGTCATGTGGGCATGACCGATTTTGATGAGCGTTGGGATTTTCGGATGGGAGCTGCTCTGGGTTTTGCGGCAGGTGCCACGGTGGCCGCTGTCACGGGTGTTGGGATCGACATGGTGATTTATGCCGCATTGGTGCTGCTCTGCCGGGCAGATCTGAAAATCGCCATTCCCACCTCGGTGGTCATCATGGCCTTTGTTTCGGTCTTAGGCATTGTTGTTAAAAATCTGACAACGGGAATGCAGCCTGGTGTGTTCGAAAACTGGTTGGCAGCGGCACCGGTGGTCTGCCTTGGGGCTCCGCTTGGGGTGTTTATGGTGAATCTCATTGGGCGCAAACCAACCCTGCTTTTTGTGGCGGTGCTCTGTGTGGGGCAGTTTGTTTGGACCTGCTATGCCGAGCGCACGGCTCTCGGCGTAGGGGGAACGATTCTGGCACTTTTGGCAGTGGGCTTGTGCCTGCTGGGATTCGAGCGTTTGCGGGTCTGGGGAGCCGTGCTCGTTGGCGAGCGCAAAGCGAAACGAGCGGCGTCAGGACTCGACCGCCTTGGGGATCGCGGCGCCGAACATGATCAATGAAAGGCCAAGGAACAGGCTGTTAATCCCAAACAGCAGACCAATCGCCCAATCGGCGTCAGATGGAAACTTGGCCAATAGCAGGCCACCCAGAATCAGCGCCACGATGCCGTTCAGCACAACCCAAATCCATGCGGAATTTTTTCCACGCAATTTCAACCCGAGTAATATGCCAAAGATTCCCTCCGCAAGGAAAATGGCAGCAAGGACCAAGGTGAGCGCCATGACACCCTGCACGACTTTGACGATCAGCAATAAACCCACCACCACACGCAAAGCCGCCGAGAAGAAATCAAGGAGCCGGTGTTTTTTGGATTTTCCAAACAGCGCGGAAACCAACAGAGCAGCGCCGCTGACCAAACAAAAGATCCCGATAATTTGAGCGATGGCAACCGAGGCCATTCCGGGTCGTGACATCGCAAAGATTCCGACAATGACGGAGAGTGCTCCCCCAAGATAATACCAGAGTTGGCCTTTTGACTGGGATGGAAAACCAATAGCGTTTGACATGGGGTCGGTATAGGGCGTCCGTCGGCGAAAAACAAGCCCGATGCGAAGTGGTCATTGGGGTGAGTGTGATTAAAATTGGGCGAGGTTGAAGTTTGACCGGGGTGGATCGCGATCTCCGAGCGCGATGGGAGCAAGTGGCGGCGTAGCCGCTTAGGATTTCTCATCGTGCGGCGAAGCGCCCGATCCACCTCCCCCACTTTTAATCACACCCAGTTGTGATAGCACAATCACTTCGATGCGCTGATTGGCTTTGGGATTTTTTTGGGAGGGGCCTGCGACGAGCAGGATTTTTTTGCAGGCAAGGCCAAGTTCGGAGGTGAGGGTTCTGGCGTAGTCGTTCCACACATCCAAATCTTCCTTCAACTCGATTGGAAACACGCCACTGCTAAAACAGAGTCCTTGCAACGTGGTCGGGTCCGCACTCACCGCCAATATCCACACTGGCGGGCGTCCCCTTGAAACAGCTCTGGCCGTGTGTCCACTTTTTGTGGGGGCAAGGACGGCATCG
The DNA here is from genome assembly GCA_041744075.1 of Terrimicrobiaceae bacterium. GTDB lineage: Bacteria > Verrucomicrobiota > Verrucomicrobiia > Chthoniobacterales > Terrimicrobiaceae > JAJTZA01. The sequence goes on from JBGTLQ010000262.1 coordinate 27,253, forward strand.
CTCGCGGTGAGTTCGATGGCGTGTTCGAGCAAGCGCGACCTCGCACTCAAGCCACTTGTTGGGCTGGATTTTTTTTCACCTAAGCCAATTTCTCGGGACATTTCCGCACGGTGTCTTTCTGCCGATGCCGCAATTTTCCCCAGCATTAACACGGCCTCCTCGGGAAAAGCCCCCACAGCCGACTCGCCGGATAGCATGACACTGTCCGTTCCATCCAAAATCGCATTCGCAACATCCGTGGCTTCCGCCCGCGTGGGCAACCGGCTGGCGGTCATGGATTCCAGCATTTGTGTGGCGGTGATGACCGGTTTTGCCACAAGATTGGCTTGCGCGATGAGTTGTTTTTGGGTGACAGCCATGTCCTCAATTGGCACCTCAACCCCGAGGTCACCCCTGGCAATCATGATGCCATCCGACGCCGCAAGAATTTCATCAAATTTCTCCAAGGCTTCCAGTCTCTCGATTTTGGCGATGAGAAAGGGCTTTTTGCCAAGGGCCGCTGCCGCAGAACGCACCGCGTCCATATCCGCAGCGCTCTCCACAAAAGATTGGCTAATGGCATCCACACCTTGCTCGAGCGCAAATTTCAGACACTCGTGGTCGCGCTTCGTGAAAGCACTGATCCCAAGGGGAATCCGGGGCAAATTCAGGCCTTTGCGAGAACTGAGCACTCCTCCCACAGCGACGCTGCAAATCACATCATTGCCATCAACCTCCTGCACCAGAAGCTGAACCAATCCGTCATTTAAAAACAATCGGTCTCCCGGTTTGACCACCTGCGGGAGAGGATCAAAGCTCATGGAAACGCGGTTTCGGTCACCGACAATGTCCTCACTGGTGAGAGTGAACCCATCCCCTGCGACCAACTCAATCGTACCGGGTTCGATGATACCCAGCCGCATCTTGGGTCCGGGCAAATCTGCCATAATGGCCACCCTTCGGCCCGTGGTTTTCGACACGGCACGAATCCGGGAGATGACTTCAGCATGACGGGTAAAGTCTCCATGAGAAAAGTTGAGTCGCGCGACATTCAGGCCGGCCAGAATCAGCCGCACCAGCATTTCGGGTGATTCAGAGGCAGGTCCAATCGTGGCGACGATCTTTGTTTTATGGTTGGGTAAAAGCATGGTGGCGGGTTTGGGGGGTAGCCCCAGCAAACATGGTCTCGAACAAAGGATTCGGAGCAAGAGGATTTTTGTGACAATTAAGGGTGTTTCGCTCCTTGGATTGGCCGTTTTCCTCTTTCCGAGAGACATTGTTTGGAATACGCTTTGATGTTGATGACTACGATCGGTAACATGCGCGCCATCAGTGTCATCGGATTGGTCGCCTTGATAAGCCTGTCGTTGGCCTTTGCGAAAGAAGCGCCCAATCGCCCATATGTTCAGAGCGGACCCGAAGGTGTTTTCTATGCCCGATGCATTCCGCAAGACGCTACTGGTGCAGCCGGAACTACCGACATCTACCGTGTTCAGAAAGAGCATGACGTGGTTGTGAATCACTACGATTGGTATACGAAGCATGGAGTGGTGCGGGGGTGGAGTCCTATCGCAGGCAAGGTGGCAATTCTGGCGTTGCGACCGGAGCGTTCAGACTCTTTGGAGAAACAGATAGAGCTTCGTTTTTACCTTGGAGACAAACACCTCAAGTCTTGGACCACGGCGCAACTGCAGAATCTTGGTGCCGAAGTTGCCGGGATCAAGCCTGACGGATTGGCAGCTATGTTCCAGGTTTTGGGTTTTGAACAGATTCCGGGAACAAATGAATACGTATTTGCCGTTCAGATCGCGAAGGGGAAGAAGCTGTCCTTTGATATTCTGACGGGCGACTTGTTTCACAAATGACTGCATAGGGAAAACCAGATACTAGGTGCGGCAATAAGACCAGACTTGCTCTTCCCGCAGGGTGATTTACCATTTTCTTATGCTTGATTGGGCACAGTGTAGCGCAGTAGAGCGCCATCCTGAACGGGTTAGCGGGGCTTGGTTGTTCCGTGGGATACGCGTCCCCGTTCGTGCCCTGTTTGAAAACCTTGAGGCCGGGGCTCGTGTTGATGATTTTCTGGAGTGGTTTCCAGGTGTTACCCGGCAGCACGTTGAGGCCGTGCTTGAACATGCCGAGCATAGCTTGGCTGCATGAAGATTTTATTCGATCAGGGCACACCTGCACCTCTGCGACATAGCTTCACTTCCCATCAGGTCATCACCGCCTACGAAATGCGCTGGGACAAACTATCCAACGGCGATTTGATTGGAGGACCGAGCCCGTCGGACATGACGGCATAACGAAAACCAGGCCCTCAGTTTTTCCTTGAATTGGGGTCTCAATGAAGCTTTAAAGCTCCAGGTGAGTTGCCATGGATGTAGTCAGCCCTTTGATGCGGCATTTGTAGGAGTTATAAAGCGTGCGGCATATCTGCTGCAATTGCCGCGTACGGCTTAAAAATACTGTTGGCTAAAAATATGCGCCCTTGGTTCATCGTCGTCGTAGTAGTGGTCTTGGCTGGGGTGGCAATATCCCTGTTGATACCTGCAATCTCGGCAGGTCCGGCAACGTCGGAGATCAGAACTGCGCTTAGCAATTGCCGACAGCTACAGCTTGCATTTTCTGAGTATTCAAAGATTCATCATAGAACGGCATCAACACTATCTGATTTACTTGAAGCCGGTCTGATCGATAAACCTCTTCTGGATAACCTCACCCGGAGAAAAGGATTGTATTTTGTTTACCTGCATCCGGATATAGGCCCTAAGGATATTTTTATGGAGATCTACTTGCCGGAAGCCCATGTGACAATGACAGCGGGTGGGGATGGAAAGATCACCCCAATTCGAAATCTTGGAAAAAAGCAAAAATAGCCAACAAGAGCCATGCACTCAACTCCCTACCGCGTCGCACTCCGTGCTTTGTCGCTTCGCTCCGCACGGAGTGCGCCACGTTCGGTCGCGAGTGATGGCTGACGTTCTGCGGCAAAATAAATCCCGCGATGATGACCAAAAATGAACAGGCAGCCTACGCTCGCATTGTCGAGGCCCTCAAAAAGAATCGCTGCATTACTGGCTGTAGATTTGAGGAGCGAAGCGCTTTTCCTGAATGGGCGCCTGGCGGCTGCGATCTGGTGATCAATGAATTACTCAGAAGTCACACCCCATTCGGTTTAAAGAAGAGAGATAGGGGCTACATTGTGCTGATGCTGCCGCTTGATATGCGACGCAAGCTTGATGCAGCGCTTGGTTTGTGATTTCTGTTGTCTTCCACCAAACCGTCCTGCGCTACTGCTGTTATGACCGGCGCAAACGTCCAAACTTCTGCGAAATCTGGGACGGGCTCGCTTAACTTGACGCGCATGCCCTACAGGGCAGATACCCCTTCCACCCAAGACCCAGGGCTGCGCTGACGCTTGCCATGGGCTATGGGATGGAGCCCCATTCGGGTCAGTGAGCTTGACGTAACCATGGGTCCAGTCGGAGGGCTCGTTCCTCGCCTCCGCTACACCCTTTACCGTTGGCTTGAGGATTTCTTGGGAGCGGCTGTCTTCTCGGTCAGCGGTGTTCCGGTGGCAAACATTGGTGGGTCTCGTGAATCGGATGGGTATTAGGCGCATCCGTTCGGAATTTTCTATGCAACGTGTTCGACCTCGAAAGGGAGTCCCTTCAAATTCAACTTTTGGAGGCTGAGGTGTTTGGAAGCCTGATCGATATCCAATCCTACTGCTCGTCCATCCTCATCGATATCCAAAACAATCCCTTCTTCGATCTCTCGGGTATCCGCTCCGGGACGATCTGAGAGGTCGATGTAAAGGCTGTCGGTCTCTGGGAAGTATTCAATTTTCATGGTTTGTATCTTCTGTCTGGGAAGGCATTGTGAATGGTTGTTTCATCAGCGAGGGTCACTACGCGGAGGAAGCGCCATTCAAGCTCCTCTATTGCTGCCCAGAATCTTACGCGCTCGCCGTCAGTTTGCATCTCTTTTCTCAAAGGACTTTGAACCACTCGAATGCAAATCTCTTTGGTAAGGTAGGGCCGCTTTGCCAAAACCTTGGTTTCGAAATAATCGGTAAAACTGTATTCCACGGGTTGTATTTTTTCGCTGACAGTATGATTGATCCGCAGGCGGCAATTGTAGGAGATATGCCGCACGCTGTATAACTCCTACAGTGGATTGAGCAAGAACACAGCGGGAGATCTTGTTCATCCAGGGGGTGCAGGAAACCGAATGGTCGCAGCGGCTTTCTGAAGTTTATGCCTACCAATTTTTCGTTTGGGGTCCGAGCATCGCATCATTATTGATATTTGCATGCCCGGGCATTTGAGGCGGAAGCAAGCTCTTGCGTGGCTTACAAAAGAACGCATGATCGTCGGGCATGAGTGGATCCTTGAGTGATTGGACATGGGACATCGCAGCAATGTGACCCGAGCCATTGCGAGATTCAGGAGTGGTGGGGAGAAAGAAATGCGCTCACTCAACGCCAAAATGATCAAATGTGCGGACTCACTCCAAACAGACCCCAAACAGGTGTCTCCTGCTCTCGCTTCGCTCGTTGGTAGGAGCCCCGCCACGGGCGAGCGTGAGTGAGTGACCCTGGACGCAGAAATAAATCGTAATTCTCGGAGGTCCTGCCAAAATTCCTCCATGAAGACGCTCGTGTCAGTAGAAAAGCTCGCACTCGAACTACCCGAGCCACAGAGGGCTACATTAGCTCTCCATATTTTGGATTCCCTGCCGGCATTGTTCTCAGAACCCGACAATGGACTCGCAGAAGCTAGACGCAGAGACTCGGAACTCGAAGCCAATCCCTCCTTAAGCATTTCCTTGGGTGCCTTCGACAAGAGAATTAAGAGCAGAAGATCAAAGTGAAGGTTGTTTTTCATCCTCGCGTCTTCTCGGAAATCGACGCGATCATGAGATATTATGAGGATGTTGCGCAAAAAGCCTGTATTGGCTGGAGCCTCCAGATTGGACAAAAAAACCGCCATGGCGGCTTGCCCATTGTCTATCGCATTCCCTTGTTACTGCGACCTCGTGAATTGGCCGTGGTCCTGCACCCCAATTCCAACAAGGGCGTTTGACTCTGTGGCGGTTCTCCGGCAGATTTGCAAGTTCCACCTTTTTGGTCACCCGCTCTTTCGAGAGGAAGGGAGCCACCACAACCCATGAAAATCTACATAGACGGTCAGTTGCTTGACAAAGATGATGCGAAAATTTCCGTATTTGACCACGGTCTGCTTTATGGGGACGGGGTCTTTGAGGGGATCCGGTTTTATGGCGGGAAGGTCTTTCGGTTGGAGGAACATGTGCGGAGGTTGTTTGATTCTGCGAAGGCGATCTCGATGGAAATCCCGATTTCCAAGGAGGCCATGGTGGGGGCTGTGGTGGAAACCATCCGAGCCAATGCGCTTCATGACGGATATGTGCGGCTGGTGGTGACACGGGGGATTGGGGACCTGGGGTTAAATCCGCTGCTTTGCCCGGTGCCGACCATCATTGTCATTGCTTCGAAGATCACCCTCTATCCCCAGGAAAAATACGAAAACGGGCTTTCGGTGGCGACATGCTCGACCCGCCGGATTCCGCATGGCGCGCTCAGCCCGATGGTGAAGTCCCTGAATTACTTGAACAATGTCCTTGCCAAGCTCGAGGCCCAGCATGCCGGGGCCGGGGAAGGGCTCATGCTCAACGAGCAGGGCTACGTGGCGGAATGCACGGGCGACAATATTTTCTTGGTGCGGGACAATGTCATTACGACCCCTCCGATTTCTTCAGGCGCGCTTTCCGGGGTGACGCGGGCGGTGGTTTTTGAAATTGCGGCAGAGTTTGGAATCCCGATTTCCGAGCCGCTCATGACGCGTTACGATATCTACACCGCTGACGAGTGTTTCCTCACAGGGACGGCCGCTGAGGTCATTCCGGCCGTCACTTTGGATGGACGCAACATCGGGGATGGCAAGCCTGGTCCGCTGACCAAGCGGATCATGGCCCGTTTCCATGAGTTGACAGAAACCACTGGCACGGCGATCTATTGAGGTATCAATGAAATGCGACGCATGCGGTGACAAGGAAGCGACGGTTTTCCTGACACAAATCGTCGAAGGAAACATGCACAAAGTGAATTTGTGCGAATCCTGCTCGAAAGAGAAAGGTGTCAACGACCCCACGGGGTTTGCGCTCACGGATGTCCTGCTCGGGCTTGGCTCGGAGAAGGAGATCGATGCGCCGGGAGCCCCAAAAACGAAGTGCAAGGTGTGTGGGTTCACGTTCGCTGACCTCAAAAAGACCGGGCGGCTAGGCTGCAGCGCGTGCTACGATGTTTTCGCCAACCATTTGGAAAGCATGCTCAAAAACATGCACAAGGGCATCCTGCACACGGGAAAAGTTCCGGCCCGGCTTGCGGAACTGCGTCAGCTTGACTCACGCATCAAAAATCTTCGCAGCAGTCTGGATGAGGCCGTTGCCACCGAGCAGTACGAACTGGCCGCCAACTTGCGTGACCAAATCCGGCAAATTGAAGCCGATCAACTTAGCGCCTGATGGACCTCTCCAAAATTTTTGAAAAATCTGGTGATTGGCTCCGTGGGGAGGGACCACATGGCCAGATTGTGTTTAGCAGCCGCGTCAGGCTGGCGCGCAACCTCCGCGAGCGGCCTTTCCCGGGTTGGGCAAAAAAGAACGAACGGGTCGAAGTGCTGCACGAGGCCAAAAGCGCGGTCGAACGCCTGCCCGAGATGAAGGGGGCCTGCTCAGAAAACCTGGAGGCCCTCTCCTCGTTGGAAAAACAGATTCTTGTGGAGCGTCATTTGATCAGCCGGGAACACGCCGCCAAAGGCGTTGGCAGTGCGGTGGTCATCAGTCCTGAACAGTCCCTCAGCGTGATGATCAACGAGGAGGATCACTTGCGGATGCAGGCCATGGCCTGCGGGCTGCAGTTGTCCAAGGTGTATGACATGATCAATTCCGCTGACACCGGTTTGGAATCGCTTTTGGACTATGCCTTTCACCCGCAACTGGGATATCTCACCGCCTGCCCAACAAACGTCGGCACGGGAATGCGGGCATCAGCCATGATTCATCTTCCGGCCCTTGTGATGGGAGACCAGATCAACAAAATCATCAATTCGGTGAACAAAATCGGGTTGGCCGTGCGCGGGCTGCACGGCGAGGGCACGGAAGCGATGGGCAACCTTTTCCAAGTCTCCAATCAAACAACCCTTGGTGAGTCCGAGGTGGAAATCATCGAGCGCCTCGAAAAAGTCATTGGCACCATCATTGAGCATGAACAAAACGCAAGGCAGCTCCTTCTCCAGCACAAACCAGTGACTCTCCTTGACCAGATCGGGCGGGCGTATGGTGTTCTTTCGCATTCCCACTCCATTTCTTCCAAAGAGGCACTGAACCTGCTCTCTGTCATTAAGCTCGGTATTGACCTCGGGCTCTTCCCCCCGGCTCACCGGGTGCCCATCGATGAACTCTTTATTCAAACCCAACCCGCGCACCTTCAAAATGGTGCCCATGCCAAAAAAATGAGTGCTGAAGAAAGGGACACCTTGCGTGCAGCCCTAATCCGCGCCACATTGACTCAAATCCCTGCTCCAGACGTCGCGAAAATCACGTCATCTGAAAAGGGGACGAGCCAGCCAAAACATGATGAATAACTTCACACCTCGCGCTCAACAGGTCCTCGCGCTTGCCCGCAAGGTAGCCGATCGGTTTAACCACAACTATGTCGGCACCGAGCATTTGCTCCTTGGCCTTATTAAATTGGGTCAGGGTGTCGCCGTCAATGTCCTCCAAAAAATGGGATTGGACCTTGAAACCGTGCGCATGGAAGTGGAGAAACAGGTCGGCTCCGGGCCGGAGACCAAGATGGTGGGCAACATTCCATACACGCCCCGCGTGAAAAAAGTGTTGGCCCTTGCTGGCAAAGAAGCCAAGGCGCTTCAACATTCCTACGTTGGAACCGAACACATTCTTTTGGGCCTCCTCCGCGAAGGCGAAGGGGTTGCTGCCCGCGTCCTCAAATCCCTTGAAGTCGATATCGAGCGTACCCGCAACGAAATCCTCAAAGAACTTGACCCCAACTTTGCTGGTGAAGAAGGTGAATCTGTACCTGCCGGTGAGTCCGGTAAAAAGGACAGCAAAACGCCTGCCCTGCGCGCCTTTGGTCGCGACTTAACCGAACTTGCCAAAAAAGGGGAACTCGACCCAGTTGTTGGACGTGCTGACGAGATCGAGCGCGTCATCCAAATCCTTTGCCGCCGCACCAAAAACAACCCAGTTCTGATCGGGGAAGCAGGCGTGGGCAAAACTGCCATCGCCGAAGGACTGGCTTCCGAAATTATCTCAGGCACCGTACCCGAAATCCTGCACAATAAAAAGGTTATCACCTTGGATTTGGCCCTCATGGTTGCCGGCACAAAATACCGCGGTCAATTCGAAGAGCGCATCAAAGCCGTCATGGATGAAATCCGGCGGAACAAAAATGTGATCCTGTTTATCGACGAGCTCCACACCATCGTGGGTGCCGGATCGGCGGAAGGCGCCATGGACGCCAGCAATATCATCAAGCCCGCTCTCTCACGCGGAGAGCTTCAGTGCATTGGGGCCACCACTCTGAACGAATATCGCAAATATATTGAGAAGGATGCGGCCCTCGAACGCCGCTTCCAAACCGTCAAAGTCGAGGCTCCCAGCGTTGAAGAAACGATTCTCATTCTCAAAGGCATCCGCCCGAAATACGAAGCCCACCACAAGGCCCGCATCTTGGACGAATCCTTGGAAGCTGCCGCCAAGCTCTCGGACCGATATCTCACTGGGCGTTTTCTGCCTGACAAAGCTATTGACGTCATGGATGAGGCCGGTTCGCGCGCTCGCATCGCCTCGATGACCCGTCCTCCCAATGTGAAGGACATTGAAGCTGAGATTGAAAGCATCAGGATCAGCAAGGAGGCAGCCATCAAGGCCCAAGACTTTGAAAAAGCGGCTTCGTTGCGCGATGATGAAAAAACCGCCAAAGAGAAGCTGGAGACAATCCTATCCGAATGGCGGGCCAGCAAGGAAGAGAAAGAAGTTGTGGTCACCGAGGATGATATCATGCATATCGTTTCGAAGTGGACCGGCGTTCCTCTTTCCCGCATGGAGCAGGCAGAAACTCAAAAACTTCTTGCCATGGAGGGTGACCTCAAAGCCAAGGTCATCGGTCAGGAAGAGGCCGTTATTGCGATCAGCAAGGCGCTCCGCCGTTCCCGCGCGGATCTCAAAGATCCCCGCCGTCCAATTGGGTCCTTCATTTTCCTTGGCCCCACCGGTGTGGGCAAAACCTTTTTGGCCCGCACGCTCGCTGAATTTATGTTTGGCGATGGGGATGCGCTCATCCAAATCGACATGTCCGAATACATGGAGAAATTCACAGCCTCACGGCTGATTGGTTCTCCTCCCGGCTATGTGGGTTACGAAGAAGGCGGCCAACTCTCCGAAGCCGTTCGCCGCCGTCCGTACTCGGTGGTCCTCTTTGACGAAATTGAAAAAGGCCACCCTGACGTGATGCACCTGCTTCTTCAAATTCTGGAGGAAGGCAAAATCACCGACAGCCTTGGCCGGAAAATCGATTTCCGGAACACGATCATCATCATGACCTCCAATGTCGGCGCTGAGCTGATCAAAAAGCAGACGACCCTCGGCTTTGGAGCTCCCACGCTGGATGGAAGTCATGACACCATGCGTGACAAAATCCTTGAGGAAACCAAGCGGGTCTTTAAGCCTGAGTTTCTGAATCGTTTGGATGACATCATCGTCTTTCACACGCTCACCAAACCCGACCTCGTGCAGATCATCGATTTGGAAATCGAAAAAGTCACGGCCCGCATCAAGACCAAAAACATCGTCATCGCCCTCGACGAGTCCGCCAAGGACTTCCTCATCGAAAAAGGTTACGACCCGCAATACGGAGCCCGTCCCATGCGCCGTGCTGTTGAGCGTTACCTCGAAGATCCAATGGCTGAAGAAATCCTCCGTGGAAACATCAAGCCTGGCGAAACAATCAAGGTGTCCCGAAGCGGCGAAAAACTCGTCTTTGTGGGCAAAGAAGCCCAAGCCGAGCCCGAGCCTGCTGCGACCTGATCCTAAGGATTTGGAAAACGTAGGTGGATCGAGATCTCCGAGCGCGATGGCAAATCCGCCGCGGCGAAGCCGCCTTGCTTTATCTGTGCACAGGCATCTTTTGCGTTTTTAAATACGGCTTCGCCGTTTATCTTTTCGCATTGTGCAGCTGAGTGCCCGATCCACCGGCACGATTCTTTGGCCGACTATTCTTAAAACGCTTTAATATTCAACAGTTTTCAGTCGAAGGAATCGGCGTGTGATAGATGGAGTCAACGAGAGGGAGTCCCGAACACGGAACTCCCGCCAGCCTCCGGTGAGGTCAATCGTCATATCCACGCTGTCCGGAGAACCCGTCCAATGCACCTCACCTTGGGAATCAATCCAGAGAGCTCCAACCACGTCCCATCCCCCGAGATTTCCTGAGGCTTGGACCTCATAACCAATGCCTGAGGGAAAGGCCAGAGGTGTCCGAAAACGAAGTTCCAGCCGTTGGTCGGCGGGGTTGAGTTCCTGAGTGGCGATTTCAAGTTGTGGAGGAAAGAAGGCATCGCCAGCGCGATAGAATTGGTTGGGATTCAGACCAATAGCCCGCTCCAAGATGTTTTTGATGCCATCTGCATCAGGATCACGGTCATCGCCAGTGACGAGTGGATCTTCGGAGTCATCGGGAAAGTTTTCAGTGATCCATGCTAACTGATTGTTGATGATCGAAAATTCCAATTCTTTGGTATTCGAGATACCACGCATATTTGTGGCAAGGATTCGCACATTGTATGGGCCGGTGAGCGATGAGCCAGTTGGGCGATTTAGTAAGAGTTCGGATCCGCTGATAGCAAATTGGTCTCCTGACCAGTATTCATCAATTTCGTAAGTAATGTCTTCAGAGTCGATGATTCCCTCCGCGGTCAGGTTGCCAACCAAAAAGCCAGCCGGCAGGTTCTCAAGAAGGGTGGCTGTTGAGCTTTGTATGTTTCTTGGACCGTCAATGATCGGGTTGGCAAGATGATCAAGTGAGCCAATCATGGCTATGGGCGCAATCTGGTTAAATGGAGGCTTCCCTGGCTCGTAACTCAACAACTGACGCCCACCCTCGGGTGTGTTGCCAGCAAAAATCAAGCGGTCCTGATGCAAAACAAGAGGTCGTGGGTTAAGGCCCATCCGGGTTTCCAAAGGCGCGATTGGAATTTGGGTGTGGGACATTCCTACGACGCGATGGAGGAAACGCCCATCACTTGTCTTTGCAGAGAAAAACAGTCCGCCTAGTGCCTCAGTGAAATCGTCTGCTTCACTGATGGCAGGTCCATCGAGCGAAATCCATCCTGTGCCCTGACGGCGAAAAATCAAACTCTCCTCCGAGGGGAAAGCCAATATTGAACCCCCATAGTTGATCAGTTTTTGCACCCCTCCCGGCGGAGACGGAACTTCTTGGAAACTATTCTCATGAATCTCCAACAGCTTTTCCGCCCCCTCATGATCAACAACCACAAAAACCGAGTCCCCATGTGCATGGAGGTTTCTTGGGTCAGTGAAACCAAGCGCCGCCAGATTCAGCAACTCCGTGGCAGGTGAGTCTGGGCGACTGATGCGATAGATTCTTTGGCTGCCGTCAACCGTGGCGATAAAAACATAACCGCCCTGTGATAGTGCATGTTCATGGATATCGTTGACCTCCAAGATTGCTGCGGAGTAGGTGTTGTTTCCCAAGCGCTGACTTGCCAAAAGTCTGTTTCCATTGGGAAGCCGATATTCGTAAACAAAAGAACCTTTCCAGTTACCCCAAGTGGTAACCTCTGGTGTGGTTGCTGCCGGGGTTGGGTGCCAGAAAAATTGCATGGACCCCGCCAAACTCAATCCAAAAAAACCTGAAGGATCCAAGGCCAAGGTGAATAGCAGCCAACCACGAGAGTTGTCTTTCTCTCCTCCGAGTGACTGGAGAGTGTCGTCCCCGAGGTATTCAACGCTCTGGTCCCAACTCCGGGAGACTGCGATTTGCTCCTCTGGATTTGTGCTCCCTTGATCAAAAATCAAGCGGCCTTTGAACTCACGAATGTTCTTGGGATCCGGGTGTTCTGGGAAATGGGACATGAAAGTTCCATTCCAAGGTCGGAGCGAATAAAGCGCTTTTAAATCTGAAGCCCCGGCATTTAGCCAAAACCGGTTGTTCCAATGATATCCTTCCATCGGATCAACGATGGCATCATTCCCCTCCCAAAGTGCTTGGCTGGGGTTCGCCACTCCAAAAAGCGTGCGGTCCCCGGAGAGTTGGTTTGCCGCGAAGACAAAGTGATTTGACCCTGAGGTGCCTGTGGCGATTTGAACTTTGGAAACGCCATGCACTGGGTGGGACTCTGAAATACCGACCTCATCTTCGGCTAGGAGTTGGTTATTGAAGAAATAAAACAGATGCCATGCCCCGGCTTCGAGAGCCAGAAGAGGCGAGGGTTGTTGAATCACATGGGTCGGCCACAGCCCATTGGCATAGGCCTCGAATTTGGCGATCATGCTATCGCTTCCGTCTTGAAGCCCTAAGCAAATGTCATCACCCAATTTCACGGCATCAAATACCGTTCTGCTGGGGTAGAAAGTGTTCGACGCAAATTGCTTGGAAACAGCATCAAAAGTCATTGCCCTCACTCCACCCGACTCACTTCCCCACCAGAGCCCAAATGGCCCATTCAGATGGATGCCATCCGAGGTGGACGGGCCATTACCAAACATCGAAAAGTTGGTAATGTCGGTTGAGGAGCCAAAGAGGAAAAAGAACGGTGCTTCAGTGGGTTTGATGGACCAGATGGCCCGCCCATCCCGTGCTACCAACTGACCTGCTTGTCCTTCGATTTGTTGCACAATCTGAGTGGATGCACTCGACATCCCAACTGGCAGGCGACGCACAGAAACCCGGTCGAACACTTCCTCTTGAGATGTCAGGACCATGGTCCAAAGATGACCTTCATCAACCACCATGCCTTTGATTTGGCTGTTTGCGACATTGAGAAGTGGTGGTTGGTTCGAGTCGCCAATTCGAAATCGATGGACGGCTGCGAGTTGCGGTTGTCCTTCCAGCCGGTCGGAGCCCACATATGCGTCTTGGTTGTCCACAACAAGAAAACGAGGGATGCCAGAAACTCCCCCGGCATAGTTGAAGGCGTTTTCTCCGCCACTTACCCTCCACACAGCAAATCCCGTGGGGGACTTGACACACCAATAAATCACCACCCCATCAGTCTCCAGAAACGCGGATTGTCCCGTGATGGTGCTCAAAGTTTGCACTCCGTCGTCATCGTTTCGGCTACGATAGAGGGTTGTTGAATTTGCGTTCGCCACTGCCCAGTAGGCGACTCCCCCACAAACAACAAGATGGCTCGAAGATCCTGGCACGGTGGCCACCTCTTGAGTTTGGAGCGGTCCGAGAAAGACTCTCGAGAGAGTGCTCGCAAGCCCGTTTTCCGCAACGGTGGCAAGGAATTGTGATTGTCCTGCGGGGTTGGATCCCGAAACCAGCGGGGACCCAAGTCCAAAAACCAAACAAAACCAAAGGGCAATCCGTGACGGAGTCCTGCTGAACATAAAGCCCTCGACGCTAGGTATTAGGCGTCGATGAGTCAAGTTTGGGCGGAGTCTGTCAATCCTCGCAACAAACGAGGAGCCTTGTTGGAATCACCTGACGCAGCCAATCCAAGTGAGTGGGGAGCACGATTTTGCCGTTGACGCGGGTTGCTCGGACAATCATAAGGTCCGCCCCGAAGCCTTGGACGGCATCGCAGAGGCCGAAGCCGGTGTTTGAGTTGATATGAAGCGCCTCAACAGAGATGCCTGATTCTTCGATGGAGTCAGAGATTTCCTCGGCCCACCGCATGGGATCAAGGGGGGTCTCTCCGCGCGAGGCAGCAATGGCCGCAGCGAACGGAGTTTCTGTGACAGCCAAGGTGACCTTTTGCAAACCCAGGGTGGCTGCGGCTTCTAGTACGAATGACGTGATATTTTGTCCGGGCTCCACAGCAAAGAAGGCATTCTCAATTGTCGGGGCACCTCCCGTGGGACGTGGCAGGAGGAGGATGTCGCAAGGGGCCTCTCCCAGCAGGCGCCTGGCGACGCTTCCGGTGAAAGCCCGTGCGTCTTCCCCTGGTTCGCGCTCAAGAGCCCCGGCAATCAGCAGGTCGTGCCCGTTGTTTTGTGCAGCTTGGAGCAGTGAATCCCCAGGATTTTCTCCGGGCACCCAATGGACTTTGGGTTTGCCTTTGAGTGTAGAAAAAGACTGTTCGAAGAGTTTTTCTTTCTCATCGGTTCGTTCAGCAGCATGCAAAACATGCAACTCGGAGCCGACTTTTCTCACAAAGGCATCCGCCTCCGCAAGAACCGCCAAATGGGTTGGTGAAAATGTTGAGGCGACTGCCGCCCGCCGGTAGGCCTTCATTCATGGAACCATGCGCGAGAACCCCTCACTTCGCGAGGAGAATCCGAGGCGGCAGCAATCTTTTCTTTGCAAAGAATTCCTGCATGATGGTGACCAGATGGCAATAATCCAACAAACCGAATTTGCAGCCATTGATTTTGAGAGCGCAGGGGTTCGTCCCGGCGGGACCGATGTGCCCGTTCAAGTGGGTTTGGGGGTTCTAATTGGGGGTGAGCTCAGAATGGACTTGGGGTTTCAGTCCCTGATCGCCAGCCCGGAGCCTGTGACATGGCGGGCTAGAAAAGTGCATGGAATTGTGGATAAGGACCTCGAAGGAGCGCCGAGTATGAACGAGCTTTGGCCAAAAATCAAAACTGTGCTCGGGGGCCGCTGGGTGGTTGCCCACGGAGCCTCCACGGAAAAGCGGTTCCTGAGGGCGTTTCCGTTTCACGGGTTTGGGCCTTGGGTGGACACGCTGAAGCTTTCGCGGGCCATCGACCCCGACCTGCCATCCCATGCTCTGGGTGACATCGTTATGCACCACGGCCTTCTCGAAGAATTGGTGAGCATCATTCCTGACTTCCGCTGGCATGATGCCTATTGCGATGCGATGGCCTCCCTGGTGCTGCTCAGACACTTTATAAGCAAACTCGAGCTGGGCAGCGAACCCTCGGAAATCCTGCTCAGTGCCGATGATGCGCCGTTCCACCGACGGAAAGCTGCACGCCGTCTTCTGTGAGGATTGCGCGAACCGGCTCATCGTGGGGATCAATGGGCACGGAGAGAAAGAGCTGCTTGAGAAAAGAGACTCCAAGTCGGTAGCCAGGAAACGTTTTCAGGATATGATCATAAAATCCCCGACCCCGGCCCAAGCGATTGCCGTGAACATCAAAGGCCACACCCGGCACAAGAATTAGGTCAGCGGGTGGGGCTGCCGGACCACGCGCTGGTTCCATAACGCCAAAAGCGCCTCGAGTCATTTCTGAGGGATCTTCGGAAACAATGAAGTCCACATGGCGCCCGCTGATGCGAGGAAATGCGAAAGTTTTTCCGGGTGGCAGCCCATCGAGAATCCAATTTGGCTCTCCTCGCAGCGGTACAAAAGCATAAACCACCGAAGCGGACTGAAACGCGGAAAATTCCTCGAGATGGCGGCGGATAGATATGCTCGCAGCAACGACTTCTTCCTCCGTGTATTCGGATTGGAGTTCTCGAATCTGATTGCGCAAAAGTTGCTTTTCGCCAGCGGACATAGGATGATCTCCCCTTGATGGCCATCGAAGGCTCTCGCGTCAAGGATAGGAAATGACTGGAAGACCCACTAAACCCCACAAACACCCTGACAATCATGTTAAGATGGAGTTCGGACGGGGCTGGAGCGAGCGCAACTTTTTGTCCGAGGTCATCATTCCGTCCATGTTTGCAAAACGGGCTGGCAAGAAGGATCGTCCGATATTTCCCAAGCTCGAGACCGGTCAGTTCTGCATCACTTGGATTGGTCATGCGTCATTTCTGATCCAGACGCCCGAGCACAGCGTGCTCCTTGACCCGAACTGGGCCAGGTGGCTGAAGATTGTCAAACGTCTCCGGCACCCCGGCCTCGAATTGCGGGATCTACCTGCTGTGGATCTTGTCCTTGTGACCCATGCCCACTTTGATCACTTGGACCTGAAAACGCTGCGTGCTGTTGCCAGCGAACAGCCTATTGCTGTTCCAAAAGATGTGGGCAACCTCGTTCATAATCTCGGTTTTGATCGGGTTCATGAATTGGAGTCATGGGAAAGTTTTAAACACGGAAACCTGAAAATTACGCTAACCCCTGCCCGACATTGGGGCGCTCGGGTTTTGCATGATAGTCACCGCGGTTTCGGTGGGTTTCTCATTGAATACGCAGGGCGCACGGTTTTTCACTGCGGAGACACGGCTTACTTTGATGGGTTTCGTGAAATTGGCGAACGCGCGAATGTTGAGATCGCTCTTCTGCCGATTGGCGCTTATGACGCACCCACCAAGCGTGATGTCCACATGAATCCCGAGGAAGCCCTGCAAGCCTTTGTGGAGCTGAATGCCCAAACGATGGTTCCCATGCATTTTGGCACCTTCCGACTGAGCTATGAACCGCTCAACGAACCCCCCGCACGCCTGCTCCAACGTGCCAAAGAAATGAACCTCATGGATCGCATCCAAGTCCTCAGCGAAGGCGAACCTCGGGTTTTTTAGAGGAGTGTCTCGGCCAAGTGCCGCCACTCTTCCTCGAGGGATCCCTCAAACGGTGGCTGTTCCGCCCGCTGATACCAATAGTGAGCGTTGCCTTGCTCTCCTTCTTTGCGATGAAGATAGGCGTGAACCCAGGCGGCTTCTTTGGAGGAGTCGTCTTGCACTAACTTGTGGGCTGCTTCCCATGCCCCTTGAGCGTCTGACCAGAGGGCCCGAAGTGAGTTGCTCAACTCCAAGGGATCAGCTTCTAGTTGTTGTAACTCTTGAGCTGTCATTCTGCCTCCAGCACGGCAATCGCCTCATTGAGTGAGGCAGAGTTTGAAACAGAAATCACCGGGGTGCCCTTGCGGATCCGGCCAACCAAGCCGGCGATCACGCCGCCGGGCCCAAGTTCCAGGAAGCGTGTGCAGCCGAGATGGTCGATCAAGTACTCGATGCTCGCTGTCCAACACACGCTGCCGGTGACCTGATCCGCCAAACTTCGACGAATGTCTTCTGGGGTGACTACGGGGATGCCGTCCACATTGCAGATGACTGGCACGGTCGGTGTAACAATTTCGGCTTCTTCCAGTGCCTGCTGCAAAGCGACATAGGCGCTTTCCATCAAGCGGGAATGAAACGCTCCTGCCACGGTTAACTCCACGGCTTTGCGGGCCCCGTGATCCTTGGCCAGTGAGACGGCAAGCGCGATTTTTGAAGATTCTCCCGAGAGCACGATCTGCCCTGGGCTGTTGTAGTTGGCGACATCCACATCTGCGGCTGATGCCAACTCGCGAATGCCGGATTCATCACCGCCAATAATGGCAGCCATCCCACCCTCGGTCTCCTCGCAGGCTTTCTGCATGGCCTCCGAGCGTTTTTTTACCAGCCGCAAACCTTCTTCAAAAGAAAAGGTGCCGGCCGCCGCATGCGCGGTGAACTCACCCAGAGACAAACCAGCTGCCGCATGGAATTCCAAGCTGGGATGACGCTCCCGCAGCACCGCCAACACCGCCAACCCATGAACATAGAGCGCTGGCTGGCAAACCGAGGTTTTGGTCAGTTCCTCGGCAGGTCCTTCAAAAGCAATCTGGGAAAGCTCGAAACCGAGAATCTCATTGGCCTGCTGAAAAAGAGAGGCTGCCACGGGATATTCCGCCGCAAGGTCCTTGCCCATGCCGACGCCTTGGGCTCCCTGGCCAGAAAAAAGAAGTGCTGTTTTGTGTTTCATGTTTTAACGAGAGCATTCCATTACCTCACTCTTAAGAAACTCCTTCAAGCGTCAAAATGCCCTGCTCCGAAACTTGGGGGTCATAAAAAGATGGGTGAGATCAATTGCCACTCTGCTGTGAGATGGCGAGACACCTCCACCAAGGTTACGGAGGGTGCGACCATGGACTTGTAGGGGATGGGAAAGGCCGCAGGCAAGGGACTGACGCGCCTTATCCCATGGGGAACGAGTCGGCGCACGCGCGAAGCATCCATTGGGCTGGTAGGGCTGGGCAGTCCCTTGCCCGCCGTCGCTTGAGAGCAAAGTCGGCGGGCTAAGAGTTCCCGCAACCAAGAAGCTGACTCCAGTTCCTCACCCAATTCTAATCAGCCCCCAAAATCCAGTTCGGCCTCTCGCACAGTCTCCCCTTGGGCATTACGGATTGCGAGTTTGGCTTTGCGGGTTTCCCAATCAATCTCGAGGGTGCCAAAGTTCAGATCGGCAAAGACTTCCCCCTGGCGCAGGCTATTTGGCTCCCCCGGAAATTTTTTCCAAAAATGGGTCAGGCCGCTCGACGTCACTTCAATGAGTTCCGGCGAATCGAGGCGGGAGATTTCGGCAAAGTGACGGTCTCCAGAAAGAAAGATCACCCCGGGCAGTTTGCCGGCGAGATCGATCAGGCGCTGACGAGATTGCGGGTAGTCAGCCCACTTTTCGTATTTGTGTTCTGTGGGTAGGATTTGTGAACCCGAGCAGATGAGGTGAAGGTCGGCTTTGCTTTCAGCGAGCACGGATTCCAGCCACTTCCATTGGGCCTCTCCCAAAATATCCCCGCCGGACTTTCGGGGATCGCGTTGGGATCGCACATCCAGCAAAATGACGCGAACCTGCTTCCCGGGTTCCCCAAAAGTTTGAGTGGCATACACCCCATCCTGCTTCCAGCGGGGGTCGTCTTTTGGCACATCCAGAAACTCCAAAAAGAGATCCTTGGACTCCGCTTTTTTTGGGAAATCTTTACCCCCGTCATTCACCCCATAGTCGTGGTCATCCCATGTGCCAGTGATTTTACTGAACTCACGAAGCACAGAATATCCGGGATGAGCTTTTTGTTTTTCCCACTTCGCTCTGAGGAGGGTCATGTTGGTGGTGTCGCCGTAGATATTATCACCAAGCCAGATCCAAAGCTGCGGTTTCCATGCCGTGATCACCGGCCACAACGGTTGCGGCAAATCCTGTTTATTGCAGGAGCCAAAGGCAATGCGCTCCAGCGGTGCTGAAAAAACGGTGAGCGGAAAAAGCAGGAGCACCAAAATCCATTTCATTGACGCTGACCCTCAGATCAAAAAGAGAAAAGTCAAGATCAACACAGCCAACGCGACCAAAACAAGAAGGGTTCCCACAATGTCGCTCCTAGTGGAGGCTTTATGCGGAGCGAGCCAGAAGGCAAGGCGTCGGGTCAGAAGTGGCATGGCGATCCATGTGAGAACGGCCACCCCGAGAGTGTTGGTAATGAACATTTTCAGGGCCAATGGCCAGGGATTGATGATCGGGCCAAGTGCAAACGAGATCAACGAAGCCGTGGGATAAAGAGCGAGAAGCACCGCGAGCGCCTGTTTCCATCGGGGCGGGGGAGGGGTTCCCTTTTTCGTTGTGCTGAACCATGCTTCCAAGCCTGAAGCCACCCGGCGCTCCTGTAGTTTTTCGGAGAGTCCTTTTTTGCGTTCCAGCAAACGCATTCTTTCAGGAGAAGTGAGCCATGCGTCCAATTCTGAAGCTGACGCAAAACGCACAATATCCACCCAGTCCTCCTGCACACCCGGAATGGAGGGAAACGTCTCAGTACCCAAATATCCCGGAAAGTGCGACTGCGTTTCAATGATCTCTTTGCGCCATTTCCGAAATTCTTGTTCCGCCCCCGGACGAACGCGCTGGGTGAAAACCACCGAGACCGCTTGCGTGGGATGTTCCTGATCGGACAACACTTGCATGGCTGGTGGCTCGGCGAGAGTCGCTGATAATTTTTTTAAGAGAGCCTGACGGTCACTGTTCGTGAGCCAGCTCCTCAACTCCTGATCCGTCAGAAACCGGAACACCACCACAAATTCTGATTGCAGACCTTCCACAGGCTCCAGCACCTCCATGCCCACAAACCCGGGTTGCCTTTTTACCAAGGCCCCGATTTCTCCCTGGTACTCACGAAATTCCTCGTGTTTATTTGGGAGCACGTTTTGTGAGATGATCACGGTCGGCATGTCGCGCGAGATTGGAGGAATTTGGCAGTGATTGCGAGGGAGGAATGTGCGGGATATATTAGTTCTGCTTATTTTATGCTTGCTAATGGAGAGGCAACGCATCATATTTTCCAAAGTCTGAGCAATCGGGCCATCGTTCTTGTCATTATTAACCAATCCGTCGGCCTAGGAAAGTTGGGTGGAAATCCCTCACTGTCGCGCAAAGGTCAAAGTCCGGGTTCGAACCGGCGGAGAAAACCACACAGCCCTGAAATGGGCAACGGCGTCGCGTCAGCGTCCGTGCTGGGGGTAGTCCTTTTTCTATAACGGGGGAAAGGCTGTCCACAAACATTCCCCGTGAAAAAAAATGGACCACCTATGAAAAAAAGAACAGGAATTCGGCTATTGGCCGTGATTGGAATCGCGCTGGGATTTTCCAGCGCACACATCAACGCACAGATTGTCGCCACCTTTGACGACATTGTTTTGTGGACAGGAACTGGCTCTAACCAAGCGGGACTCGTGGTTGACTTTCACGATGGACAAACCCGGCAGAGTTTTGTCTGGGGTTTTCGCTGGGATGGCACCGCGACCGGCTCAGAGATACTAACAGCGATTGCCGCTGCTGACACCAACCTCTCAATCCAAACCGGAGGAACGATAGAATCAGGGTTCTTCCTCACCCAAGTGTCCTACTTCGATGGGGTTTCTAATCACCTCGCCACGAGCGGCAACTTTGTCGATAACTTTGACTATTGGGGGTATTTTGCCGTAGGTGGCACGGCCGGTGGAACTTTTGATCCCGCCGTGTTTAACCCTGTGACTCCTGGAGCCAGCGCAGGCTTCCCCGCAGCATGGGCCGAGTCAGCGTCCGGGGCATCCGCTGAGTCGTTTGGAAGTCCGGGGCGTTTCCTTGCCAATAATTCATGGGAT
>JBGTLQ010000263.1:0-6648 GCA_041744075.1 Terrimicrobiaceae bacterium
GCACCGGATGCTGCCGTGGAGGGTGAGGCTGCGGTGGAAGTTCCTGAAGGGGCGGCGGCACCTGCTGCGAGTCCCGAGGGTGAGGCTGATGCGGATGCTCCCGCTGCGACAGAGGAAGTGGCCCCTGCGGAGGACGAGGCAGCACCGGCTCCGGCACCCGGGGCCACACCTTCGGCTTCCCAATTGAATGGGGAGAGCGACTTCAAGTTCACGAGTTTTAGATTGGAACGGAATCAAACCTTCGAAGGAGGAACAGGAACTAATGCGATCCTATGAGCATTGCCCTCACGATCGTTGGAGTTTTGATGGCCGCCTTGGTTGTGACGGGCGTTCTTGGTTTTTACTGGGCCGGGAAGAATGGACAGTTCAAGAACTTGGACGAGGGGGCAAAAGTAATTTTTGATGAGGATGAACCCATAGGGAAACCTACGGACATGGTTTTTCCTGTGAAGAAAAAGAATGAAGAATCTGAAAACGCAGAAGCGGCGGACGCTGCAGATCAGCCGGAGAATCCCAAGGATTCTTGAGAGCGGAAAATTTAGCATTGAGATAAAGGACGAAATATCATGAGCGCGGTTTTGGAAGCCCCAGTTGAAATTACATTTAAGAAGGAGAACGAAAAAAATCTGACCACCGAATTTTCGGAGCGTGCGCAGATCGATGATTCATGTCGTGGTCCGGTTTTGTTTTTTTATACATCGGCGATCTTGTGGCTTTTGGCAGGATCGGTGTTTGGCCTTCTAGCAGCTTGGAAAATGCATGAGCCTGAGTTTTTGGACTCTTGGGCGGCACTGACTTTTTCACGCCTGCGCACGGCACATTTGAACGTGGTGGCTTATGGCTGGGCGTCTGAGGTAGGAGTGGGGACGATGATCTGGTTGATGGCACGTCTTTGCCGGACGCCGTTGCGGTACCCTTGGATCGCTTTTACAGCGGGGATTTTTTGGAACATTGGCCTGACGGTTGGGATTATTGGAATTCTTGGGGGTGACAGCACTTCGATCGAATGGTTGGAGATGCCTGCCTATGCTACGCCGATGATTTTTGTCGCGTTTGCTTTGGTGGCAATTTGGGTCGTGATAATGTTTCGTTTTCGCAAGCCGGGTCATGTTTATGTTTCCCAGTGGTTTCTGTTTGCAGCGATTTTCTGGTTTCCATGGCTGTATGGCACCGCAAATATCATCATGCATTTTGTGCCAATGACCGGGGTGACCATCGGGGCGGTGAACTGGTGGTACGGCCATAATGTGCTGGGCCTTTGGTTCACGCCGATTGGGCTGGCTACTGCCTATTACTTGATTCCGAAGGTGATTGGTCGTCCGATCCATAGCTATTATCTTTCGGCCATTGGTTTTTGGTCACTCGCTTTGTTTTATAGTTGGAATGGGATGCACCATTTGATTGGGGGGCCGTTCCCGGCTTGGTTGATCACTGCGAGCATTGTCGCGAGTTTGATGATGGTGATTCCTGTGATCACCACGGCCATTAATCATCACATGACGATGAAGGGGAACTTTGAGATGTTGAAATACAGTCCGACCCTCCGGTTTGTAGTGTTTGGGGCGATGGCCTACACGCTGGTGAGTCTGCAGGGGAGCTCAATGGCGTTCCGTGGGCTCAACAAGCTGACCCACTTCACGCATTACACGGTGGGGCATTCTCATCTCGGTTTGTATGCCTTTTATACGATGATCATGTTTGGTGCGATTTATTACATCGTGCCGCGTCTGGTGGGTTGTGAATGGCGGTCTTCGGCGATGATCAAGTGGCATTTTTGGCTTTCCGCTTATGGGATCATTACGATGGTTTTTGTGTTGTCGGCGGGTGGGCTTGCACAAGGACTGGCCTTGTTAAATCCCACTATCGCCTTTAAGGATGTGGTGGAGGGCACGCTGCCTTGGCTTTTTGGACGTTCCTTGTCGGGGATGGCTCTGACGCTTGCGCACATCATCTTTGCGTTTCACTTTATGCTGATGCTCTTCCAGTTGGGTCGGAAGGGTAAGGATGCCACTTTGTTTGCCAGCCCACAGGAAAGCACCAGTCACTAAGGCGCGGCTTCCGCTTCTTCTTTTGAAATCATGAACAGTCTTCCACGAATATTTCTCGGCATTTTCCTCACCTTCGTTTTTGCGTGGGGCGGGTTGGTTGCCATGCCTTATCTTCAGCTGGGTGGTTTGCAGCCGGAAGTGAATGAGGACGGAGAGATTGCTCCTCCAGGTCAATCAGGTCTTGCAGAGTATGGGGCCAAAATCTATGCGGCGGAAGGCTGTGTGTATTGTCACTCCCAGCAGGTGCGTCCGGAATATGCGGGCTCGGATTTGGAGAGAGGTTGGGGCGCTCGGCGCACGGTGCCGAGGGATTATATCAAGGAACGGCCCACGTTTTTGGGAACCATGCGGACCGGACCGGATCTCACCAATATCGGGCTACGCCAGCAGAGTGCTGCTTGGCATCACAAGCATCTTTATGCCCCGCGTGCGGAAGCGGATTGGTCCACGATGCCTGCTTATCGCTATTTGTATCGGAAACAGAAGATTCAAGGTCAGCGTTCTGAAGATGCCCTGGATCTGCCGGACAAATATGCACCGCCTGAGGGTTATGAGATTGTGCCTTCTGCGGAAGCCAAGGCTTTGGTCGCTTATTTATTGTCATTAAATCGCAGTTATCCATTGACCGAAGCGCCAATCGATTAAACCGTTTTCCGAACGAATTTCATGAGCGAATCACACCCAGACGATCACAACCCCGAATTGGAAGGCCTTGACTATGGTGAGTCAGGGGATATTCGGTCCATTCACCAGGCAGTGCTTCGCGAGAAGGCGGATCCTGAAGATGGGTTGGAGCCTTTGTCTTTGTGGTTGATTTGTTTTTTTGGGCTGATTCTGGCTTTTGGCGGGATGTATTTGGGGATGTTTAACGGCGGATTTCGCGCGGATGTCTATGATCCATTTCCAGTGGGATTTGGTGGTCCGGCAGGACGGGACGGCGCTGCGGCTGCTGCGGCCGGGGAGAAAAAGGAACTAACGTTGATGGAAATTGGTGAGAAAACTTACAAGCAAAACTGTGTTGCGTGTCACCAAGCCACCGGGATGGGGGCTGCGGGTCTTTACCCACCTCTGGTTGGAGCCGATTGGGTGGTCGGAAACAATAAGCGCCTTGGCTTGATTCTTCTGCATGGTTTGGAAGGCAAAATCACCGTGAATGGGGTGGATTACAACGGGGCGATGCCGGCTTGGGCTAAGAATTTAAATGACGAGCGGATCGCCGGTGTTCTGACTTATATTCGGAATAGTTGGGGCAATGCGGCGTCTGAAGTTCAGCCGGACCAAATTGCTTGGTTGCGCGCGGAGTATAGTTCGCGGACGGCGGCATGGTCAGAGGGCGAGTTGCTGGCGATTGAATCCGCGCTTCCACCTTCGGAAGTGGCGGCGACAACGGAAGCGCCCGTTGCAGTGGAAACGGCCTCTCAAGAGACCGTGCCTGCGGATGCGACAACAGAAACCCCGGAGGCTGCGGCTCCCGCAAATTGAAGATGCTAAACTCGGTCTCTTTGTTGCAAAACCCGGTAGGGATGGCGCTCTGCCGCCGTCCTTGGCTTTCTGCGAGAGAAGTGGGACAGCGACGGAGCGCCGTCCCTACCACCGACTGCAGGAAGGCTGCCGCCGTGCGTCCAACCCAAACTTTTTTCAAACAAACTTCTAAACAAACCGTTGAAGCTCTGTATATATTCACCAGCCTCACTCCCCGGAGTAGTCGTCCGGCAGGCTGAAATGATCGGCCTCTTTGCGTTCCCTGGCCAGCCGTTGAACCACACGACTCGACTTACGACATCCTATGCAACCTCTTGATACGACAGGGCATTCTGCCACATCCAAGCACAGCGACACGCAGCATGATCATGGTGACCATGGAAATCATGGGGGAGATGGCGGGGATCACGGGCATGGGGACGGCGATCATGATCACGGGCATGGGCATGACGAACATCATGAGCCGGGCTGGATTCAGAAGTATGTTTTTTCGACCGATCATAAAATGATTGGGATTCAATATGGATTCACCGCATTGGTGTTTCTGTTTATTGGATTTGTTTTGATGTTGATGATGCGTTGGCAGATCGCCAACCCTGGCGTTTCGATGCCATATTTTGGCGAGATTGCCGCGGCGATTTTTGGTCGGAATTTCATGCCGGACGGCGTGATGCAGCCAGATTTTTACAATTCCTTGGGGGCGATGCACGGGACGATCATGGTGTTTTTGGCGATTGTGCCTCTGGCTTTCGGTGCGTTTGGAAATTACGTGGTGCCGCTTAAGATTGGCGCGCCGGACATGTCGTTTCCAAAGCTGAACATGGCCAGCTATTGGAGCTATTTCGTGGGTGGTCTGATTATGTTTGGCAGCTTCTTCTTTCCCGGTGGTGCTGCGAAATCGGGGTGGACGGCGTATCCGCCGCTGGCAGGGATTAGCGACGCTCCTGGAACACAGATAGTTGATCCAACAACAGGTCTGAAAATTGCTGAGGTCTTGCCATTCTTCAATGGCCAGACGCTTTGGCTTGTGGGCATGGTGTTTTTGATCAGTTCGTCGTTGCTGGGTTCCGTTAATTTTATCACGACGATTGTTCAGCTCCGCGCGAAGGGGATGACTTGGATGCGTTTGCCATTTTTCTGTTGGGCACAGTTGGTGACGGCATTTTTGCTTTTGCTTGCGTTCCCGCCTTTGGAAGCCGCTGCAGTGATGCAGTTGATGGATCGTTTGGCGGAGACCAGTTTCTTTATGCCAGCCGGGTTGGTGGTCGGTGGGAATGTGCTGGAGGGGTATTCGGGTGGGGGGAGTCCGCTTTTGTATCAGCATCTATTTTGGTTTTTGGGACATCCGGAAGTGTATGTGTTGATTTTGCCGGCGATCGGCATTGTGTCGGAAATCATCGCAAACAACTCACGCAAACCTCTGTGGGGCTACCGGACGATGGTTGGCGCGGCTGTGGTTTTGGGTTTTTTGAGTTTCTTTGTGTGGGCTCACCACATGTATCTGACTGGGATGGGGACGACGGTGAGTATGTTTTTCCAAACCACTACGATGTTGATCTCGATCCCGTCGGTGATCTTGCTGACGGCTCTGATTATTTCGCTATGGGGTGGGTCGATCCGGTTTACGGTGCCGATGTTGTTTGCCACGGCGTTTATTCCGATGTTTGGGATTGGGGGACTGACGGGCTTGCCGCTGGCTTTCAATCTTACCGATCTTCATTTGCATGATACTTACTATGTGATTGGTCACTTCCATTATGTTGTGGCTCCGGGGACCATGTTTGGTTTGTTTGCGGGGATTTATTATTGGTATCCAAAGATTACGGGGCGCCAGATGAACACCTTTTTGGGTCATGCCCATTTCTGGCCATCGCTGATTCTGATGAATGGGATTTTCATGCCGATGTTCATTCAGGGTATGGCGGGAATGCACCGTCGCTGGTATGACGGCGGGTCGTCATGGGAACTGGCACAGAATTATCTCTGGATGAATGATTTGATGTCCAACTCCGCCTTCCTGTTGGCTCTGGCTCAGATTCCTTTCATCATCAATTTGTTTATGAGTGCGAAGTTCGGCAAAAAAGTGGGGGACAACCCATGGAACTCCACGACTTTGGAGTGGGCGACACCGACTCCGCCGCCTCATGGGAATTTCGTTGGGCCTATCGCAGTTTACCGTGGGCCTTACGAATACAGTGTGCCAGGGCATGACACGGATTTTTACCCACAGTGGGAGAAGCCAAAGGACGAGCCCGCAGCCACCGAAAAAGCCATGGAGCAAAGCGCTGTGGAGCATGGTACAGCCCCGGCAAAGCACTAGGCGAAGGCATGGTCATTAGGTTGAACTGAATATTTATTTAAAATTGATTTATGGAAATTCCTTACACCGTATCCGCCCGGC
Source organism: Terrimicrobiaceae bacterium (assembly GCA_041744075.1). GTDB lineage: Bacteria > Verrucomicrobiota > Verrucomicrobiia > Chthoniobacterales > Terrimicrobiaceae > JAJTZA01. The sequence goes on from JBGTLQ010000263.1 coordinate 5,932, forward strand.
CTGACACCGGACTTTGGAACGCCAAGATTGGCATCTGGCTGTTTTTGGCATCGGAAGTCATGCTGTTTGGTGGGCTGTTCTCGGCCTTTGTGTTTTTGAAGCTGGGCTCTGAGGCTTCGGGCATTCCATGGGGTGGCGATCTCAATGTGATGCTCGGATTTATCAACACGCTTGTGCTGATCGCTTCGAGTATCACGGTGATCATGGCTTGGGCAGAGCTGAAGATGCGAAACTACGGGAAGTTTCAGATCTTTATGGGGATCACATTGGCATTGGCGGCGTGCTTTTTGATGATCAAGAGCTATGAGTATTATGGAAAATTTTCTCACGATATTTTTCCGTCCAAGAGTCCGTTTTACGCCATCTATTTCACCATGACCGGTCTGCATGCGTTGCATGTGATTGGGGGGATGATCGTGCTGGCCTGGTTCTGGCTGGCTTGTCGGAAGATGTGGCGGCAAAACCCTGAGCATCTTGCCAACCGTGTGGAAGTGGGCGGGCTTTTCTGGCACTTTGTGGATCTGGTGTGGATCTTCCTTTTTCCGCTCTTTTATTTGCTCTCGAACATTCCCAGCGCGGCTTACGCGCATTGAAGTTTGATGGCTTAAAATGTATTCAACTCTCGTATATTCCAATCCATCCATTTTAAACGAAGTTACCAAAGCGTATGGCGCATTCACCCGAAGAAATTAAAAAGCAGGTTAAATACTATATCTG
>JBGTLQ010000264.1:0-9859 GCA_041744075.1 Terrimicrobiaceae bacterium
ATCGATTCGTCTCCACCGCGGGTGTTCGCACCGCGAGGCCTGGAAGGAATCTGTGGAACTGCTCGACACCCTGCGTATTCCTCACGCCGCACAACGCGCCCGCAGCTACCCCCACGAACTATCCGGCGGCATGCGTCAGCGAGTGGTTATTGCCATGGCCCTGGCGAATCAACCGGACTTGCTCATCGCTGACGAACCCACCACGGCCTTGGACGTGACCGTGCAACGAGCGGTGATGGACCTTCTCCAAGACCGCATAAAAACCTCACAAACCGCGCTCCTTTTTATCAGCCATGACCTCGCCCTGGTCTCCGAAATTTGCGAGAATGTCATGGTCATGCGTCACGGGGAAATTGTGGAAAGTGGCCGCACCTGCGACGTTCTGAACCACCCCAACCACGACTACACCAAGAACCTGCTCGCGTGCCTTCCTTCCCCGGATCGGGCTCCGGTCGCGAAGGTTGATTCCCCGGAGCTTTTTCAGATGAAGGGGGTGATCCGACAATTCCGTCCCCTGCGCGGTGGGTGGTTTGCTCCTGCCACGGCCCCCTTCTTGGCATTGAAGTCGGTCGGCCTGACCATCCCCAAGGGAAGCGCCTTCGGAATTGTCGGTGAGTCGGGCTCCGGCAAATCGACATTGGCCCGCATCCTTTGTGGCCTGCTTGAGCCAAGCGAGGGACAGGTCTCCTATCTCAATCGAACCTTGGGTGATTGGATGCGGGATCCTCGCGCCTATCGCAGCCAAGTTCAGATTGTGTTCCAAGACCCGGCGTCCTCCCTCAATCCGCGCATGACCATCCGCTCAATCCTACAAGAACCACTCCGCTTATTGGCCAATCAAACAAATCCCAAAGAACAGGAAGCCCGCATGCAGGAATTGCTCGAACAAACCGGACTCCCCAACGACGCTCTGGACCGACATCCCCACGAATTCTCGGGAGGACAAGCTCAGCGCATTGGCATTGCCCGGGCACTGGCCGCAAGCCCGAAAGTTTTGGTCCTCGATGAGGCCGTCTCCGCGCTGGATGTTTCGATCCAAGCCCAGATACTGGAATTGCTACGCAAGCTGCGCGAAGATCACGCGATCACGCTCGTGTTTATCAGCCACGACCTGAGCGTGGTCCGCGAACTCTGCACCCATGTCGCCGTGTTGCGTCATGGTGAAGTGGTCGAATACGGCCATGCCGAAAAAATATTCCTTCACCCTCAAACCGCCTACACCAAGGAGTTGCTGACTGCTGCCCCTCGACTGAAGCGCAGTGACAAGGTGAACGAAACTAATAAAGCGTGAACGCCAAGATCAGGGCCAGCGCGAGGAGAAGCGCATAGGCCAGCGGGAAGGCCCATCGACAAACCTTGTCCAACCGATCGCCTGCCTCCGGGTTTCCTGAGCGGTCATAGGATCCCACAATCAAATTGGCGACCACGGTGGCGCACATGATAAAGAAGCTGAAGTTGAGGAACCCATTGATGAGGGTCACATACGAAATATGAGGAAGGATATCTCCCAACACAATTTGGTAAGCCACGACTGTGAGAAGCCCGACAAACGACACACTCATCCGATCCCCGAGCGAGGCCCGGTCCATCCAGAAAACCGACCAGGATAGTATCACCACAAGAAACAGCGGCATGACCACCAACCGCATGATAAACATGGCGTAGCGGCGCACCTCCATTTGCAAAATCATGGTGGATGACATGTCCGCGTCGCTCAGGTAGCTCGCGGGCGTGTCGCGAACGATGGTGCTGATGGATTTCAGATTCCATTGCGGAATTCGGATCGTGGATGGGTTCACCTCCTGCATCGGCAATGCCTCCATCACAACCTCCTTGTTGTTGAATCCCAGCACCATAAACTCCGCTTCCAACAGCTGGCGATCAAATGGGTAGCGGCGGAGATTGAGCCGGGTCTTGGCCACAGCGTTGACACTCTGTGTGAGCAGGCAGGTGCCATCTGGGCTGACTCTAAATACAACGCCCGCCTTTTCAAAGAGTCCTGCGACGTTCCGTAAAACCACCTCAGGATACCAAGAGGGCGAGAGCTCGTTAAACTGGAAGTTTCCAAGATACATTTTTTCCGCCACCCCCTCCGCTGCGGGATCAAAAGCCTGCCGGGAGTCCTTCCAACGAAGTGTCAAAATACCGGAAAATTCAAACGTTTCAGCTTGGTCCTCAATCTGGTTGATATCGAGTAATTGAAAGCCGGCTTGAACAACGACCGGACCATCAGAAGGAGGTAGGGTGAGGAGAGCCGTCTGGCTGAAAGGAGAGCTTGGTGCATTCGATGGTGAGGGATTTTGAGCCTCAAGAATCCCACCAAACACAAATCCAAATAGAACACTAAAAATCGCAGCTCTTCTCACAAACATGAAGCAGCAATAGAGGAATGACGGCCAACTAGACAGCGGTTTTTGCGTCACACATGGTTCATCCTCAACACTCCAAGCAAGTCTGACGAACTTTTTAGGCACGCATTCGATGACTGTCCCTCTCCGTTCAAGCTCGAACCGGCCCGCAGATATCGAGATGTTCCCGGAGCATGACACTGCCAAGAGTATGCGACGAATCTTTCGAATGGCTCCCAGCTAGTTTCAGCTCTAAAAAACCTCTTCTCGCAGGTAATTCCCCTTTGTCAGCACCTTGCAGACTTTGGGGATCTTAGTATAAGACTCGGAGTCAGCAAATACCCCATCATGAAGCACCTGCCTCAAAGCATGACATGGCACTGGGATGAATTCCGTCCGATCGGACGTGATTACATTCGCGGGGACGAAGCCGACCGATATGATCAGACCCATGCCAATTTTCGAGACATGGCGGCCGAGACAGAGCTCTCGCTCAACCTTCTCGAAGCCGGACCGCACACCTCACTGCTCGATATTGGCAGTGGAACAGGGGTATTTGCCATTGCCGCAGCGCAAAGGTGTCGCAAGGTCATCGGGATTGATGTCTCGGATGCAATGCTCAATGACCGTGTTGAATCCCACGTCATTGCCACATATCTCTGCATCAATGATCGCATCATCGTTGCAGCCAAAAACGATGCATTAACACCCAGTTTTTGCTGCCTCGCCACCTTCCCCATCAAGGTCCGGCAGGGAGTCTCTGCCAATTTCGAGGTATGATCGAAGGGCTTCGATGGCGTCATTGATTCTCGCACGATCATATTTAAAACCGACATAAAGATCTGCGGTTCGCCGGATTAGATTGGCCTGAATGACCAAGCTGTTTTTTCTCTCCTCACTTCGAGTGCCATGGGCGATCAATCGCAAACAATTGAGCATCTGTATCAAAATGGTGACATTTCCTTCGCAGCAGAGGCGAATTTCATCAAAGATGCGTGCCAAAAAATCATGAAATGTGGGAACCAGGGAGATCACCTTGGATTCATCGCCGGATTCGAACAACGATCGGAGTTTTCTGCCAGCTATTCGATGACCAATGACGGAAAGGTAGTAGAGAGAGGAAACAGCAGTGCTGGTGTCATTCACCCCTGGGGAGAGGGCTTTCAAAGCAATATCAACGATCTGACGGATCCCAAATCGGACATCCTGCTCGACGGTTTGAAAGTGACCCACAACCGCAAATTCCATGAATGCACGGGATTGCCCGTCATTCAGGTGGCGACTGGCAAACGCAATGGCCGATCCTTCCACAACAAAATCACCCACGGAATGGTCCACCCTCAGAGTGACTGCCTCTTTATCGGCAAACTCAATAATGGCAGTAGTGTCCAGATTCTGGAGATAGCCGGAACAGAAGGAATAAATTGGGTGCCATTTCTTGGATTTATCAGCGTTAAAAGTCATGGAATTGTCGGCCTCCCACGAATCCGGATAGAGCTGATTGATGGCGCCAAGGGTTTCCCGACTGATTGCATTAAGAATATAGGACGCTTGGATCGAAGCCGCCGTGTGATGAATAAAAAAGATCAGAAATCCAATGGAGACCAGTGCCAGCACCAAGGCCCCAAAGACTGCTATCTGCGGGACGAACTCCGTTCCGGATGCATCTGCCCCGCGAACGGTCCTAAGGACCACCAAGCAATAAACGAAAACCCCCAAGAAGACCCCCAGCACGCTTTGATTGGCCCGATCCCTCATAAAATTACGAAGAATACGTGGTGTGTATTGTGTGGATGCCAGGGAAAGTGTCACGATGGTGATGGAAAACGCCACACCCGCCACTGTGATCATTGATCCTGCAATGGTGCCCAGCACTCCGCGCGCACCTTCTGCCCCGGACCCAAAAAACGAATAGCTCTCACCACGATTTTTAGACTGGTCCAAGAAATTGAGATCTAATTGAATGAGGGCTAGGGCAGATAAAATGCCAAAAAACACGAGAAGCCCCGGCACAAACCACAGTGAAGAACGGACCTCAATCCAAATTTTTCGAAGCATTTCTATTGTTTAACCAATACCGAACGAAGGGTCGAGGAGAAAGGCTCGTGATTCTGATCAGAACTCGTTGCTGAAGGGGCACTGGTGGCTTGGAGTCATAACATTGCCGCATGTGCCTCCGCACGCCCCCATCCTAATTCGTTCACTGCTTCTTAATGAAGCAGATTATCACGGAGTCGTGGGGGGTGTCATACTCGGAGTTGGCGATGGGGTGGAGGTTGTTGTGTCACGATCCTCACAACCAGAAAGACAAACGATGGCAGCAGCGGCAGCAATGAGAGTAAAAAGTTTCATAATTTCAATGAATTATTAGCCGCTTTGCTAAATACCGCAAGCCCTCACGACTAAGAGTTTACCCTGAGGGTATCATAAGGTCTTTTTCAAGAGCGGCAGATTTCATGTGCGTAAAATATTGTCGATGTGATCGACCATGCTTGAACAAACGCTTCCTTGCGATGACTCAGCTAACCCATAGGCATTTCGGGGGTGGCCCTGATGGGCGGAGGTGGTCAGCTATTTTCAAGGAATTTTATGGTTAAGCACAAATGCCGATAAATGCGGGAATTGTGAAATCTGATCTTGCATGGGTCTTTGTGTTATTTCCGATTGTATGAATATCGCTACCAACGGGCTCAATCGACGGTGCAACAGCATTTCTGTGCGAAATTGTCGCTTAGCGCTCTTCTCACTTAGGACATTGCAAATGGCATTTTTCGGCGCAACGGGATCAGTAGGGTGAACACCCAATAGGCGTCGATGGAATCAGGGTAGATCATGCAAAGTATGAACACCAAATATTTCACGACTATGGCTTGCGCTCTTCTCCTGTGGGTTCCTCAAGCTGAAAGCTCGATCCTTCTCTCTGCAGAGGACTTTACGATTTTGGGTGGCACGGCGATTACAAGCACAGGTGTGGTGGGCACGGTCATTAGCAATGGAAATGTCGGTTTATTTCCGGGAGCGACCACCGGCATCACGGGCTTTCCTCCGGCCGTGATCGAAAACGGAACCATCATTGCCACCGGACCTGAGACGGAGCAAGCCCAAGCGGATCTGCTCATGGTAAAGACGGCTCTGGCGCTTATGCCGCAGGACGAGATTCTCAGCAACATGGACATGGGCGGCATGACATTGAATTCGGGAGTATATTTCTTTGACGGAGCAGCGACCTTGAATGGAGCGTTGGTTCTTGATGGCCAGGGCATGGACGATGCCTATTGGGTGTTCCAGATCAGCACCACCTTAATCACATCAGTCAACTCAATGGTCACTGTCATTAATCCAGGTCCGAGCAATGGCAGCGATTATGGGGTATTCTGGAATGTGGGAACAGGGGTCACCATCGGAGCAAACAATGCTGTTCTTGGGAATTATCTCGCCGGGACAAGTATCACCATTTTGCGTCGTCAGTATCTTTCTCAAAGTGCTTGATCTCTGGTCTGGCGAGAATTTGACCTACACCTCATCGCAACTCACCGGGTTTCATGCCGAACGTGAGCGAGCTCAAATTATGATTTACGACACCGCAGCAGTCACCGCATTTGCAAAAAGATTCCCAAAGTCTCGAAAGGGACGAACGCTTTTAACATTTGTAATATCTCTTATCCCAGTGCTATCCTTGGTTGCATGGGAGGCGAACTTGCAAAGGTCCTCGCTTTCACCTGACAAAACTGCCGCCGTGCGTTTACAGATTTTCTTGGACCGTGCGGACTTTTCACCGGGAAAAATCGATGGGCGGCACGGTGATTTTACTCTTCGCGCTTTGGAGTTGTATCGAGTGGCAAATGGGCTCACTGCTCCTGCATCCGAAAACGAGCGTGAGGAAACCACAAAGACCAATAGTGAGGACATACCGAACGTGAACGATCTTGATCTTAGCAGTGCCGACCCAATTTTTATCGATTATACCGTAAGCGAAGCTGATCTCGAAAACGTTGGCAAGTTACCTGAGGATGTCGAGGCTCAGTCCGATCTCAAGTCCATGCCCTACCGCTCACTTGGGGAAGCCATTGCTGAAAGGTTTCACACGGATCAGGAGCTTCTTGAGGAGCTAAACCCCGAAAAACTCAGCAACCTGAAAGTGGGGGAATCCGTGAAGGTCCCCAATGTTGAGCCGTTTGATCTGACCGCAGTTAAGGATCTGAAGCTTCCAACAGAAAAGCAAGATGAAAATGATGCCGATGCCACGGAAAAGGCTGATCTCGAAGCTGGGGACAGCAAAGACTCCCAAAATGGGACCAAAGAAAAGGTTATGTCAGTAAAGGTGGATACCAAAATTAACATGCTAAGCCTTTACGAAAATGATCAACTTATTGCTGCTTATCCCGTCACCATCGGATCCAATCAGACTGAATCTCCCATTGGGGAATGGAAGGTTACAGGAGTCGCCAAGATGCCGGATTTCCGTTATGACAAAGCCATGTTGGAGCAAGGGAAACGCAGCAGCGATTTCCATATCCTGCCTCCCGGACCCAACAACCCCGTGGGAGTGATTTGGATTCAACTCAACAAAAAGGGGATTGGGCTGCACGGAACCAGCTCTCCCGATACCATTGGACGCTCTGAAAGTCATGGATGCGTACGGCTGGCCAACTGGGATGTGATTCGACTGGCGTCAAAAGTGGAATCCGGGGTCGTTGTTAACATTCGTTAATCGGAGAGGACCGGCCAGCGCGAGTGATTGCTTGCCCCTCATTCCCTACAACGACCGTCCACTGAACGACCAAGCTCCGAGGCTCATGAATAAAGAAACCTCTCGCTCAAATACTACGATTGATCAGCGAATATTTCAGTAAGGTAGCTTTCGATGGTCGGGTGCTTGAAGTGAAATCCGGCCTCGATCAATTTCTTCGGATTGACATGCTGTCCTTTGACGATCAATTCATCTCCCATCTGGCCCATGCTGGCACGGATGATGAAGGCGGGTGTCGGAAAGAAACTCGGTTTGCCAAGTGCCCGGCCGAGGGCCTTGGCAAACATGTGGTTGCTTAAAGCGCCCGGTGAGGTCAGATTAACCGGCCCGGTTACCTCCCTGTGATCCAGCAGGAAGACGACCGCGCGTGCCACATCTTCGGTGCTGATCCAGGACAACATCTGGCGACCGGTGCCGATCTTACCGCCAATGAACCATTGGAATGGCTTCATCAGCGCGGGAAATGCGCCCTCTTCCGGATCGAACACCACTCCGGTGCGGACCATGGCAACCGAGCTGCCAAGTCACTCGGCTTCAAGCGCGGCTACTTCCCATTTGTCGATGAGATCCTGCAGGAAGGCCGGACCGTTGCGCTTGTCCCGGTCATCCTCCGTGAAAAGCAAGCCCTGCTCGGTGTAGAAGCCATAGGCACTGACCGCAGACGCGTTGACAAGGTGGATCTGCGGGTTCTTGGCACATTTTCTGACGCACATTTGCGTCGCGTTAATCCGGCTGTCGATCATCACCTGTTTGTAGGCGGCGGTCCATCTTGTATCCGAAACGTTTGAGCCCGCCATGTTGACAATCGCATCGTAACTCGTTGCGTTGCTGCTTTCGAAGTCAGCCCAAGTCAGATGCGCTTCGGCCTCCGGGAATGCGCTTTTGAGTTTGTCAACCGAGCGTCCGACAACCGAAATCCGGTATCTCTCTCGATCCAGAATCCGGTATATCGCTTTGCCAACCAAACCGGTTGCGCCAATGATCGCCAGACCTGTTCTGCTGTCTTTTTGCATATTTGTTGTCATAGTCTTTTTGTCTAGGGTCTTTGCTAGCTTAGAGGCGAAGAGCTAAGGTGTTTTAGGATTGGATTATCGACTATTTGGGCGAAACGATCCCAGCATCGATTAATTGCTGGAACATTTCTTTCATGGTTTCGGTAAGCGGGCGGTAGTGGATACCGAGTTCTTTGATGCTCTTACTGGCATCGACCATAACCGGATGATCCACATTTCTGGCCACATACTTTCGTGTAATGGTCTTGTCTATAATGGGGCCGAGCAACCATGTCATAAACTTTGGCAGGACGCGTTGTGGGAAGGCAAACTTGTTGGCTCCAAATTCAACTTTAAGGATGTCAACGATGTCCGGGATGCTTCCATCGTGCCCCGAGACGAGATAGCGCCCGCTCGCCTCAGGCCGAAAGGCGGCTTGGAGATGCGCTTCAGCGACCTCACGAACATCGACAATGACCATCCCGATGTTTGGAATGCCGCTGGCTAGTTTTCCATTCGCGAAATCTTTGACGAAGTTGAAGGATTCGGAGGTAGCATGCGGACTAATACCCGGCCCCATGACGAAGGCGGGATTAATCGTCACCAGGTCCCATTGGTCTTGTGTTCCGGCAATCCGCCAGGCTTCACGTTCGGCGAGAGTCTTTGAGTAGGCATAGGGCTGGTGAGTCAGTGACGAGGTTGTATTCCAGTCCTCGTCCGTCAGGGTTGTTTTCCCCTTATCTTTGAGGTCCGCGTTGTCCCCGATTGTCGCGAGGTAACTGCTCGTCAGAACAATCCGCTCAACTGACGGTGTTTTGTTCGCCTGCTCTAGTACATTGATGGTTCCTTGCTTCGCTGGCTCAATCAAATCCCGCTGCGCATCTTCTGGTTTTAGTACGAACGGGGAGGCCGTGTGGAATACGATCTTACAGCCTTTCATTGCTTCGGCATAGGAGCCATCCTCTAACAATTCGGAGGCAAAAAATTGAAGTATGCCGGGTGCGTGGACCGCAAGCTCTCTCAAATGTGTGATCTTGTCTTCTCGGTTGGGATCACGGACGGCTGCGTGAGCCATGGACAAAATCATCGACGAGATGCGCGAGATTACACAAATACTTATCCTGGAAAGCCCGGAAATCACCAACTTTTCAGATCAAGAAAAACATCCCAAAACCGCCTTAAGTTAGCGCCATTCGGGACTGACCCATTTGTTTGGAAAAAAGGGATTAGCTGGATCGGACGAGCCTGCGCGCATCCGCGATCAACCTTGGATCAACGCACGGAGCGCAAAAGTCGTCATGACGTGGCGATTTTCCATTCCGAGTTTGCGGAGCAGATTTTCCACGTGTTCTTGAATGGTCGTCAGGCTGCGCTGCAATATGATGGCAATTTCCCGGTTTTGTTTGCCTTCGGTGATCCAGAAAAGCACCTCTGATTCTCGATCACTCAATTGAGGAAAGATTTGCCGGATCTGCGCCGGTGAGGGGATCGGCTTGGCGACCAAAGTGTTTCGCCACGCGCGCCCGAGGTGAGGTCGAAGAAGATTCAAGATCTTCCGGTCCCGCTCGGAAAAATCCCGGGATCGGAGAACGGATACGGCGGCGAGGCTGGTGTGAGTGACGTCGGGCACCAACGCGGCGAGTTCATACTTGAGTCCCAAACGTTGATAGCCGGACTCCCGATAAAACTTGCTGTTCTGCCATTGGCGAGCGGAGACCCGTTGCGAGATACTGATCGCTCCGGGATCCCCATGAAGGAAGGCGCGGGCC
>JBGTLQ010000265.1:0-5305 GCA_041744075.1 Terrimicrobiaceae bacterium
AATACATCGGGCCCCGCAAGGCACTTGAGGAGTTCGAAGATATACTCAAGACATCCAGTTAGTAACCCAAGAGATTGCGGCAACAAATCGTGTTCCTTAACAAACCAGCAATGATTCAGTCGTGGCTCACTTCTTGGATCGCTGATTCCAAGGCCTGAACGGCTGATGAGAGCTGATCTTTGCTGACACAAAGCGGTGGGATCAAGGCCACCGTATCCAGAATTGGTCGGGTGAGGAGTCCGTGTTTTCGCGCAGCGACGCACACACGGGCTCCGGTTTGCTGCCGCCAATCGCAGGGCACACCGGGAGCTTTTTGAAGTTGGACCCCGGCTATGAACCCACAACGTCGGATTTCTGCGACTTGGGGAAGGGAGGCTAAACCACCGAGCAATTCCTCAAGCCACAAAATTTTTTCCTGCAAATTTTCCAGCACGTGTTCGTTCTCGAAGATTTCCAAGCTGGCAAGTGCGGCCGCGCATCCCAAAGCGTTGCCGCAGTAGCTGTGGCCATAATAAAACGTTTTGAGTTCATGGAATTCTCCCAGAAATGCCTCATAGACACGTTCCGTGGTGAGGGTTGCAGCCAGTGGCAGGTATCCCCCCGTGAGCCCTTTGGCGAGGCAGAGAAAATCGGGCACCACCGCTTCGTGCTGACAGGCAAACATCCGACCCGTCCTTCCAAATCCAGTGAGCACCTCGTCAAAGATGAGCAGCGCACCCACCCGGTCGCACCATGCACGGAGCGTTGTTAACATCCCCTCCGGCCATAGTCGGATGCCAGCCGCTCCTTGGACTTTCGGTTCGATAATGACTGCTGCCAGCTTCGACGTGACTTCTGAGGGTAAAGCCTCCAACTCGGATAAATCGGTGACATGACGTGCGTCAAAATGGATTGCCCCAAACCGATCAAAAAATGTTCCCAGCCCCCCGAGACTGGCAGCCCCTGCTGTGTCACCATGATACGCATTCGCAAACGCCAGAAACTGATTTCGTTCCGGGTGATCCGTCAACTGCCAATATTGAAGGGCCATCTTCATTGCGACTTCGACGGCCGTGGAACCATCATCGGAGTAGAAAACCCGTGTCAGGTGCGAGTCGGGTTGAAGGGCTACCAGACGCTCAGCGAGTTCAATGGCCGGCTGGTTTGTGGAACCTAAAAAAGAGACATGGGCCACTTTGTCGAGTTGGTCCTTGATGGCTTTTGTGATCGCGGGATGGCGGTGTCCGTGGATGTTTGTCCAGATGGAAGAATTTCCATCAATGTATTCGCGGCCCTCGCTGTCCCGAAGGATGGCGCCCTCTCCATCCACCAAGACAATCGGTTCATGTTCGGGTGCGGACCAGGCCTTCATTTGGGTGAAGGGATGCCAGATTCGGGCTTTGTCAGCGGTGATGAGTTTGGTGGTATGTGGATTCATCCAGAATGACCACTCTACTTTAGATCCCATGCCCGGCCAAGAAACCTCTCAAAACACGGCTTGGTCCGCCGAGGTTTTCATGGCAAGAACGCGCCAGAAGGGTTTGCGGGCAATCAGGATTTCGGCTTGGACCGTGGCACCCACAGCAAGGGGATAGGGGGCATTTTCCACGGCGACTTTGATTCGATACGGCGAGCGTGGGCTTTGGGGTTCTTTCTCTTGCTCGAGTTCACGATCAAGGGCCACCTCGATGACCCGGCCTGTGGCCAGTGGGGCGAGGCGGTCGGGGTTGTTATTGGCGCGAAACCTGACCAATTGACCGGGATGAATGAGATTCACCCGATCCTCGGTGGCATACAGGCGAAGTTCTGTGGTGGTTGTGGAGGAAATCTTGAACAGGGGTTCCCCGGCTGCAACTTTCTCTCCGGGAAACCGGCTTGCTGTGGAGAGGATCGTGCCCGCTTGCGGAGCTGTGATTTCCAACCGCTTTAAGTCAGTTTTTGCCGCTGCAAGACGGCTCTCCAAACTGCGCAGGCTGGCCTTGGCCATGGCTTTCCTGGATTGAGCCTCTTCGCGGGCTGCGGCGCCATACGATCCGGTGAACAATTCGTTGGCCTGCTGACTGCGCTTGAGCAGAGCCTCGGAAGCGATGAGTTGGAGGCGAACACTGAGCAGTTCCGTGCCTGCGGCTGCCCCGCTTGTCTCCAATTGTTTGAGTCGGCGAAGGTAATCCTGTTGGATTCCCTGAACTTCCTGCTGGCGCTCCACCTCCAAGGCACTGAACAGAAATTCTGGCGGCACGGGGGCGGCAGTGATCTTCCTCTCGGCAGCCTCATGCAAGGTCAGTTCAGCTTTGGCTTGTTCGATTTGCCCCTGAATCTCCTCCAAAAGCTTGGTGTTTTCCCAGGGATCCAATCTCGCAAGCACTTGACCGGGGACCACGGTTTCGCCGTCGTCAACCAACACCGATTCAAGAATGCCGTCAGTCCGGCTGAAGATAAACAGAAAGTCCGCCGGGCGCACTTCGCCGGGAGCAATAACAAATTCATCCATCGGACTCAAAAGAACGCCTGCCGTGCATAGCACCGTGGCGATGACAACTGCGATCAAACCTTTTCGCATCCATTGCGGAGGAACGACCGGGCGCAGACCGCTTTGAGTGGTGATGTAGGTATCGCTCACCAGAGGTGAGTTTTTCACCACTGAGGGGTGGAGATCGGCGGGACTCATGTTTGGGATCGACTCCAGGGTTTGCGGGTGGCACCGCTCATGGGAATCATTCCTTCCACTTGGGCTTCATAAAGTTCTCGGTAGTGCCCCGTTGGGCGTGCGACCAATTCTTCATGGGTGCCTTGTTCCACCAATCGACCCTGGTGCAGCACCAAAATCTGATCTGCTTGAAAAATCGTAGAGAGCCGGTGCGCGATCACAACGGAGGTGCGGCCTGCCAGCAAGGCGTCGAACGATCTTTGGATGGCTTTTTCTGTTTCGCTGTCGAGGGCGCTTGTTGCTTCATCCAAGATCAGAAATGACGGATTTTTTAGAAACACGCGGGCAATGGATATGCGTTGACGTTGCCCCCCCGACAATCGGGTGCCATTGATGCCGACCATTTCATCGAGCTGATTTGGCAGCGAGCGCACATAGTCGTCAATATGGGCTCCTGCCAGCGCGGCCCAGATCCTTGCTTCTGGGTATTCTTTGCCCAAGCAGAGGTTGGTTCGGACCGTATCATTAAAGAGAGTGGCTTCCTGAAGCACGGCTCCCATATTGGCGCGGAGCTTGCGCAAATCCCAATCACGAATGTCGCAGCCATCCAAAAGGAATTTTCCGCCAGTCGGCAAATACATCCCCAGAAACAAACTCGCGAGCGTGGTTTTGCCGGACCCTGACTGTCCAACCAGAGCAATCATCTGCCCGGGCTCAATCGTAAAGCTCAAGTCCCGCAAGATCGGTTCACTCTCATCATAGAAAAAATCCAGGTTTTCGACGGTCACCCTGCCAACAAATTTATCAGGAGATTTGCTGGCTCGTGACAGGTAGGGTTCCTGCGGAATTCTCCCGAGTTCCTCGAGCTTTTCTGCACTTGCGGTTCCGGTTTGTAGCATTTGCCCGGCATTCAGGAGTGTGGCAATCGGTCCCCACAACATGGCTTGGTACGCATAAAAGGCAAAAAATGAACCAAAGGTGATATCGCCCTGGATGGCCAATATCCCGCCAACAAACAAAAAGATGTCTCCTCCGAGACTGCTGAGAAGGACGAGCAGCAAATTGACGGTGTGGAAAAATGTCCAATGGTGAAGCCCATGAAACCTGAGGGATTCCGCCTTCTCACGGAATCGGTCCAAAAAGAATGGTTCAGCAGAAAAGGTGCGAATGATGCGCAGGGCTCCAAAGGTCTCGGAGGCTGTGGCATTCAAGTCGGCGGAACGATCTGACTCGGCAAGGTTGAACCTGTGCAAACGCCCATAGGACCACATCGTGAGGGCGGCTGTGAAGGGCATTGTCGCCAGGACCACCACCGTCAGCCACACATTCAGAAAAAGCATGAACCCCACCACAACCAACACCAAAAACACGCTGGTCAAAAAATTCCGGAGGATCATAAAAATCGCCCCATCCATTTGATTCACATCAAAGCCGAGGCGTGAGGCGATCCGGCCCGCTTCCAGCTTCTCCATGTCTTTTTGCTTGCCTCCCATGAGGGTCAACGCCGTCTTGAGCCGGGTTTCGTATAGCGCATTTCTTGTGATTTGAAGGATGAAATGACATTGCCATCCCCCCAAAAGGCTCCCCAACAGTTTGAGCAAAATCCCCAAAACCACGATGCCCCCGATCATCCAAACCGTCTGAGAAATCCCGAGCCAGCCCGTGACGGCTTCCCCGGCACTCCCACGAAAAATCAGATCATCGATGATGATCTTCGCAAGATAAGGGGTGGGGGCGCTGACCAAGCTGGACAGAAACGCCAGCAGAATGATGATCCAAAGGAGACGGGGATACCCGAGAATGAGACGGAGAATGCTCCGAAAACCGGTTTGGGCGGGAGACGCGGGATCAGATTCGGACATCGATAAAGCGGAAAACGCAGATATTTTCCCACTCAATCACTGCCAGCCCAAAGATCAACAAGAAAGCCGGGCTGGCAGAAATTTGAAGTTATTTTTCTAGGATCTAACCTTCGCTCGGCGCTTGCTTGTCACGTTTGCCGCCTTTTTTGCCGGGATTAACTTTATCAAGAATGGCCTCCATGGAGGGGTCGAGCTTGATGATCGCGTTGCGGACCGATTTGGCGAACTCACGGCTGGCTGCATGACGTTCTTCAGGTGTTTTGGCTTCGTTGCGTTTTTTCTCGGCGGCCTGTACAGCGGGATTTGCTTTGGCGACATCACGTGCGGCATTCAGCCGCTGGCGTTCCGCTTCGGTGAGAGATGCCATCCCCTTGTCACCTCCGGGTCCCTCGCGCCGAGCCTTTCCGTCTTTCCCAGACATTTCCCCACGGCTGTCTTTGAGGATTTGCTCCAAGCCGGGATCGATCTCATTCATTTTGGTCCGCATCGCGTTAAAAAATTCGCGGTTGCTGGATTCTGCTTTTTCCCTGAGTTCAGCAATTTTGGGGTCCTCAAGGGCTTTTTTGCGGGCTTCCTCAAACCGTGTCCGATTTTCGGGGGACAGTCCCTTCAACATTTTATCTTTAATGCGGTCTTTAACGCGGTCCTTGATGTTCTCTCTGGCATTATCTCCAGAACGTTCAAGTGGGGGAGCCCCTGTCGGAGGATTGTCCGGCATTTGTGCCGAAACAATGCTGAGGGATAGACCGAGGATGGCGAGTGTGATTGGGATTTTCATGGTTGTGAGAGAGGTAACACCACTCCGTTGAAAAAGTTG
>JBGTLQ010000266.1:0-2646 GCA_041744075.1 Terrimicrobiaceae bacterium
GGTAGCCGCCGACCATAGAAATGGATGGTGTGTGGAAAAAATGAACCGACCATTTTTTCGTAGGGCACGTTGCACAGCCTGTAAACAGACCGACCAATCCTCTGCATAATGCATGGCAAGGCTGGAAAAAACGACATCACAGCACTCTGGCTCAAGCTCGGGGGCCGAGATGTCTCCGTTTTGAAAAGCGGTTTCCGGATTCCATGCTTTGGCCCTTTCCAAGAGGGCAGCACTTTTATCAACGCCGAGAATCACTTTAGCTCCTGATTCCTCAATCAACCGGACCTCTTCTCCGCTCCCGCAGCCGAGGCAAACGACTTCCTCACCTGGGCGAAAGTCTGCCATAGAAAGAATGGCCGGTTTTTCTAGGTGTTCATGCACCCAATTCTGGCCTAAGCGATTTCGCGTCGCCCAGGCCTCAGCATGCGTGTCGTAACCCGAAATGTGTTCGTGTGTAATCATGTTTTTTCAGAGATTTGCTTTTGGAAACGAGCCTACTCTACTCTAATTGCGATCCTGCAGGCTTTTGCGATTCGAGAATGAGCTCCAGCATGCGCAACCCCTTTGCTACGTCTTCGTGCACTTTTGGGGGAGTTCTTGCCGCTTGGCCGCTTTCCGCAATCCACGATTCGCGAAGGTGCGCCAAAGCATATTCTGCCAACAGACGTGCCTCCGCATTGTGAAGTCGATGGGCGGCTTCCTGGGCCGACTTAATTATTTGGTCGAGGGTGTCGAGTCTTTGGGTTAGGTTTTGGGTCTTCATTACGTGAAGATACCCATCCAATTATCCCCTAATGATGTTTTCCTGATTAATCGAAATTTTGTGATTTTTACTATGGATGCGATTTGGCGGTGGCATTTAACGATTTCCACCAATGTGTCGCGCATTGGATCAATACAGGCAGAAGTGGCGCGTGCAGCTTTTCCGGGGAATCAACTCGGACTTCAAAACTGGAGCAATGCTATTTGTCAAACGGATTTTGGGAGCGGCTGGGTGAGGAAGGTGCCTGGAAGTAGATGCCTGAATTACTGGGTGCCCTGCGTACCAAAACCTGCGTATTTGGGGTCAGGGCGAATTGCCCAGTATGCGTCTGCTTCCTTTCGTGTGATACCACGATTCAAATACCACTTTCGAAAAGTGTTAATATCTTCGTGGCCCATACTAAACGCAGTTGTTTCAAGGTTTTCGGTGTGAGTATAGCGGTAGGAACCATAACTATGACGAGCGAAGTTGTGTTTCCACTGCAGATGGATTAATTTGCAAAGTTTTCTGCGTTTTTTCGCAAAATTCGTGACTACCGAACCACTGCCTTTGTAGATTTGGAGCCACGGTAAAAGCGCATCAAGTATTTTTACTTCGCGGGTTTCGCTTTTCGAATGTTCTAAAGGCACATGCATGAACAAATCATCGAGTTTGATATCGCTCCAGCTCATTTTCTCAATCTCTGAAACCCTAGCTCCAGAGAACACGGAAATTGCCAAGGCAGCACAAATGTTGGGTGAGTGCTTTTGTGCGCTGTGCAGGAGTAACTGTAGCTGCTCCGGGGTGAGGATTGGCGGTTTGCGTTTCCCCAGTTTATTAACTTGCTTTTTAAGCTCTGTCCATGTTTCGGCTGGATTTTTTGCGCAATACTCTTCGGCGATCCCCCACAGGAAAAATGAACTGATCGACCGTCTGCGGTTGTCACGTGTGATATTGTTGGAATTCTTTTTTTCCAGCCACTTTTTGATAGTCGGCGCTTTATGCGAGGCTTCTCTCATGGTAAATTTCGCGTAATCCTTGAGAAAGGGCTTTAGCCGACAAAATAGGGTGTATCGATGAGATTTTCGATACCCCCCGAAGTCATTCAATCGCAGCTCGGCGGGGCGACGCTCAAATGCTTTCCGCTTGAGTTCAGATTCAGGAATCCCGCGGCTTTCCAGAAAGCGAATTCCCCCTTCCCACACGGTGATATCAGAGGGCTTCCGTCTGTTCTCCAAGTAAAAGCTGACCACTTCCTGCAACGGCACCTCAGAGTTCAGTAGTTGAATCGCTTGTGCAGCGTCCGCCCGTTGGAAATCGGTGAGTTCCGTGGCACGCAATCCGTGAGATCGAAGTTCGGCAAGCCGTCGATTTCCCGCTTCTCGCGCAGCCTTTTCAGTTTCAAAAAATTGGCGAATTCGTTTCCCGAAGACTTCCTTTCGTCCCTCAAGCTTCCACTTTTTGCTTTCGTGGATGGTGCCTTTATGAACCACGGTTTTGACAACGGTAAATGGGGCTCTTTCGATTTTTGGCATAACAATACGGGCAACATACGGGCAACAAAACAAAAAGTCAACTATGGCTATGGTAAGCACCTTTGGCCTCCGAAGCCAAAGGTTGTGGGTTCGACCCCCGCCGGGTGCAGGGCTTTTGGAAACATTTCCATTCGTTTCCAAAACCCCAAAGCGGCAACAAAATTGACAAAAGGCCCGTCTGCCTTCCGGCCTTAGAAGGTACCGTACGCAATGAAAGAAGCGACTGTGTGGAAACAGCGAGCTCGCAATACTGAAATCTGACCAATCAAGCCTTTTTTGGTTTCTGCATCCAATTGGATAGTCAAATGTGGTCGAGAAGATTGATGGCAGTTTCGAGACCTTGGCAGCCTCGACATGACTGATCTAAAA
>JBGTLQ010000267.1:0-3305 GCA_041744075.1 Terrimicrobiaceae bacterium
CCCATCCGGCCCAGGGCAGCCGGGTTGGATCCATCCTCGGAAACTTGTAGCGATGCATAATGGAAAAGCCGTTCCAATCGCTGATCGATATCTTTTTCAAACTCCAAACATTCGGCGAGACGCGCAGCTGACTCCGCCAGACTGCCTCGAAACACGGTGATCCCGGAAAAATCGCCCGCCACACCTTCCATCGCCGCTCTCCAAGCATCCACCGTCGGGTAAAGCAGGCTCAAATCCCAGCGATCCGCCTCAGGAATTTCTTCCCGTAACCGCAGCGCCCCGGAGCCGGCGGCAGAAGTGTCAAAAGCGTTGCGGTAAACAAGATGGGAGGGGTGAAAGAGCGGCATAAGCCCCAGAACATAGCGACCCAGCCCTGGCTTTCAACGCTCTTTCATAGCGAATTCCATCAAACGCACTGCTTTTCGTCCGCTTTCCTCCTTGACCTTTCATTGGGCATCCTCAATTTTGGCCCGCGTTTGCATTCTGAAACCGGCCAAAACCCTCCGGAACAGCTGCCAATCAATACTATGAGAGATTTGCCATTTCCAAAATCTGTGTCACGGACCCTCCGCTTCGCTCTGTGTCTGGCACTCGCCATCGCCCTTTGGTCTCCCATTCCATCCGCCCTCGCTCAAGATGGCCTCACGGTTCGGGAGGTGGAAGTGCAATTTGCAGGACCCGCAACCGTTTCCAAAGAGCGCATCTTGGCCAACATGCGCACCACAGTGGGTCAACCTTACACCCAGCAAGTTGTGGAAGATGATATTCGCAATCTTTACCTCAGTGGCGAAATTTCCAACGTGCGTATTTTCCGCGAAGGCACTCAGGGCGGTGTGAAAGTCGTTGTCATCGTTCAAACCCGCCCCGTTCTTGGCGAAGTGATCATCGAAGGAAACGACCTCTACAGCACACGCCGTCTTCGCCGTGAGCTCGAATCCAAGGTTGGCAGCACGCTCAACGAAGAGCAGCTCGAGTTGGATCGTCAAAAAATAGTCAAATACTACACGGATCGCGGTTTTAACGAAATTGATGTGCAATACAAAGTGGAGCTCGATGAAAGCCGCGGTTCGGCAGTCGTCGTTTTTGCGGTTTACGAAGGTGAAAAAGCCATCGTGCGGCGCATTGATTTCACCGGGAATGAAGGCGTTTCCACCCGTGAACTGCGCAAAGCCATCACAACCCGCCCGGCAAATATTCTTTCCTTCATCAATAAATCCGGACGTTTCACGGATCAACAAATCCAGGAAGACATCGAAGAAATCCGCAGCACCTTGCAGAACAATGGTTACATCGACGCCCGCGTGCTCGACGTGCAATTTGATCGTATCAGTAACAAACGGGTGGACATCACGTTTGTGATTGAGGAAGGCGTCCAATACACCATCTCCGAGCTTCGCCTCGAAGGAAACACCGTGTTCACCCCCGAAGAAATTCGCACGAAACTCTCCATGGAAGAGGGCTCAGTCTATTCCCCGGAGAAAATGCGAAATGACCTCAAAGCCGTTCGCGAGATGTATGGCATTCTCGGTTATGCCGACTTTATCATGGTCCCCGAGGGTTATCCCAGCGGAACCAACACGGTGCAGATTACCTACAATATCGATGAAGGCATGCCTTCCACCGTTGGTCTTGTGAATATTGAAGGCAATATCAAAACGAAGGACAAAGTCATCCGCCGCGAACTGGCCGTCGCCCCCGGTGACACCTTCAACACCGTGCTTGTGGATGCCAGCAAGGAACGCTTGAACAACCTGGGTTACTTCTCTCGCGTGGAAACCATCCCCTCCGACACCATGGTCCCCGGCGAAAAGGATCTGAATGTGTTCGTCGAAGAAAAACGCACCGGTTCTCTGAACTTCGGTCTCGGATTCAGCTCGATTGACAGTCTCACCGGCTTCGTCGAACTCACCCAATCCAACTTTGACATTGGAAACTGGCCCAGCTTCTACGGGGGTGGTCAGCGTTTCCGTGTGAGAGGGCAATACGGTCTCGAGCGTGCGGATTTCATTCTCTCGCTTACTGAACCGTGGTTTTTGGATTATCAATGGTCCCTCGGTGGCGAGCTGTTCTACAACGACCTGGATTATTTCAGTGATGAATATTCCCAAAGAAGCTTGGGTTTCTCCATTCTTAACCAAATCCCCATCGGCAAATTCATGTCCGCCGGTCTCCAATATAAATTGGAAGAAATCAACATCTACGATGTTTCTCCATTTGCCTCCCTTCAAATTCAAGCGGAACGGGGCAGCCGTTCCAGAAGTGCTCTTCAAGCGTTCTGGACCTTGGACACCCGCGACAGCGTCTTCCTCACCCGGCGTGGGCAAAAAATTGAAATTTCCCCATATGTCGCCGGTGTGTTTCTTGGCGGCCAAACGGAAATTTATGGTCTGAACATCGAAGCCAGCCAATTCTTTGCACTGCCCTTCGATATGATCCTGCAACTGAACGGTCAGCTGGCTGCGGTGGACAATTGGGGCGGCGGCCAATTCGTGCCGATCTTCGATCGTCTCTTCCTGGGTGGCGCGAACAACCTTCGTGGTTTCGATTTTCGTGAAGTGGGTCCGAAAGATATCTTTGGAGAACCCACGGGTGGTAACAGCCTGGCACGTGCCACCATCGAGCTGACCTTCCCGCTCATCGAGCGGGTGCGCGGCGCGGTCTTCTACGACTGGGGTGTTGTCAACAGCAACGCCTGGGACTTCTCGACTGCGAACTACAACGATGACTTTGGGTTTGGTCTCCGTCTCGATCTGCCCATCGGTCCTATCCGCCTGGACTACGGTATTCCGATCACCAGCGACCGCTTCAACGGTGGCTCCGGAAAGTTCAATTTCAATGTCGGCTATCAATTCTGATCAGAAAATTGAACGATCTCGCCTTCAAGGCGTCTAATTCTCTCACAGTCATCGACATTCCCTGTCCGATTGTTCCAAAAAAATATTCCTTACAAATGAAAACCCATCGATTCGCCATCCTCGTTGCCCTCGGCATCTTCGCCACATCCATCACAAGCCTCACCAGCGCTCAAGCCCAGCTCAAGCTTGGCACGGTTGATATGGAGGGTGTCTTTAAAGCTTATTACAAGACCAAGGATGCCGAAAAAGAGATCAACAAAGCGCAAGCCGCCGCCAAAAAAGATCTCGATGAGCGCATGGAAACCCTCAAGGGGAGCATGGACACCATCAATCGTCTGAACGAGGAAATGGGCAACAAAGCGCTCAGCGAAACCGCCCGCGAAACCAAAGGCCGCGAGCGCGATACGAAAATTGCCGAGTTCAGAAATGCCGAGCGCGAGCTTGGCGAAT
>JBGTLQ010000268.1:0-4083 GCA_041744075.1 Terrimicrobiaceae bacterium
TTCCCAACCAATAGGAGCTTGATGCCCCGCGATGATAGCTCTCCAGTTTTTCTTGGTTTGGCGAATAATTGACGTCAGGGTTCGTTGAATAAGCTGGCACGTCAATTCCCAAACCGCCTGCTCTGGACCGCGGGGTCGGAATGGAATAAGGAAGACGACGGCAGGTTTCCTTAATGTGTTGTCCTGAGCGATTATCTCGCGTGTGTCCATTCAGCGGGGAGTCGCGGTGGGTATGAGTGGAAGCTTGGGCTTGAGGTTGACCCGGTCTTGCTGCTGCCAATATCTCCGAAGCGGGTCAGCAACCAAGAGTTCTTTCATCCTGCCCTTGGCCCATGCGCGAGCTCTTTCAAAAAATGTGGAGTGGGTGTTGCCAGATATGGGGATCCCATACTCAGCCATGGCAAGCTCCAGCGATTTGCGAAGCATGGGATTCCCCCCCGCAAGATTCAGGGCCGCCTCATGAAGACAGCCCGCATCACATTTCAAAAGCCTGCTCAAAATACTTTGTCTTCCACGGTTGAAGACGCGGTTCTCCAAGGCTTCCCGTGTTGTCGATCCATCCGTGGGGTGACAAAAGACTGCCAACGGTGCTGCAGCATAGAAAACAGCCTCCTTAACCTGCAAGGAACGGCAGTGTTCTTGCATAGGGGAATTCGTGACCATTGGTCCCACGACAAGATTGATCTCATTGTCCAACTTCCAAAAAAGTCCTCCATTTGACAGACCCTCACAGAAAAACATTGAGGCACGGATCTGAATCGGTGAAAGAATTCGGTCCCTTTCGCCAAAAACATCGGCCCGTGTTGTTCTTTCGGACACTCTTGATTCACCATTGGGACCTTCTTCTACGATCCGTTGATTTCTTAAGAGGATTCGACATCCCGATTCGAGAACCTTTTCCAAGTTCGATTGCAAACAGTTTGGAAGGAACCAATTGTCGTCCTCCAGGACACATGCATGAGTGCCTCCGCACATGGGGCTTGAATCAAAAGCGAGGTCCAAATTCCTACTGCACCCCAGATTTTCAGCATTCGGCAGGTAAATGATTCTTGGATCAGCTAACTGGGCCACAACGTCTCTGCCTTCTTTGTCAGGCGAATCATCCAACACAATTGCCCTCCAGTCTTCGCAGGATTGCCCAACCAAGGACGCCAGACAGCGGTTGAGCAAATGCGGTCTGCGATAGGTTGGAACCCGTACCTCAATGAGTTGTCTCATAAAGCAATGGCCCCCCGGTTTCTCAACCGGCGCTGTAAGGTCGCAAGATTTTCCGCTGCACAATATCCAAACAAACGATGGATCAAACCAAATGCGGCTGGCGCATCTCCTGCATCAAAGAGATGCGCCGCAATTCGCTCTCTCGCATACTCACTTGCAGTATCCCGATCCCTGACCGCAAGTTTTCTGGCCAGAGCGAAGCAGGCTCGTCCAGCGATTATTTGATGTTGGGGCTTCAATGTGCCTTTTGCCTCCAGCCAAGCCAACATTTCATCGATGAGACCTGTTTTGACACTTGTCAGTTCCATCGGATCCCTTCGGCAGACACTCTCCTCTGACCATATGCGATAGACGGCTCCACTCTCTTTGCTTTGAACAAAACGAAGTCCTCGTTTAAGCGAACGTAAACACACCTCGTTGTCTTGGCAACACGAGAAACTCTCATTCCATCCGCCAATTTCCCGCAGCGCCGCTGCACGCCAAAGCACGGCACCTGTTTGCGCAAGCTGCCAATTTAACCAATGGGAGGCTTGGTCAAGGTCCTGAGAGGGTGATGAATCGACACTTTCTTGCAATTGACTGTTCACCCACCATTGCAATGTCACACCGCCATAAACTGCATCCACATCCTTTTGCACCATGGCAAGCTGATCAGCGATTTTGTCAGGCTTCAATTCATCGTCCGCATCAAGAAACTGAATCCAATCGCCTTTGGCTGACCTGAGTCCTTGATTTCTGGCACAATTTCCGTTTCCCCAATCTCCACGCAAAAGCTGAACCTGATTCCCAAAAGTCTCCAACTGCAAGACGCTATCATCTGTGGACGCATCATCCACAACAATGATCTCCGACGGTGGACAGGTTTGATCAATCAAACTATGGATCGCTTGCCTAATCCATGGCCCCCCGTTGTGGCAGGGAATGATTGCAGAAATCGTCAAAGGAAAAAGAGGAAGGTTATTTGACCCTTAGGGTTGTCCATGAGCCAGAAGCCACTTGGTGAATATGTGATGTGTATTTCTCACGATCTGCAAGGATTCGGGAAATTGTGCCAATGATCTCATCTTGGGCAACCTGCCGGAGAAATGAGCGTTCATCGTTTGCCAAGTGGGCAAACGCTGATGTCCGCGAGATTCGAAGCCAGCGTTTCATTTTTGAGAGAAGTTGCCACTGCCATGTCCAACTCAAGCGAGATCTCCTCTGCGTCGCCTTTGTGGTGAACATGAACGGATCGAACCCAAGGGCTCCTGCCCCAATGGTTCGACAAAGCGTTTTAAAGGAAGGCAGGGTGAAGCGGTCTGGGTGTATGGAATGACGCAGTTGGACTCTTGGGTCGAAGCCCAAGCGATATCCAAGCGCACGAAACAGCCAGCACAGCTCAACATCTTCACCCGAAATCTTCATTCCCGCCCCGCGTTGTCCGTCATTATAGAAGCGATAGCCAAGATCCAAGGCTTTCAAAAGTGGCTGCCGTCGAAATGTCATTCCCGCTCCGGGAATCACCCCAACATCTCCCACGCAGCGTCCCTGGGAATCATTGGACACATCACATGCGATATATGGTTTGGCACAGGCATATCTTCCGGGTGTCCACCGAAACCAATCTGGTGGCGTATGGCCATTGTCTAAACGGTTTGACGAGCCGATGACCCCAAGGTTTTCCACATCAGAAAAAAAATGGACCGTGTGACGAAAAAAATCTGGTTCGACAAAATTGTCATCGTCAACAATGGTGAGCAATTCTCCCTTTGCCTGGCGAACACCCTTTTCAAAAGCATGGATCTTACCTGCCTTAGATTCATGAAAGACACGAACTGGAATTTTGGAGGATGTGGCAAAGATTGCTGCGATCTGTGCGGTCTCGTCTGTGGATCCATTGTCGATAATCAGGATTTCTGAAGCCAGACCGGATCGTTGCAGGTCTTTTGAACAAAGTTCGAGAGCTTCTTGAATGGTCCTTGATCCATCTCGGCTGCAGATCAACGCGGAGATTATCATGGTTTCCAGTTGGGAACTAATTTTTTGAGATCCTTCTCCAGCTGAAGCCCCCAAGGGGTATTCAAAAAATAAAATTGAAGACCAAAATGGCGGAAACAAAACTCTTTGAGGTGATGATAAAGTGTCATGGCATTTTATACTTTTGTTTGGGCTTGGTTTTTGGTTTCAACTTCTTTCGTTCGATTTTGGAACGCTTGTGGGAATCATTTGCTTCCAAGCATGTTTTCGCGATGGATGTCCAATCCCACTGCCGCACAGCGGCAAGGTTGTGGGCGCCGGCAGTTGCAGTATTGTCAATGAGCCACCGGCTCATAGCCTCCTCGAGTCCAGTGCCGCTCTCAGAGTCGAACCATCGCACCCCGGCCTCTGGAAGAGCTTCCTCTAGACTGGGCAAATATGGCGCCACAACAGCCTTGCCAAATGACATCGCCAGCACCAAAGAACCGCTTGTAAGGATTCGCCGGAAGGGAAACACCGCCACATCTGCCGCGTTAAAAAATATCTGAATATCATTGTCAGAAATTCGACCGTGGTGGAGGTGGATTCGAGGGTATTCGCCTATACGATCTGTGACCTGAACAAATATATCATCATCGATCTTCCCGGCAATGACCAGATGGCAATTGCCGGCAATTGATTTGAACGCATCAATGAGTTCGAAAACTCCCTTATAAGGTTTGATGCGGCCCAAAAAAAGAAAAACACGGGCATCTTGGGGTAAAGCCAAGTGGGTACGTGCATCGCTGCGGGAAACATTGTTGGGATAAACCCCGAGGTAGCTGCCATGGGGGATAATGGTGAGCTTTGCAGCGGGGATATGGAAATGCTTTTCGGCCAGATGGGCAGCGGCTTGCGAGTGGACGAAAC
>JBGTLQ010000269.1:0-3110 GCA_041744075.1 Terrimicrobiaceae bacterium
ATTTCTTGAAGGGGTGAGAGTCCAATCCAACGACCATTACGGAATCACGTTGGCTGTTAACAAAAACTTCAACGTCGAAGGCTTCGATTTCATCGCTGTGGGCCCTTCGTTTTCTTACGAAAGTTACAGTCGCAATCTTTCATTTTTCACGTTTGGTCGGGGTGGCTATTTCAGTCCGGAGTATTTAGTGCAGGGCATGGTGAGCGGTCAGTTTATGACCGAGCAGGGAAGAAATTATCTGGTGAGAGGCGAACTGGGGGCCGGTTTGCAATCGTTCAGTCAGGCCAACGCGTTATTTTTCCCGACGGATTCCACGCAAACGGCGTTTTTCCCGGGTGAATCCAAGCAGACCCCCATTTTTATTGCCGGTTTGAACGGGATGATGCAACTCACGGACAACGTCACGATCGGGGCATCTCTGAATTACAATCGCACGGCGACCTATGGAGAATTTACGGCGGGCGTTTTCCTGAAATACTTTTTCCTGCCGAGAAATGGCCTCTTTGCCACGGACTTTTTTGCTTTTTGACCTCCAGTATGTCTAATCCGATGCGTCAACAAGGGGGGCGCCTGCTGGTTGTAGAAGATCAACCGGAACTGAGGACCTTGCTTCGCCTCATTCTTGAGCGGGAATCTTTTATCGTTGAAGAAGCCGAGGATGGCGCAACAGCACTCTCGCAACTCCGGTCTGTGGCGGTGGATTTGATCCTGCTGGATCTGACCTTGCCGGACATGAACGGCCTGATCCTCTTTGAAATTATTCAGGCGCAGGATCCGTTGCGCCATGTGCCTGTCATTTTTCTGACTGGAGAACTGGCACAGCCCCAGCGGCTGCGAGCCCTGGAAGTGGGGGCGGTGGATTATATTACCAAGCCGTTTGACCCAAAAGAATTGGTGGCACGGATTCGATCACAGCTTCGGCAAAAAACCATCAATGATCGTCGGCGTGAGGAAGCCGCCAAGCTCGCGGAGGTGGCCCAAGCCTCCCTCAAAGCCGCTGAGCGCCGGATCACCGCGCTGGTGCAGAACTCATTTGACATGGTCACCGAGTATGACGGCGATTTGAACTGCGATTATGTCAGCCCGAACCATTTTGATATTATCTCGCGGGCTCCCGACACCCTGTTGGGTTCTTCATGGAGCTCTTGGCTGCACGAGGAGGACACGGAACGCTGCAGGGCTGCGTTGAAGGAAACTTTCGAGCGGAAAACCGGTTCATGTCGGCTTCTGATCAGGATGCTGGACGGGATGAATCTTTGGCGTTGGATTGATGCCGCAGGAGCCGTTTATACCGGTGAGGATGGTAAGCGACGCCTTTTGATGGTCTCACGGGACGTCACGCAGGTGAAAGAGCAGGAAATGCATCTCAAACACATGGCCCTGCATGATCCTCTCACGGATCTCGGCAACCGTCCCGCGTTTGCTTCGGACCTTGCCGATTTGGTCGCGCAATCCTCGTTTCTAAATCGCAGTGCCCTGATTTTTCTGGATGTCGACAATTTCAAACTGATCAACGACACCAAAGGCCATTTAGTCGGTGACGATGTGCTTCGGACAGTGGCCTCCATGCTTCGGCTGGCGGTCAATTTGAATCACACGATTTATCGTCCTGGCGGGGATGAAATCATGATTCTGCTTCGGGATGTGGACGAGGAAAAGTCAAGATTGGAAGCCGAAACCATCGTTGCCATGTTTCGAAACCGACCGATCACCAGTGAAAACCACCGTTTCGGTATCACCGTTTCTGTTGGCGTGGCGATGATCGAAGAGGGGCTATCAGACAAAGAAATCATCTCGCGTGCTGACTCCGCGCTTTATGCGGCGAAAGCCCATGGGAAGAACCGGTTTGAGTTTTACAATCCCGAGGATACTGAACTGCAACAAATCCGGAGTGCGGCAGAATGGTGCGACCGCTTGCAGGAAGAGCTCCGCTTGGGCAATAAATCCCAAGCTTTGGAGGTTTGGTATCAACCTTTGGTGCGGGTTTCCAACGGCCAGATCATCGCTCATGAGGCGCTGCTCCGTTTTCGAGATACACAAGGTCAACTCCACAATCCCGGAGCGTTTTTGCCTGCTGCAGAACGTTACAATCTGATGCGCCAGATCGATCGTTTTGTCTTGCAACGAGTCTTTAAGGATATGCAAGACCATCCCACCCTGAATAGCTCGATTAACTTATCGGGGCATTCCGTGAGTGATTCTCAGGTGATGGACTTCATCCAAAGCTTGTTCGAAAGCCTGGAAATCCATCCTTCACGAGTGATTTTTGAGATTACAGAAACCGTATTTATTACCAATTTGGATGCGGCGAAAATGATGGCGACCGACCTGCAATCCACCGGTTGCCGGTTTGCGTTGGACGATTTCGGATCGGGATTTTCGTCATTGAACTATCTTAAAAACCTCCCTGTGAACCTGGTTAAAATCGACGGCGCATTTATCCAGCAGCTTGGCGACGATCTGGTGGATTACGCGCTCCTGAAGTCCATTAATGAAATTGCCCATTTGCTTGGAAAGGAAACCATCGCAGAGTTCGTGGATTCTGCATCAACGCTCACCAGTTTGAGAACCTTGGGCATTGACTATGCACAGGGATTTCATTTGGGGATTCCCTGTCCGCTCTCAGAGATTGAGTTTCAAAATTTCGAGGTCGAAGCGGAAGCCCCCAAACTTTGAAGGACCGGAGCTGCGCCAAAAGCCTGCGGATGCCAATCAATTCGCTTCTTCGACCTCCGCAAGCAATTCAGCCTGGGCCTGGGCCCAGTCATCCACTTCATTGCCCATGATCCCGTAGCGTTGACGGTTCTCAGAAATGAGATAAGCCCGAATCGCAATTTCTTCGTGAGTGGGCACTGCGGAGGGCTTTATATTCTCTGGCGTTTGCTGACTGGGAAAGCTTTCTTCAGGTAACGCCGGGGAAACCACTCCGATGGATTCCGGTGACATTGGTTCCGCAATGGGAGCGCTGACAGGTTCAGATGACACCGCATCGATCTTCTTTTTCGGGGATTTAGCCGATCGTTTGACTGGGGATTTGGCAACAGGAGCTTTCTTTGATGAGTCAGCCGTGGACTTCCCTGGCAATTTAGTCTTCTTGGGCTTCTTGGCTT
>JBGTLQ010000270.1:0-16293 GCA_041744075.1 Terrimicrobiaceae bacterium
GAAAGACGACCGATACGCATTTTGTATACTCGCATTGCTAAATCCGCAGCTTGATTATCGCAACAACGACTTCCATCTCGATCATCTCCATCCGATCTCTGGATTTACGAAGAAGGCTGCCGCTGCGTTGAAGCTCTCCCCCGAAGATGAAGAGATTTTTCTCTCTTCCGAGTGGAACAACAGCATCGTTAATCTTCAAATGCTGGATTCAAACGAGAATATGTCGAAGCAGGCGAAAAGCCTGGAAGACTGGGTGACACTGGAAACAAAAAAGAAAGAACGGGTGGCATTCCTCGACCGCTGTATCATCTCCCACACATCCAGCCTTCAGCTCCGCGATTTCGCAGCTTTTGCCAGGGAGCGGGATGCTCTCCTCGCGAAGAAGCTTTCAGAGCTTCTAAAGTGATGAATCCAACAACACGCTGGGCTCGCAAAATCAACCTCGATGACGGTGTCACGGTCAAATGCCAAAAGTTCCTCGGCCTGCTCAGCAAGGTCACGAGCTTACTATCCATTCGGGTAGTCCTCGTCGCCGGATACGATTACCATTTTTCGATTCGGGTCTCGAAAACGGGGCTCGTCTTTCAGGACTATCTCTGCATGTCCGAAGTCGCTTGTCCGAGAGTAGAGAAACCGATGTGATTCCTGCACCTGCATGGAGTTGTAATAGAGGAGCATTTCAGGAGCCAAGGCGTCATTCGCCTTTCCGTCTATAAATTCCATCGTGCTAAAGTGCTCTCGATCATACATTAAAAGTGTCACATCCTCCGCCAACGGGAAGGACATCTCGATCCCCTTTGATCCAATTCCGGAGTGACTCATCCAACCTCCGGTTATATGAGGTCTCCGGGAGAGCGGATGATCTGAGGTATAAAAGTGACCATGTCGTCCAGCGCGAAGAAACGTCCATATGTGGCCAATAAAGATGCTCTGGTATTTGGCAATGGACTCATGATTGAGCATGCTCACGATATGGAAATTCTTGGCCTCAATATCTGACAAGCCTTTCGGGATCGGAATCTCAGCTTGGTCATCCTCAGAGTCTATCGAAAAGGAACGCCGTAGTGCTCGCTCCATCGCTCTGCGCATTTGGTCGTTTAACTCACGGACGAGTGGCGTTCGAACCATCTGGAGAGAAAGCATCTGGCTGATGCACAATCGCTCATCGTGACTTAGTCCCACATCGGCTTGGGATCGAACTCGCTCCAATACTGCGGAAAGCGTCGAACTCCATCTTCCTTCAGCTCTCGACAAGGCCTTTTCAACAAACTGGGCCTCTCCGGTAACCGCAGCAACTTCTGGATCATCATAGAAGTAGCCGTCGCACCCGATATTCGCCACACCGTTGGGAAATGACCTCCCGGTGGATTTGTCGTAAATCCAGAGCTTCTCGTTATCATCCGCAAAATTTCTGAGCAGAAATTGAGGGACGAAGTGCTGCTTCTTTACTTTGTCGGACATTGGTTATTTTATTAAACTGCCAAATTAGTCACCTGCTTGCTTCTGACCCAGTCTCGGCTAAAGCTTTGTCACCTGTATCTTGAGAGAGAAACGGGGTAACCTCGGCCTCCAGTTCCTCCATCGCCGGAAAATTGTTGAGCTGATCCACATAGGGACACCTGATTTCGTCGCCTGTGATCAAGTCAAAGACTGCAATCTTACGGGTGTGTTTTCCATCCTTCGGAACCCATTCCTCAATGGCAAGAACCCGACCTTGTGTCAATGCCACCGGGTATCGAAACCAGCGGAGAAATCTTGAATGGGTGTTCCATTCCAGCTTGGAAAGATCAGTTCCATCAACGTGAAGTTCCACTTCGAAAATCGTTTCGGCCCCCGGTCTTTTTCGTGCCAAGGACATGAGATGAAGACGATTGTGAGCAAAGGTGGACACCCGTCCCCACTCGAAGATTCCTCCGATTGCGCGGGGTAAAAGCATTGTATTAAATCTTTCTGACCAAGTTGGAGGAACGCCACTTTTCATCATGGCCTTATCGAGCAATTCGGCAAATCGACCAATGGGAGCAAGAACTCGTTTGTGAAGAGCTGCGATCCTACCCTGAAGTTGGAGAACCATCCATGCCAATCCCAGCCCCGCGTGGATCCCCGTTGTTTCAGTAACGTCCGCAGCTTCTTTGTAATTTCCGGGATAACGCGGACATGGCCACCGGCGGAGTCCGCCATACAGAAAGCCGCCATCGAGCGTAACAACAAACTGAGGAACCACCTTCGTGTGACCCTCATCACACATCGCCTTCCATGCGACTTTTAGGCGGTCAATTGGATCGGATTGCGCTCCTACAATATAACAGAGGGGCCACGGGTGGTTCTTGAATGCGGGGTTGTCTTTTTCCAATTGAGCGTAGGCTGGAATCGATTGAAGATTCCCCCAGTCCTTCTTCAGCTTTTGCGCAGTCAGATTGGAGGTAACCATAATCGCAGCCACAACTTGATCGATGAGAACATGCGCTTTTCCATCGTTGGAATCGCCCGGCAGGCAAACCTGAGCATCTGCACCCACAACAATCAGATCAATCTGCGAAGATTTCGATCCGTTGTAATCATAGATGTGTCCGCCTCGCAAGACACGCAGGCTTGACCCAAGGTGCCGCTCAAGGAACTGAATCCACACGCGTTCGTTCTCCTCCCCTAGATCGCTGTTGGCAACGAGCATGCGTGTCCCGAGCAATTGCTCCAAAAGGCGGATTCGCAAATTGTGGTAATGTGCGCGAGTCTCCGCAGCCAGGCCGATTTCGCCTTCGGGAGCTTCGACTGACTGCTCCATTTTCTCGTATATTGCGCTAACGGAAACGAGAATTGGCGTCCAAAGCGCTTCCGAGAGATCATCAGTCTTCGCTTCCAGTTCCTTCGCCTCCTTTGTAAATTGCCAAAGCGGCCTGGTGCGCTCAAGTCCTTCGACCAAAAGGTGACTGGTGTTTATCGCCAGTTGATTCAACAAAGTGAGTATATCAACAAGCGCAGAACTATCGCTGCGTTTGAGCAACTTTGCCTGCTCATCCAATACATGACGCAGTGCCTGTTCGGCGAGGGCTCGGGTTTCTGGGAATCTCGACATTTTCAATTGTGCAAATCTCAGTGTTATCCATCCGACGACAAACTCAGCTTATGGCAATGGTCCCTTGTCCAGAATGGTTTTGGTAATCCATCCCAAGGACCATGCAACGCTACCTAGAACGCAGATGTTCATTTGCTGATAGTTGTCGTCAGTGCTTGGAATTCCGAAAATTTGGAGGGCCTTCCGGGCCGTCGATTCGCCGTTGTGAGCATCGCCTTGGCGCAGGTCGTTGATACCGACAAGTGGTCCCGTGATGGATCGACCATCTTCACCGTGGGCATTCAGCCATTTTTCGAGTCGTTTGATTTCTCCGAGCTTCTCCGGCGTGTTTGGGAGTTGAGAGCCAAGCAGCCGATTCACCGACTCCCTTTTGAGCCTTTCGATGACCATCTTCTTCAGAAGTTTAGCCAATGTGCACACTTCAGAAAACGAGTGGTCGTAGAATCTATGAATTGATCGGTAAAAGGCTTTTTCCTCGCACGGGTGGGCATACAGACTGACGCCGGTCGTTTCCTGCATTGCCTGCTCAACCGCAATGAGATTGGTGTAGAGCATGACCTCGGGCGGGATGGTGTGGGCGGGATCCGCCAGATTTTGAGAAGCATGAAGTTCTTCAGATAACCCACCCTCGGGAACAACGCTGAATCCGGACCACAGGCGCTGGGTCCACTCTGGGAGCTGAGCCATTTTGTAGCCGAGAACATTGATCAGTCCCAATTTGTTGGTTCCGAAATGCAACGCCCTGTTCTCAGCAGGACCGACGCTACCCGTCGAACCAGTGTGCCACTTTAAAAACCCGCCCTCATGTTGAAGCAACTCGCGGATAATCTCAGGTCGAAACCACAACCATCCCTGATAATCCGAAAGTTTTTGCCCCGAAAGTTTTTCGCCGCCCTGATTATCGACAAAAAATGGAACTGTTGGTTCCGGCCAGTCTCCAGCCACGCGGCAGCTTCGTGCAGCAGGTTCAATCCATTGTTTCCACCAGATCTTTCCACATGCGCACTCCAAACGGTTCCCGTCGTGTCGGACGATTCTCTCGGAGCTTCGAGCAGCAGTCTCCTCTGTGGGGTGAAGCATTAGTGGCACATCGTCGCTCGGGTCGACACTTTCCCGCCACATATGAAAGACTGCGGTCGTGCTGCCCACTGGCATCCCACCTTCAAGAATTTGACGTTTTGTGCCATCCCACTCTCCCGAATCAAAATCAATGTGTTGGTCTTCGTCCCAAGGAATGTGGTCCAAGGTGTTTTCGACGGCGTCTCGAACACGGAATCCTGTCATCAAGAGCGTGGCCTTCCTGGCGCACAAAAAATCCCGCAGGTGCTCAGCACGCATCTCGACCCGAACAGGAATCCCGTCGCTATCCCGATGAAGTCGGACAACCTCAACATAATCCTCCTCGGGACGCACCCAAATATCTCCTCGTCGCAGCAAGCCGAGAGCGAACTCGATTTCCTGAGAAAGAACCCACTCCGTTTTTTCCCCGGTATCAAATCCCTTCCTCAAGACCGGATAGAAACCGATGATCTCCTCGTCGTCGTTACGAAGGGTGCCTGGAGCCAAATACAAAGTATCATTCGCCCAAGCTGCGTCATTGCCATTCTTGTTGATCGAGTTCCACCCAGAGTTTTGGAGCTGGTCCCTGCATGAGAGAAAGCAGACCGCAGTCTCAATAGACTCATAATCCTTGCGATGTCCGGCCCAGCCAAACTCTCCCACTCTGCCGTCGTATTCGCTGGAGCACAGGGGAATCCACGTTCGACCTGAAAAACCTCGATTCTTCACATCGCTCAGCTCCAACCATTTCAACAAGTCTATCTCTTCGTTCATTTTCCAAGGATCGCTTTCGGGGATGGCAAAATGCATAAATAATCTTGCAAACCGGGAATTGCAAGGCGATCTTGCCGACATATGAGAAATGAAACAGGAGTGCTGTCTCTCCCTTTCCTTGGCCGTCGCATTGCAGTCGCCCGTGAGGCAGCCGGGCTCACACAAGCCGATATGGCTTCCAAACTCGGATTTCGAGACCGTCAGACACTTGCCGCGATCGAATGCGGTGAGCGGAAAGTCGCCGTTGAGGAAATGCTGGCAGTGACCGAACTGACCGGGCAAGACTTGGATTTTTTTACGGATCCTTTCCGATTGGTAGGAGAAGGAGGTTTTTCCTATCGTGCCTCGGGAGTTGCTGAGGCCGAAATCGAACCCTTTGAGGAGGAGGTCGGAAAGTGGCTGGCTCTCTGGCGGTATCTCGGGGAGCGGCGGGGTGAATTGCCAGGGCCAATTCGACCAAAATTAGCCCTGAATCTAGAAAGCACCTTCGAGCATGCGCAGGCCGCCGGCGAAGCGATGGCCCGTCATCTGGGGCTCGGCTCCATACCGGGCGAGCGACTTGCTGAAGCCGTGGAGCAAAAACTGTCCATCCCGGTTCTCTTCGTTGATATGCCGGAGGGCCTCTCCGGTGTGGCCGCTCAGATTACCAGCGGGGATGCCATTTTGATCAACCGTCATGAATCACTGGGGCGGCAGACATTCGATCTTGCTCACGAGCTTTTTCACGTTCTGACTTGGGATGCGATGCCACCGGAGCGGGTTGATCGGAGAAACCCGAGCACCTACAAGGCGAAAAAAATCGAGCAGTTGGCAGACAACTTTGCCGCAGCTCTGCTGATGCCTTCCGCTGACCTTGCTCAGAAGTGGGAGCGGCGGGACTCTGGACATTCCTTGAACGAATGGATCGCTTCGGTCGCAGGCCACTTTCGAGTGTCTCCTAATGCTGCGGTTTGGAGATTCGTAGCTCTGGAAAAAATCAAGAAGGCCGAAGTAGAAGAATTGATCGCTGAACTTCCGTCGTTCCCAAATGTGGAAAGACCTCCGTTTTCCCGCATTTTCTTTGATCGCTTGGCTTGGGGAATTGAACATGGAGAAGTTTCCGTCCGGAAAGCCCTCAAAGTGCTCGGGGTTGATCTTCCCACCCTGAAAGGGCAGGCGCAGATTCACGGAGTAATCCTCAACATCGGCATGTGAAGAACCTCATCGGATGTCCAAGGAAATTCTTTATGTGGATACCTGCGTGGTGATCGAAGCGACAAGAACCGCCTGCTGGAATGCGGTCGCCGGACATTTTCAGATTCGAACCGTAACGGAAGTCTCCCGGGAACTCGCCACCAAGCCAGATGCTGTGCATGGGTATGTGGATGTGGATATGACCGACTTCCATGCTCAAGCTTCCATTGAAGTGTCGATTCCTAAAGCGATATTCCAAGCTGCATCCAAGTCGCCAGAGATCACTGCATTGGATGCCGGAGAGCGAGATTTGCTCGCTCACGTTTACGGTCTTGTAGGTTCGGGTTGGCTTGTCACAACCGGCGACAGAGCTGCGGTGCGGATCGCGTGTTCCTTGGGATTGGCTGACAGATTAATTTCGTTGCAGGAAGTGGCTGAGAAATGCGGCCAGAATCCAAAGCTCAACGAGTGGTATTCCAAGAAATGGTTGTCGGACCAGAAGACCGCCTATCTCCTCGACAATATCTGACATGAAACGAATTCACGACAGTCTTCATCAAACTTTCCAGCGACACCGACTCGTGTTCTGGTATGACACCTCAAACGAATGGCAAAAAGCATTCGACGCTTTCGAGGCGGACGGCATCACCAAACTCGTCCTCGCAAATAATGAGTTTGGGATGAAGGTGCGAATTCTTGACGACGAGACATCGTCGCGCTTTCTGATCTACTCGCCATCTACCCGACCGCCCGACAGCGAAAACTGGCTTTTGGACCTGCTGCTGCAGGGGCATGAGTTCAAAGCGGACCGGGCCTCGCTGGCGGTGCAGGAAGTGGGCCTCCCCTATGAATTCCGTCCCTTGGCGGAGCAACATGTGGAGTTTTTCAAGGAGGCGAAGCGTGTCCAAGGCCTCAAGGATCTGGTGTCCAAAGAAGACACAGTCCCAGATTTGCGACTGAAGATGATGGCGGTGGCGGCTGGGACCTCTGTGGAGATTGATGCCATTCTTCTGGAGTTCCTGAAAAAGTCGGCGGATGGCAGCATGTTCGATGCAGTTGAGGAGGCGTTTGGTCGCTTTGCCTTGGTCGAGCCGTTCTGGCGAGAGGTCGGCCGCATGTTCGACTACCCTGCGGCAACTCCCTCGCTGCGTGACTTTGCGGTGACGCTTTTCCGAGGAGCCAATCCGCTGGATGCGGCTGTCATCCTTTCAGCTCACGCAAAAGTTTTCATGCAAAGATGGAAGGACAGCCAATCGCACAATCAGTCTTTCCGCAAATGGTCACGAGGCTTGGAAGTTGAGTTCCGGGTTGCGTCTCAACTTGATGCTGTTGGCGATCGGTTCTACCGCCCGTCCGGCTCGGACCTCAGTGATGCGGACACCTTTGAAATTTTCGACAAGTTCGTCATTCATAGAGTGTGCACGGCATTCGAGGCCGGTGAACGTGCAGACGAGCTTCTCGCTCGCATCCAGAGTCGACGCCACTCCTTTTGGTATTCCGAGCACGAGCACGGCTATGGAGCCATCCAGCAGGCCGTCGAACTCCGTGAACTGATCGCCTCTGCTGAATTGAACGTGGATTCCATCGACGCCGGAATTGAGCGCTATCGCAAGAAATGGTGGAAGATCGACCGGGCCTACCGCAGAGCGTCTTATCACCTGCGCCGCTATGGCCAGGTGAATGTCATGGAGAGGTTGGCAGAATGGATCGGCAAGGCATATGTGAACAATTTCCTTCTGCCGCTATCTGATCGGTGGAGTGACAAAGTGCGAGGGCTGGATAAGTGGTCGTGCGGTGTGCTGCCCAGCCAGAACCAGTTTTATCAGACCTACGTCGTTCCCTACTTGGAGAAGAATCAGAAGGTGTTTGTCATTATTTCGGACGCGCTCCGCTACGAAGCTGCGGCGGAGTTTGCTGAGCGTATGAATTCTGAAAACCGTTTTACGGCGGAGATGGATGCACTGCTGGCGTCGCTGCCTTCCTACACCCAACTCGGCATGGCATCGCTTCTACCTGGAAAGAGCGTTGAGATCGATCCATCAAGCGGATTGGCAACGGTCGACGGCCGCAGTGCCGCAGGAACAGATAATCGGAACGAGATTCTAAAACGTGCTTTGAACGGACGCGGCGCCGCAATTCAAGCGGAGCAGTTCCTCGATCTCAATACAAAGAATGAGGGGCGCACCTTGATGCGCGAGCATGACGTCATCTACATTTTCCACAACGTAATCGACAAAGTCGGCGATGCGACCGTGACCGAAGTGAAAACGGTGGATGCCGTGGAGCAGGCGTTCGAGGACCTCATTCAGATCGTCAAAAAGGTGGCCAATATCAACGGCACAACCATGCTGCTCGTGTCAGATCACGGATTTCTTTTTCAACAGGACCCCGTGGATGTCAGCGATGATACTTCTTTCCCTGTAGCCGCAGCATGGACCTTCCGAAATCGGCGTTTTGCAATCGGGACAGGGATCCAGGCGAGCAGCGATACAAAGCATTTCCAAGCGTCACAGATTGGATTTCCAGGCGATTGGTCGTGCGCTTTTCCAACATCGCTCGGACGCTTTCCCATTCAAGGCTCTGGAAAACGATACGTTCACGGTGGTTTCAGCCTGCAGGAGGTGGTTGTCCCGGTAGTGCATATCCACAAGGCCCGGACGGACGACACGGGACGCGTGGAGGTCGAATTCATGCGTGTGCCTGCTAAGATCACCACAGGACAGGTTGCTCTCTCGCTCTATCAGGAAAGACCGGTCACATCGAAGCTGCTGACCCGCGAGATAAAGATCACCGTTTTTGCCAAAGATGGGACACCTATCTCGGAGGTTAAGCCACTCAAATGCGATTGTGCGGACGAGGAAGCCCGTAAGCGCGAGTTCAATGTGGTGCTCACGCTTTCCAAAGCCGCAGATGGATTCAACAATCAAGAGGTTGAAATCCGGTTGGAGGAGACTCTCCAGGGAACCTCGCAGGCTGTGACCTATAAATCTTACCCTTTGAAGCTCCAAAAACCATTCACCAGTGACTTCGATGAACTCTGATTCTCAAATTCCAGAAACCGACGGGCGACCTGAGTTACCCGATCCAGTTGACAGCTTTGCTGCTGATGCGCCCCCTATTCGCGACATCGACCGCAAAATTCTCGATGCGTTTCCCGGCCTTGTTGTTCGGAAGGATCTCACCAAAGGCCTCAAGCAGAATGCCGTGGTTCCAACCTACGTGCTTGAGTTTCTCCTGGGGCAGCACTGTGCCACAGATGATCCAGCGGTCTTGAAGTCAGGCCTGGAATCGGTTCAGCGCATCCTTGCCAAGCACTACGTTCACCGGAATCAAGCCGAGTTGGTCAAGTCGACAATCAAGGAGAAGGGCAAACACAAGGTCATCGACAAATTGACGGTCGAGTTGAACGACAAAGGCGGATTTTATGAGGCGGAGTTCACCAACCTCGGGCTGAAGAAAGTGCCTGTCTCCGATGATTTCGTGCGCCGCTACCCGAAACTGCTGGTCGGCGGCATCTGGTGCATCGTGGACGTTGCCTACGAGGTCGCAGAGGACACGAAAAGAAGCCCTTGGACGATTGACGCCCTCAAGCCGATCCAAGTGGCAAAAGTGGATTACGATGAGTTTCTTGAGGCTCGCACCAAGTTCACAACCGAGGAGTGGATGGATGTCCTCATGCAGAGCATCGGGTTCAATCCTGAAATGTTCACTCGCCGAGGGAAGCTACTCGCCCTGATCCGCCTGATTCCCTACTGCGAGCGAAACTACAACCTGATCGAACTGGGTCCCAAAGGAACCGGGAAGTCTCACGTTTACGCTGAATTCTCGCCCCATGGGATTCTCATTTCCGGCGCTGAGGTGAGTGTGGCGAAGTTGTTCGTAAATAACTCATCCGGGAAGATCGGACTGGTCGGCTACTGGGATTCCATCTGTTTTGACGAGTTCGCAGGGAAGGATAAGAAGGTGGACAAGGCGCTGGTGGACATCATGAAGAACTTCATGGCCAACCGCTCGTTCTCGCGAGGAATCGAGCAACTTACCGCCGAGGCTTCGATGGTCTTCATGGGCAACACAAAAAAGTCCGTCGCTTACATGCTCAAGCACACCCACTTCTTTGACCAACTGCCGGACAAATACATCGACTCTGCTTTTCTGGACCGCCTTCACGCGTTCAGTCCGGGATGGGAAGTTCCCATTGTGCGTAGCGAATTGTTTACAGACGGCTATGGGTTCATCGTCGACTACATTGCGGAGATCCTGAAGCACCAGCGCACAGAGGACTTCACCAGCGCCTATAGAGAGCACTTTGAAATCGTGTCCGAGGTTTCCACGCGCGACCAGACTGGATTTGAGAAAACGTTTTCCGGCTTGATGAAGATCATTCATCCGGATGGCAAGGCCACGGCGGAGGAGATCGCTGAACTGCTGAACTTCGCGATGGAATGCCGACGGCGCGTGCGAGAACACATCCTGCGCCTCGATGACACTTTCAAGCGGCACGATTTTATCTTCAAACCCGCGGCGGGGGGCAGCCCTGTCACGGTGCTGACGCCGGAAGAACTGCAGTATCCGGCCTTCGCCACTCCTCGGCTAGTGCCAACACCAGAGGACTCCGTTGATGAGGGCGATACGACGACAGAGCAGGCGGACGTTGCGATTACACCCTCAGTCGAACCAGTCACCCCAAAGCCTGGGCACGTCGTTGTGCCGGAGAACACCAAGGGATGGAGCTACCGTCGGCTCTTTGCCGAGCATCTGAAGGGAGCGCAGAAGATCACCATTCATGATCCCTATGTCCGAATGTTCTTCCAGGCGCGCAACCTGATGGAGTTGCTTCAAATGATTCACGATCTCGTTCCGGAAGGCGACGAAGTTGATGTTCACCTCGTCACGCAGTCGGATCTCGATTCCTGCGTGAAGCAGGAGGAGAACCTCAACCAGATCGTCGAGTCCTTCACTGGATCGCGGGTCGCCTTCAGTTGGGAGTTCGATCACAGCTCCAACTTCCATGCCCGGAATATCACGACCGACACGGGATGGAAGATTACTTTGGATCGGGGTCTCGACATCTTCCAGAAATATGAAAGCGGCCCCTTTTCGCTGGAACAAGCGCTGCAGGAGGCCCGACTTACACGAGGGCTAGAGGTGACTTACCTGCGAATTTGATACAAGTGATGCTGCTGATTGAGCGAACCGGAAGCTTGAAAAAGGCCGCCTCAACGAAAACGAAACCATGCCACCCAAGAAGTCCATTCACGTCTTTCCTGATACGAACATCTTTCTGCACTTTGCAGCATTCGATGGTCTCGACTGGCAATCGCTCTGCGAAACAGACGCAATCATTCAGATCCATATCTCCCAATCCCTTCTCGCTGAACTCAACAAGCTGAAGGATACAGGAGCTACATCGACCGTCCGAAAGCGTGCAGCTACAACGATAAAAACGCTTCGTGAAATCCATGCGCACGGCAGACAGGCACCAAGCAGAACAAAGGTCGTGTTCGCGGTTTCGAATCCGGATATTTCCCGATTTCCACGTCTAAACCCGAATGTTCAAGACGATCATCTACTCGCAGAGATACTCCATTTCGCAGCAGAGAATCCAAGCGAGTCGGTTGTGCTAGCCACCGACGACGGCGGGTTCGGCCTGACCGTAAAAGCAGGCCATTATGGAGTAAAGTGGGTTGAGCCCTCTACCGCGTGGAGGCTCCCGGCGGAGCCCGACCCCCACGAGATCGAGCTTCAAAAGCTTCGTAGAGAAAACGAAAGGTTGCGTAACACCAAGCCGATCCCAAGCGTTGGTTTTGGGGATGGTGCGCAGATCCTCGCTGTCTGCAAAGCGTCTGGAGAATGGCAAGCAAGGCTGCGAAAGATAATGGAGGAGGTCCGCAAAAAGCATCCAACGATGTCAGTGCCGCCACCTTCTGAAACCCCCTTTGCAATTTCCATGAGCAGCATATACCGGACCCCGGAAAAGGTGGCGGCATACAACTCGCAGTTGTCTAGATTTTTGCAGAAAATGGAAGAAGCCTTGGCCGAACGGCTTTCTGCAAAAGAACGTACGATCTTTTTTGAATTGAAGGTTTCCAACGAAGGAACTTCGCCGGCAG
Source organism: Terrimicrobiaceae bacterium (assembly GCA_041744075.1). Classification (GTDB taxonomy): domain Bacteria; phylum Verrucomicrobiota; class Verrucomicrobiia; order Chthoniobacterales; family Terrimicrobiaceae; genus JAJTZA01. Next base: position 12,190 of record JBGTLQ010000270.1, read on the forward strand.
CCGACCTTCGACTGCACATCCATTTCCCGGATGGATTTACACTGCAAAATAAAGAGGCGTGGGATGCCTACATGAAAAATCTCCCAAGTCCTCCTGAACCTCCAGAGCCCAACATCAGCGGGTTCAGAGATATTGCGCAAAGTCTTTCGATGGTACACCTCCCCCGGCAATCCTACGAAGCACCTGAATCGACGATTTCGATTAGGCGAACAAACAGCTACGACCTGAATTACCGATTGAAAAAATTACAGCAACATGAAGCAAAGACGATCGCCTCAATGGCGTTGACGTTTGATGCAGAACCGTTCTCATTCCAAGCGGAGTATCGAATGACCGCAGACAACCTGCTTGAGCCTCTTATCGGTTCCTTGGTCTTCTCGGCACCCTCGGCTCCCCCTAAAGGAGACCGCATCTAACGAATGTATCTGATAGCTTTTGGCATAATCAGAGACGTGCGCGACAGACCAGCCGCCATCTGTTAATTCCTCTTTTAAAATGTGTTTTTCATTCGATTTACGTGATTTTGGTTCTCTTCCAGGAGTTGAACGGCTTTCGGGGCTACAAGGAGATATTCTGCTGCGGGAATTGCGTGCTTTTTTAGGTGAGCTCGCCCGAGGGGCCGAGATCCGTGTCGAGGGAACCCTTGTGACAGTGACTCAAATGGAAACGCGTAAACCGGATGCAGAGGAAGCCAACCGACTCTTCGCAAAGGCGGGTCAGCGGGCGATTCGAGGTGAGTTTCAGAAGGCCATTGGAATCTATCGCCGAATTCTAGAGATCGACCCCAACCGCCACGATGCCCGACGGGATTTGGCCATGGTCCTTGTCGAAATGGGGGAAACCGAGGACGCCAAGGGCCTGCTCTTGGATGTGCTCAAAGTGAACCCGAAGGATGTCGCAGCACTAACCATTCTGGGAAACCATTACGCTCGGGTGGAAAATGACAAGGAAACGGCCGAACGCTTTTTCCGTCGGGCAATCGAGGTAAATCCCGAGGACGCCACCGCTCACAACAGCCTCGGCGGGATGTTGTGCGAGATGAAAAGCTTCGACGAGGCACTCATCCACTTCGAACGATCCCTCACCTTGCGTCCCGACTTTCCGCAACCGCGCTATGGCAAGGCGATGGTTTTTCTCTCTCAAGGCCGGATGCCTGAGGCCAGGGAGGCCCTTGGGGATATGTTCGTGGCATCAGACACATCGGATAGCCGCAATGCCCGCATGCTGGAAAGTGCCAGGGAGAGTTTCCTCAAATTCACCAACATCATTGCCAATGACAATGCGGGGTTGAGTGCTGACGCCTCCAACGAACTGCTCAAGAAGGCCGAGGTCTCCTCCGGGTTTCGGGCGACGGTGACCAGAGAACCTCTTCCGAGTATTCAACTCGGTCGCACCCAACTCGCATGGAAATACAACCGGGACTATCACGCGATCACCCTCGCCTCGAAGCTCCCGGCGGAGATGTTGTTTCACCACATTCTCTCGCATGAATGTCTCCACATTGAGCTGGAGACCGCAGCCCGACGGATTTCAAAGAACCGCTGGTTCACCACGACGGAGGAAAGTCTCCAACTAGCCATCGACTCAATGGATCGCGACATTCGCAAGATCGTGCGATCGACTGACCAGAGTGAGGAACCTCTCAGAGGCATGCTCTGGCGAATGCTTCCAGATGCCCTGAGCCAACTCTACAACGCCCCGCTCGACATCCTGATTGAACGCCAACTCAGCGGGGGAACCCCGGCTTCGGGAAGCCCAACTCTGCTCTTTGTGCCTTCAAGTTCACAATGCCTCGCGGGTCGGTCTCAACCCGGAGAGTCGATCGATTGTGCCGCCAGCGCTCCTCACACTCAATGATACGCTCAATGGGGCCGCGGCACTCTTTTTGGACACCCTCAGCCGAGGAGCGACGGATTTCTTTGTCCGCTATCGTTTACTCCCAACGGCACGCCTCGCCCGAGATGTCCATGAACTCTGCGCATCGCATAAACACGAACCTGCTTCGGAGTATGATCTTGTGGATGAGATCGCGAATCTGCTCGGGTGTCGGAGTTGGTACTCGTGGCGGAAAGATCCGGGAGAATTTCCCATCTTGGATCGCTACGAAGGCGATTTCCCAATGAGTGGAGTGAGCGATCCGGAGAAGCTCAAGCAAAAGAATGCGGCTGCCGTGCCGCTTCTCATTAAAGCATTGGATCGCCTCGACAAAATGGACGAACCGGGCATCAAGCAACTCGTGATGGAAGCCGCGCTGGAGGGCCAAAGTGGCATCAACTTCACAGACCCGACGCCCGGTTATTCGCTCAAGAGCCTCCCAGGTGAAAACCTCTCGGGCCTTGAGATCATGTGCATCCTCTACGCCGGCCTGAAACAATTGAACCCATCGATGCCAGACTCGGAGATCGGCATGGACCTCGGTGCAGAATACCGGACTGCCAAAGAACTCCGCGCCTCGTAACCCTCCTATCCATGGGCGATCCGTTAATGCTGTGTTTTACAAGGCCTGATGTTGAGGAATGCAACATCGCACCCTTTCTGCGACGCTTCGGGAGGGACAAGCTTCCACGCGACAAGAAGCTCCGCCGCTTGATGGGGACATTTTCATTTTTCGTGGATGGCTACAACGACACTCCAGAGGAGATCTACTCCATACAAGCCGTCCGGGACTTCTACGCGAAGCTGCACTCCCATTGGCCCTATTGGTTTTTCTTCGCTGACCTGCGAAGCGAATCCCTCCAGATGGTCACAGCCTGCCTTTTAAAAAATGTCACGGCCCAGAAAATTATCGGTGCCCCGTCAGCAAATCTCCTTCTCGACCCGATGGAACTCGTCCACTTCGTTTCCGACGGATTTGCCCCCATGAACGAGATGTGCGAACGAGCGAATCTCTCCGAGCACGCAATCTGGCAACGCACCGGAGAGATCTTCCGTTACTACGGGCTGCCCTTCGATCAACCGCCGCCGTGAGGGCGGTGGAGTCTTGGCAACACTTTCTCGTGGCGGCTGTCGGCCATCTCTTGAACTACCCAAAACGGCTTAGTCCCGGCATGTGGCAGCATGGGGAGCACCCCCGCTGCCAGGCGCAGTGTGCGTTACCCCCTGTCGGAGGAGTAGCCATCCGACGCCGCCGGATACACAAGGCGGCCCGTGCCGGACGACAGGAATTCGACGGCCAGTTTCTTCACAAGGGAACGCAGATGATCGGCTTGCCCAATCAAGATCTCCAGCGAACGGTCGAGGGACCTCTCGGAATCGGGGTAGGATCTGATAGCCTTTAGGTCCGAAACGCTGAACTCTTCCTCGGCAAGGGTGAACTGGTCCATTAGGCGGACCGACAGATCCTCGGGATCGGGCACCTCCTCGTCGTAGATCAGTTTTGCCGCTTCGCCGCCCCACGCTATGCAACTGCGCTCGAAACTGTCCGCGTAATCGAACTTGCAGTTCCCGGTGACCATGAGAGAGCCCCAGACCTCGCCGCCACCACGGTTCCGGACGGAAACGGTCGCATTGCCCCCCAAGGCGATCGTGACGAGGTAGTGTCCAAGCTCGTGCGTGAGGACGTTCTTTAGATCGAAGATGAAGATGCGATCCTCCGATTGCTCATAGGATACCAACGAGCGCTTCGGCGACGTCTTTCGTTTGTTTGTTTTGGTGGATCGCCCCGTGCAGCCGAGATTCCTCAAGAAATTTCTCGGCACCCCGCGCACCTGGAGGTCCTGAGGCCATTCGTCCCAGTCGCCACCGTGGCTATCACGGAGTCGGAGTTCCCGACAGTCTTCGATAGGACGACGTCCGAGTTGCTTCAAGAAGAACGCCACGTTCCGTTCACGGCATAGATCCCGAAGCTCTCGGGCCCACCCGAGATCAAATGGCCGAACGGCATCTTTGCGGCCACTCTCTCCACCCGCTATGAGCCACGAGATTCCGTCGAGATTGAGTTGATCGGGTGGGATGCGAGCCCAGAGGGGTTCGACGGAGAGACCTCTGACCGACGCGTCAACCTCACGGAGTTGATCGATCCGCTCGAGCGTGTCAGGACCAGTGAGGGTCGTCATAGCACATACATTTTTCGGGAATCCACCAATTCGCTGCCCGAACCGGGCC
>JBGTLQ010000271.1:0-34831 GCA_041744075.1 Terrimicrobiaceae bacterium
TGCCTTTGCGGATGATTGGCAGATCAGTGCTCGCAAAGTGCTCGCAGAATTGCCCAGTGGGGTTTCGGCTGTGGAATTGAGCTATAAGCGGGGTGAATCAACCGCCAAGCTGACAAGTGTGTTTTTTGATGATTCCGAGCATCAGCTTGTTGTTAAGGACACTTCGATGGACCAAGGCCTGCGGTTGGCCGGGGTTGCGGAAAAATCAGGTGCGATTGCGGGTATCAACGCCAGCTACTTTCATCCAGACGGGCGCCCCCTTGGCTTGGTGATAGAAAATGGTGAAGTCATCCACAAGCAGGAACTCGCGAAGCTTCTCAGCGGGATCTTCCATGTGACAAACCGGCGGATGGATCTCGTGCGTTCGGATGCTTTTCGTATGGGGAAAGACGTCCAGCAGGCCATTCAAGCGGGGCCCTGGCTGGTGGAGGATGGGCAGGTGATCAAGGGATTGGACACGCTCAAACGTGCCAGACGGAGCGTTATTGCCACCGATGGCAAAGGGCATTGGGCACTTCTTGCAACGTCGGCCTTGTCCTTGGCTGACACCGCGGCGTTGCTCGCATCCGCCCCGCTGTTTGCTGACAGGAAAGTGAAATCGGCCTTGAATTTGGATGGTGGCAGTTCCACAGCGCTGTGGGCCGGTTTTGGGGGAGTTTCCATTCCGGAATTCGGGGCCGTGCGGAACTTTCTTCTCCTTAAGCCCAAGGAACAGCGTTGACAGGTTCTGGAATTTCCGCATTTTTGGCGCATGAAAATTCTTGAGGAATTCCGGATATTTATCTCGCGTGGCAATGTGATCGACCTTGCTGTCGGTGTGATCATCGGGGCGGCTTTTGGGAAAATTGTGAGTTCCCTCGTGAGTGATGTGATCATGCCTCCCATCGGAATGGTTCTGTCCAACGTCAACTTCAACAACCTCTTTGTTACTCTCAACGGGCAAACCTACGACTCTCTGGTTCGGGCCAAAGAGGAAGGAGCCCCGGTCATCGCCTACGGTGTCTTCCTCAACACGCTCATTGAGTTCCTGATCGTAGCGGCCTGCGTTTTTGCGTTGGTCAAGGTGATCAACAAGCTGCACCGGGAAGCTCCAAAACCCGAAACAGCAGCACCTAGATCTGAGGTGCTCCTTGAAGAAATTCGAGACCTGCTGAAGAAATAAAGATTCAGTTCCCCAAGGCGGTGATCCGTTCCTTGGCTTTGGGAGTGTATTCGCTGTTCGGGTATTCTGTCACAAGCTGTTGGTAGAAGGTTTTAGCCCGGTTGAGTTGTTGGGTTTTGAATTTGGTGTCTGTTGAGGCATTGGCCTGTTCCTCGATGAGTTGTGCACCCACCCAGAGCCCCTCCGCCGCGGCTTTGGGGACTCCGCCATAGAATTGAGCAATCTTGATGTAGTTGTCGATTGCCGAAGCCAGGAATTCGTCCTTCTGCTTGGGGTCCGTGGCGAGTTTGCGTTTTTCGAGCATGATCGCACCGAACAGAAGCATACTGTTGGCTCTCAATTCGGCTGTGGCATTTGTGGCGCGGATGATTGTGGTCAGTAGAGCAATGGCTTCGTCGAGCTGACCGCTTTCTTTTTGGGACTGAGCGATACCGAAATTTGCTTCCAAGACCTTGGGCGACCATGGGTAGAGGGTCTTTAGCTGTTCAAAGAGTTTTCCAGCTTCAACCGTCTGCCCCGCTTCTTGGGCCAAACGTCCACGGCCAAAGAGGGCAATGGCTTGGGCTTCCTGGACGAGGGGAGTGGCCTGAGTTGGTGCCGTGCCTGCCGGGATGGGATAGTCAGCTTCGAGTTTTTCAAACAAGGCAAGCGCCTCTGCTGTTTTTTGCTGACTGAGCAACTGAGTGCCATAGGAGTCGAGATCCGCTGGCGCATAGATCACTTGGGGGTCAAAGGCCGCCATCCTGATCTCTAGAGCCTTGGTCGAATCGCTTTCTTCCACATAATCAGCCAAGGCGAAGAGCACTTTGCTTTTGGCTTGGGGAGAGGCCGCGGAGTCTGCAAGTTCTTGAAGGTAGGCTTCAACATCGGCAGGGGATTTGAGCTCAGCGCCGGCTAAGAGACGCTGGGTCTGAAGCAATGTCCGAAGCGCAAGGGCGACGGCAGGACTATCAGGGTATTTTTTCAGAATTTCTTCGGAAGTGGTCACGGAGGCCTCGATATTGGTTTTCCACTTGGCGCGCTCGGCATCATTCAATGCTCCATAACGCCCGAGTCCTTCGCCAGCAGCTCTTTGCAAATCAGCAGCCTTCTGAAGAGCATCAGCGGCTTGAGGGGACTCTTCATAGTTCTGCGCAAATTCTCGATACGCCGCCAACCCTTCCTCGGACTTACCAGTGGCCAACAACGTTTGTGCGACGGAGTCATAAGCAAAAAAGACTTTGTCGTCTTTGGGATACTTCTCAATGAACTCACGCATGAGGGTGATCACTTGAGCGGAGTCACCGTCCTGGCCGACCAACTGGGCTCGCATGAAATAGGTGTAGGGCGCGGGCTGACTGTCTGGGTACTTGGTGGCGACCTCTGTGAGGCTGGCGATTCCGCCCGCTTTGTCATTGGTCGCCAGCTGTGCTCCTCCTTTGGCATAAAGTGCCAGTGCAGCCAAAGGGTGTTCAGGTTGGGATTTCACAAACGCGTCCAAAAGAGGAATCGCGGCTTGATTGTCACCTTTTTGTTGGGTCGCGATTCCAATCCAATACTCGGACTCCAGAGCTTGAGATGTGCCGGGATATTTTTCACCCACCAGCTTGTAAGCCGCAATGGCTTCATCCCACTTGCTCGTGTCTTTATAGATATTGGCCAATCCGGCTTGTGCGATAACTCCCACTTCTGGAGGGGGATTCTTGGCTAGAAAGTCTTGAAACGTTTTTGCAGCTCCGTCGTATTGCCCCAAACGGGCTTCTGCGGCAGCTTTGCTCACCACGGAGAGCCCGGTGAAACGGCCATCCGGATAAACAGACAAGGACTCATCGAAGTAACGAATGGCGTCCTCGGGTTTATTCTGACCGAGGAGCATGGTTCCAATCGTGACAGGAAGATTGTCCGCGAGGGCGTCTCCCTTAAAGTTGGATTGGAATTCATTGTAACCGTTAAGGGCAAAATCGGAGTTGCCCTGCAAGGCATAGGTCATCGTCCGGAAATAAAGTTCCCGTTTCTTTTCATCGTCGGAGCTCAGGAAGGGAGTGACATGGCGAAGGAGAGTCCTTGCTGCGTTAAGATTGCCCTGCTGGTAAAAGATTTCTCCCATCTTGAGGAGAGCGCTGGCGACTTGGTCAGGTTTATTTTTGAGTTCCTCAAGCTTCGTGAGTTCGCGAAGGTTTTCCCGTTCCAGTTGTTTGAGAAGGGCCTGATTACGCTGCTGGAGGGCTTCACGGCGTCGATCTGGGAATGCCGCCACGCGATCCTGCTGCAAAGTGATGATTTCTTCTTTGGGGGCGATGGCTCGATACGCAGCGAGCGCTTCTTGATACAAAGGGGGGCGTTCGGATTCCTCACTGAAACCTGCCTGATTAAAAAGAATTTCCGCGAGTTGGAAGTTCGCTTCATTATAGAGCGCGATGTCCCGACGATTTTGGATAATTTCCCGCAGGAGGTCGGCGGCACGTTTGTAGAGCGCAAAGGCCTTGGCCTTGTCCCCCCCCTGTCCAAGCTCAAGGCTCCCTTGAGTCGCAAGGGCAATGGCCAACAGATTTTTTGTTTGGGGAATGGTCGCCGATTGCGGGAACTTCTGAATGTTGAGTTCGGCGTCTTTGACAACCTCATCATATTTTTCGATTTGATAATTGGCGACCGCCCGGCTGTAAATCACGCTTTCTAGGTCTGGGGCGGCCGGGTACTTGGTAACAAACTCGGTGAACTTGGCGATGGCCTGTTCAAATGTTGTTTTACGAGCAGCATCGGTGGATGGCATGGCGGCCGCCTTGGCAGAAAGGATTTGTGGCAATAACCCATCTGCCACCTGCTGGAGTTCCGCAGGAAGGGGAGGTCCTGATGTGGCCTTCGCAAGGATAGCGGATGACTCATCAAATCGTCCAAGAAAGTAGTAGGCAAAAGCGAGTTGAATTTGCCCAATGCCAACAACCAGATCCGTCGGGTAATCTTTGAGCAGTTTTTCGTAGGCTTTGGCCGCTTCTTCGTAGTTTCCAGCTGAGAAAAGAGCATACGCTGCATTGTTGGCGTCAGCAGCGCCCGGAGACTGTGCTCGTGCGGAAGGAGCGCAAAACGTGATGGCGATCAGAAGCGGGAAGAGAAATAACAGGGGAATCTTCATAGAGTGGAAGGGTAAGATACTATCCGCGAATCGTGGCGTTTCGCCACTCCAAAAACGCGGAAAAGGTGGAATCAGGCGAGGGAGGCAAGCGGGAATCAAAGTCATGAATCAATCTCAGGCTTCTTCATCCCTCCGCACCTTGTCCTTTTTATCTTCACGTTTTTCTTCGAGTCGGGAAATTTCCATGGCCAACTGGCGCTTGAGTTCGTTGGCAGCTTCCGGGTCTCCAAGGGATTTCGCAATCTCCCCCTCCAAAAACACTTTCTTCTCGGCAATACGGGCATCAATCTCAGAATCAATTTCTGCCAGGAGGGATTTGGTTTTTTCACTCACCTTGGCAATGGGTTTTTCCTTCTCAAGGCGGCTCATCGCGAGTTCGTAGGCTGATTTCATGGGGTCATTCGGTGAATCGCTATCTTACGCAGTTCCGGCCAGCGCCTCAACACACAAAATCGCGAAGTTGCCGGTCTGAGATTCCTGTGCCATTCTGGTCGTTCATGAAACACCTGCATTTGCTCAGCACGGACTTTGACGGAACCCTTATCGGGTTTTCATCCGATGGCACGTGCAGTGGTGGATTTGCAGAAGTTCTGAACGAGTATCGAAAGAGTGGAGGGCTCTGGGCAATCAACACCGGAAGGGGCATGCAGCATGCGCGGGAAGGAATTGAGCGCTTTGGAGCCCCCTCCCTACCCGATTTTTTGCTGACCAATGAGCGCGAGGTGTTCCGGCGCTGCGCCAGTGGGGAATGGGAAAGCCATGGCGAGTGGAATCAGTTGTGCACGAGCCGTCACGACGAGCTTTTTGAAGAAAGCAAAAGCCTCCTTCTGGAAATTCAGAAGCTTGTTCGTTTGTATGACGGTTCACAAATCATCCATGAAAAGAGTCTGCCAGTTGGGCTGATCACCGCCACGGAGGAACAAATGGAGGGGCTAGCCGAGGAAATCCTTAAGATGGCCAAAGCTGTTCCAACGTTCTCTTTTCAGCGAAACACGGTTTACCTGAGGTTTTGTCATTCCGACTATGACAAGGGAACGGCGCTGGCCGAGCTTTGCAGACTGGAGGGCATTCTCAAGGACCACGTGTTTTGTGCCGGGGACCACATCAACGACTTGCCAATGTTAAGCCTCGAAAGGGCTGCCATGCTGGCATGCCCATCCAATGCGATCCCGGCCGTTCAGGAGGCCGTCCGTGAGGCCGGCGGACATGTGGCCTCGCAGCGCTATGCGGATGGGGTGGCCGAAGGGATTCTTCATCACGGGAGCCGGGAAATCGTCAGCTGTTGATCAAAAAAAACCTCCGGCAGAACAAACTGCCGGAGGTTTTTGGTTGAATTTCAGAACCGCCTGCTGATTAGGAAAGCCGGTAACGGCCTTCCCCGAGGCGTTCAATTTCAGGGATATTTCTTCCTGTGCTGCTGAACCAGACGTGGATGTTTTGAGGTTTCATCTTGAATTTTTTGGCCAGGTCGCGAACAGCGACTCCGGAAGCACCGGCATCAGTCAAAGCGGCGAGAATTTTGGCTTTGAGAGCACCGCGGCGACCAGTTTTGCGGCCCTTTGTGGCAATAGGAGCGGCCTTGGCGGCAACAGGCGCTGCGGATGCTTTGGGGCGGCCAACTTTTTTGCTGCCGCGGCGTTTGCCTTTGGTGGCTCTTGTAGCTTTGGGAGCGGCAGTTGTCGGCGCTTTTCCAAAGAAATTAGCGATGTCGGCTTCGATCTCTTTGATCTCGGCGGCGAGCGCATCGCGGCGTTCAAGTTTTTTAATTAGTTTTTGCAGACTGGCTGCGTTAAGATTTTCAATAGGCATAAGGGAATAACTAAGATATCGAAAAAGCAACAATGCAAGAAAAATTATTCACAGGCAAAGACCTTGTGCTATCTCTGGTCACCTCGCTTTCGCCAAAAACCGCTTTGGTGCGACCTGAAAACTGCTTCACGTTTTGCATGGGAAGTTGCCTAAAATGAGTTCAAGGCAAAGTTCCAACTCTCGGATTTTCGATGTCCAATCAGCCTTTGGATTGCGTGGATTGCCCGCTCTTGAGCCAGATGAAATCCATGTGTGGCTAAAGGCGGCCTCGGGAATTTCCAGCAGGACTCCTTTGCATTCCGCTGCGGCGGCTGCTGCGAATGATGCCTCCCAAAGCGTCCTTCTGAAGGTTCTTTCCCACTACACAGGAAAGCCTGTGGAGGGACTGGTGATGCGCCGGGCAGAATTTGGTAAACCTTATCTCGAAGGCGGTCCCTGCTTCAATTTGTCCCATTCGGCGGGTGCCACGGCCATCGCAATTTCCTGTGAGGACGTGGGAATCGACATCGAACACCCCCGGCGAGAAACCTCATCCCGACAACTTGCACTGAAATTCTTTAGCGCCTCCGAAAATGCGTTTCTGGCACGTTGTTCCGATTCTCATGTTGGTCAGGTTTTTCTTCGTCATTGGGTTTCCAAGGAGGCGATCACAAAGCTGGTTGGCGTTGGGATTTACCGGGGTCTCAGGCATGCAGAAACGGATCATTCCTTTTCGCCGCCCGCCGCAAACTACATGGGCCGCCGGGTCTGCCTTACGGAATGCGGGGCTGAAATTGGAATGATCGGTTCTTTGGCAAGTTGGCAACCGGCCAAAGTAAATGTCTTTGTTATTGGCGAAAAATCAGCAATCATTGAGTGATGTCATTTCAAGACTTGAATTTATCAGATGTTGTTGTTCATGGGGCCCAGCGAATGGGTTATGTCGAGCCAACTCCCATCCAACTGCGCGCTTTCCCAATCATTCTTTCAGGCAAAGACCTCATCGCTTCAGCTCAGACAGGAACTGGAAAAACTGCGGCCTTTGCTCTTCCTGTCCTCACGCTGCTTGGCAAAGCACAAAACCGCACCCGCTGCCTGGTTCTCGAGCCAACCCGCGAGTTGGCGATGCAAGTCGAGACGGCCTTTCATGACTTTGCACGCTTTATGGACATCAGTGTGGCCTTGGTCCACGGCGGGGTGGGTTATGGCAACCAGAAGGATGCCCTTCATGGAGGCAGTGACATCATTGTTGCAACGCCTGGTCGATTGCTTGATCACATCGAGCGAGGCGACGCCAAGTTGAATACCGTCGAATACCTGATTTTGGACGAAGTGGATCGCATGCTGGATATGGGATTCCTTCCTGATGTCCGGCGCATTATTGAGCAGTGTCCCAAAACGCGGCAGACCCTTTTCTTTTCAGCGACAATTCCTGAAGAGATTGAACGGTTGTCTTCTTGGTGCCTTCGAGATCCCGACAAAATTGAGATTGGCGCGAGACGCTCACCGGCAGAAACGGTTAATCATGCCTTCTACCCGGTCGCCAATGACCAGAAGTTTGATCTCCTGCTTGCGCTGTTGGAACGTACGGATTTTCAGAGTGTGCTTATCTTCTCGAGGACCAAAGATGGGGCCGACCGGATTGCCCGTCAGCTCAAACTCCAGAAGCATTCGGTGGCGGTTCTGCATTCGAATCGCACGCAGACAGAAAGAGTGGAAGCGCTGGAGGGATTCAAGAACGGTCGATTTGAGGTGATGGTTGCCACGGATATTGCCGCTCGTGGAATCGATATTGCCGGGGTTTCCCATGTGATCAATTTTGATGTTCCTCAACACCCTGAGGATTATGTTCATCGTATTGGCCGCACAGGACGTGCCCAAAATGTTGGAGATGCTTTCACCATTATGGTCGCCGAAGAACACCCCCACGTGAAAGCGATTGAGCGTTTTATTGGGCAGAGGGTTCCCCGTTTGAAACTTGAGAACTTCAATTATCTCTACACAGCCATGTTTGATGAAGCTTCCGTGGAGCAAGCTTTGAAAGGGGCCAAAGGTGTTCGCGGGCTCAAAGGAACCACCTTTGGCCGCCGGAAAAGGCGCTAGGCTGTTGCTTTCATGAAGGTGGCCTTAGCATGGTTTTGGAGAGTCCTGTTTTTGCTGGTGGTCATCGGCTTGTTGATCTGTGGTCTGCTGCTAGCTTGGGCAGAGTCATGGAAAGCGGATGCCATCGCATCCTTGCTGGATGGCGCAGAGATTGTTGAAACGAAAGTCGGGCCGCAACAAAATGTGATCAGAGAGGAAGGGAATCCGGTGCTAGTCGTCCATGGAGCCGGTGGGGGATACGATCAAGCGCTGGCCATTGCTGGTGCCATGCCATGGGAGGGCGTCCAAGTCATCGCGCCATCCCGTCCCGGGTATTTGGGTACTCCGCTTTCATCAAATCTTCTGCCTGAACAGCAAGCTGATGCGTTTGTGGCGTTGTTGGACGAATTGGACATTGATAGGGTCACGGTCCTCGGTTTTGCCGAAGGGGCACCTGCGGCTATCTTATTTGCAACCCGCCATCCCGCACGCACAGAAAAATTGCTTCTTGTCTCCGGTCTTTATGAGCGTCTCAAACATCCGCATGAAGTCACCGAGCGCCCCCTGCCAGAAAAAATTCTCAACACCTTGGGTGGAGATGTGACATCTGCGTTTGTGGCATGGAAAGTTACAAATAACCCCGAGCAAGCTTTGCCTGAGGCCCTCACTTTCTATTATTCCGGTCCGGGGAGGGAGGCACTTTCCAAGTTTATCCTGGGGGACTCTGCTCAAACCTCCGACTTGCAAGCTTTTCTCCTATCCTTGGTTCCCATCTCGGTTAGGGAAACCGGATTAAGAAATGACATCATTCAACTCAAAAACTTGCCTCCTCTTCCGATTGAAAAAGTTTCCGTGCCGACCCTGATTGTCCACGGCAGCGCGGACCCGCTTCAGTCGGCTGAAGGAGCGCGCGCAGTGGCAGCAAAAATTCCTGGAGCCGTCTTTGTTGGTGTGGAGGGTGCAGGGCAACTTCCTTGGCTCGGGCCCGATTCAGCAAGGGCTGGTGCCGCCATTGCTGATTTTGTCAGCATTGCCCCTTCGGAAGAAGAACCCGTCACTCTCCCTCAAGGCGACTAATTCTCGTGGCTTCGTCACTTTCGCGGGTCTGACGTGCCTGCAAAACATTGCGAGCAACCAAAACAACCACCCCCACCATAACCACACCAACAAGAATCACGATCAACCATGGTCGTGGCGGATGGGGAGGGGAAGAGATGCGCACGGATTCGGAAGGAATGGATCTTTTTCCTTGAGAGTCGAGAGAGACAGCACGGATGAACCAAGAGCTGTCGGGAGGAAGACGCGTCATCGTGGCAACAACTTCCCCCTTGATTTCCTGAAACCGGGCGTAAGGAAACTTGGTCCATTTGGAGAGAGGCGGTGAATTGTCGTCCACGTATTCCAAACTCCGAAATTCTAGAACAAAAGATTTGGCGAGGGGGGAGGGATGGGTCCATGCCATCTGAACCTCTCCCGGTTGTTGTGAAACAAGACGGATTTCAGAAATTGCTGGGATGTCATTCGTGGACTCCTTTGGGGTCTCATTGAGCTCAGGAAATGTCGGAAGGCTGGTGACCGGTGGGGATGGGGGGCTGGGGTACGTGCTAACACTTGCAGCAGACTCGGGTTTAATAAACTTTAGTGGAATTGAAAGAGTCGGAGCCTGCTCTGAAAGGATCTCAATTGTGTTGCTGGCATCCATTGGAATCCCAGCGATCTCGAAAGAAACCTCAAAGGTTTGAGACTTGCCTGGCGCGATGATCACTGATGAGGGATCAGGAACAAGCACAACGCCGATGGGAGAGCGAGCGCCCAATCTCGCAGGCGACCCACCTTGATTTTCTAAGATCAAGGATTTTGAGATACGTTCTGACGATGTTCCCACCGTGATTTCAAATCCCTTGGCCGGAGTTGCGACGAGGATGGCCTGAACAGCTTCAGATCTCACGGAAATTTCCTTTCGGAATCCCTCTGACTCAAGAAGCAACGTTCCGGAAACAGACGTGACTGATGCGGGATCGGCCGTGATTTGAAGCGAGGCCTCTGCATTAGCAGGGAGTTCAACGGTGGAACTCACTAGAATCCCAGCAGGCGCGCTGACTTGCAGAGTTAATGGCCTGTCCGTGCGATTTTTTAGAGTAAGTGATGTCCTGCGAGATTCGGTGGTTGAGAGAATAAGGGGACCGTCCGGCGATATCGAAAAAAGTTCTACAGCCCGCCCAGAAAGTGCTGCAGTGACTGCCGGAGATCCCGGAATTCGGAATTCGCCTGAATAGTTTCCCTGGCTGGTTGGCGAGAACAGAATCGTCCACTTATGTGCCTTTCCTGGCTGCACGGTTTGAGGACTTGTGTCTTCCAAAATCCACGGAAGGCCTACCGAAGGCGTCACGGTTGCGCTGGTTCCACCGCTGTTGGCCACGGAGATGACCTGACGGGAATGACTCCCTGAAGGCACCTCTCCAAAGTCCAGGCTTGGAATGGTCTCCAGCTTGGCTGGGGGATCCTGCACATGAATCAGCACCTCAGCAGGGGCGGACACGGGGGAATCCACGGCCTGAACGGCAAATCGGAAGGAGTCTGCCCCGCTCCGAAACTTGGGATCATGCGTGTAAGTGATCACGGCGGAGTTTTTATCAACCGCTCTTGGTTCCCCCAAAGTCCCTTGCTTTGGTTGAGAGCGTATCAAGTATCGCAGGGGTCCGGGGACCCTTCCACCTGCCCGGAGTTGGATCTCCACGCTTTGCCCCCGATACACCCGCACCTCTGTGGGTTCAGCCATGGGGGGCGGGCTGATGGGGGCGGGACGCTGGGCTAATGCCGCCCCGTTGGTGGCAATGACACATAAAAAAAGGAAGAATGGGAACAATGCGCGTAAGGAAAGTCGTTGCGATCCGGGCAGAGAGCCGTTAATTCCTTTGGGGTCATGACAGGTCACGCACAACGCGCTTTTTCGATTTTTTTGAGGATTCCCTTGTGGATCCTTCTCGCCAGTCTTTTGGCCTCGTCCGCAATTGCTCAAAGTCGTCAGGTGCCCATCCCCAAGCCCAAGAAAGTTCAAAAAAAGGCGGATGAACTGATTTCCAAGCAGGCACCGCCCAAAGTGATTCCGCGTGTCTTGGAGCGGGCGACAACTGAGAATGTTTCGGTGTATGTCTCGCTTGAAAAGCAGCGTGCGTATTTGAGGGTCGGGGAGGAGACGGCCATCGATTCCCCGATCTCGTCTGGGAAGCGGGCCGGGATGACTCCCAAAGGGAGTTTCACCATTCTGGAGAAAAGTGCCGATCACCGCTCCAACATCTACGGAGATTTTGTAAGTCGCAAGACTGGTGCTGTGGTTCGGAGTGGGGTGAGCACAAAAATTGACTCGGCTCCCAGCGGCACAGTTTACCGTGGGGCTCCCATGAAATGGTTCATGCGCATGAGTTGGCAGGGGATCGGGATGCATACTGGCAAGCTGCCCGGCTATCCCGCTTCTCATGGCTGTATCCGACTTCCCGAGGATATTGCAAAAATGATTTACGAGCGCGTCAAGCTGGGAACGCCGGTTTTTGTGGGAGATTGAGATGTCGGCGTTCTGGGACGTCGGATCACGGCTGCGGCCACAAATGCCAATTCGACAAGGACAAAGGTCAGGGCATACCCGAATCCTCCACTTCCAAACCCATAACTGTGCAGACCCACGCCCAGGACAAAATTTACGCCATACCAAGCCATAATCACGCTTTGGAAACAGAGGATTGCCCCAACGGCCATGCCAAAACCGCCCCACTTGCCGGCAATTCGCCCGTGCAAAACAAATAAATAGGCCAAGAGAGTGATGAGAGCCCAAACCTCCTTGGGATCCCAATCCCAGAAGCGACCCCACGAATAGTT
This sequence comes from Terrimicrobiaceae bacterium, assembly GCA_041744075.1. Lineage (GTDB taxonomy): Bacteria > Verrucomicrobiota > Verrucomicrobiia > Chthoniobacterales > Terrimicrobiaceae > JAJTZA01. The sequence goes on from JBGTLQ010000271.1 coordinate 12,015, forward strand.
GGCCCAAACCCCACCCAGAATGGTGCCAACAGCCAGAAGCAAAACTCCGATTTGTAGGACCCGATAGAGATAATTGTAGAGCGCAGGTGTGGGTTTCCCCCCTTTGATGACGGTCCCAAGAGCTATGTGTCCGATCCCAAGGGCCAGGGCAAAGGCTCCGTAGCTGAGCGTGATTGTGAGCACATGCGTGGTGAGCCAAAAATTATCGCGCAGAACCGGCACAAGCGGCGTGATCGAACGGCTGATGGCCATGGGTTGGGTGTCCGCAAGGATGAGGGAAACCACCGCCACAGGAACCGCAGCCAGCAGAAAAATTCGGGAGCGGTGAATGGCTTCAAAGATAAAAGCAAAAAGGACGGTTCCGAATGCAACCCAAATTACGGATTCATACATGTTGGTCACAGGAGGTCGGCCCGCGATGATCACGCGCGCCATAAACCCGGCAACCTGCATCAGAAACCCTGCCCCCGCCAAAGCCCAACCAGCCGCATAGCCGGCCTGCGTTTTTCCCGCCATCATTAACACCACGCCTGCAGCAAGATACAAAATCCATGCCCAACGAATGGGATGTGAATTTTGGTAAAGAGCCTCCAAATCGATTTTCCATGCGGGTGGCTGAAACTCGGGTGAGCGCGCAGCAAGGGACTCCACGATGCTCGACGCCGCTGCAGTAAAGGCTGCTTGGTCATTGGCCAAATACGCTGCCCGCAGAGGACTCAACAAATTCTCCGAAAGCACTGACCACGGCCCATCGGCGAGATTTGGATTTGGAACCACGCGAAACGCCTCACCACTGGCCAAGGCCTCGACCTGAGCCAGCCGCATTCCCACATCTGCAGCCTCTTTTGGCAACCCAGTGAGGCGATTGTTTCCTGGACGTGCCCGCAACATGGACGCTTCTGCGAGCTTGTTTCGCAATTCCTGATTTGCCACCAATTCTTCATAGGAAAAGTGCTTGCGATCCAAATCCAGACCACATGCCTCCTTGAGCGGGCGGTTGTTTACCAAAACCACAGGCAGCTTCTGATGCCCCTCAGGAGCCAACCAGAGGCCGGTTACGAAAGCCATGGCGGGACGCTTTTCGCCGTCAATCGTGACCGAAGTTTTTCCCGAGAGTCCCAGCGTTGATTCTTCCGCGAACACAAGAAAAGGTTTTTTTCGGCCTCCTTCTTGGATGGGCAGTTTTTCAAGGGCAGAAAAATCCATGGCACCAAGGGGTGCGGTCAGACAGGCAGCTAAAAGGAAAAATACAAAACGCATGGTTTTCAAGACGTTCATATTTCGCCTGACTTTGAGAATTCTGCAAGTTGTTCAGGCTACCTTGGCAAAATTTATTGCCTGCCTGAGGGGAGGGATCATTGCGAGGGATTGAAGTGACTGGAAAAGTCCGCTACGCTTTTCGCCCAATGCGCAACCTCGGCGATATCATGAGAACCCCCAGCCTCATTCTGGCAATTTGCTTTCTGGGTGCTTGGACGTCTTCCGGTCAGGACCTGCAGAGGCTCTTCAAAGCAGCCGTCGGCTCGGAGGTTGTCGTTGAAAAAGAAACCGATGCTGAAGAACAACTCCCCTGGGCCAAAGACCAACTCGCATTGGCCCAAAATGCTGAAAAGGAATTCGATGCCCAAAAATTTGCCGAGCAACTCACCGCAGTTGGCTTGCCTGCTTCCCGCGCGGATGACTTAAAATCTGATTTGGTAGCCACAGTGAGGTCTTATGGTTCAGGCATCAGTGCGCTGACTGCTGTGATTGAGAATCGTTCTGATTTGGAGGCAGCCAAAAAGGCAGCGCCGCCTCCCACGCCGATGGATGACAAGGGCGTTGACGAACTGAATGACCAAGCTACCAGTCTGCGCAGAGAGATTGCTGGTTTGGAAACCCAGCTCGGATTGGATGAATCCTACCTTGAGCGGCAGAAAGTGCTCTACCTCGAAGCATCCCGCGAATTGCGTCGATTGAATGAAGAATTTGAAAACGCCTCTGCAGTAGCCAAACCTCGCTCGGCACTTTTGGTGAGGTTGGCCGAGGCCCGGGCTTTGGCGGCATCCTCCTCAGTTTTTGCGGTTTCCTGGCGGCTTTACGCTGACCAATTGAAGAAGGAACGCCTTGAACTCACGACACAGCGTCTCAAAGCCGCCAAAACCGCGAGTGGATTGGACACGATTTTTGGGAAATCACGGGCGCAGGCGGGTGTGGAATCAGCCGCCAAAGCCATTGAGTCCCTCCAGGCCAACTTGGACACCGCTCGGGAGACCTCCGCGAAAATTAATGAGGAACTCAAAGCACTCCGCGAAAAACCATCACCCGATGAAGGTTCGCTCAGGCTTCTGATGAACGCGTCATCCGTGGTGGAAAAAACCTTGAGAGGGTATGAACTTTGGTTGGCAGGCACCCAGCTTAAGGAGAAATCCTGGCGCGCTGCTGCCGCTGTCGCCGATGACCCGCAGAGTACTGATGCCCTCGTGGAAGCCAGAGATTTGGCATCAAACACGATTGCCAGCCTCACCCCATGGAAAGACTTTCTGCGGAAAAATATCAGTGATGCCAACCGGGACACCGAGAAGCTTCAAAAATCCACTCCTCCGCAAGACCCTGAGGGAAAAAAATTGCATTCCCGTGTGGTTGCTTACAACAAAGCCCGGGGTGATCAATTGCGGGAGCTTGAGGTTTTTTTGGACGAGTTCCTCACGCTGGAACAGCGTTTGCTTGATGAATCGCGCGAGCTTCTTGTGAGTCATAGTCTCCAAGCCAGGGCCACACACGCTGCCGGCAAGTTTCAAGAATCGGCCGCAAAAATATGGAACACAGAAGTTTTCACAACGGACCAGACATTTTATGCTGCGGATGGCACTCCCGGGGTCCGCAAGCGCGGTGTCACACTTGGCCGACTGGGACTTGGCGTGCTTGTGGCCTTGTTGGCATTGCTCATCGCAAAACGCTTTGCCCATCTTGTCACTTCCAACCTTCGCACACGGTTTTCTGTGGATCACACTCGGATTCAATTCCTCGAGCGGGCCATCTTTTTCTCACTCTCAGCGATCATCATCCTCACTGCCCTCAACTGGCTTCATATTCCGCTCACCGCGTTTGCCTTTATGGGCGGAGCTCTGGCCATTGGTGTGGGATTCGGGGTCCAGACTCTGATGAATAATTTTATCAGTGGCATGATCCTAACCGCCGAACGCCGGGTCAAAGTGGGGGATGTGATTGAGGTGGACGGACATCGTGGCACGGTCCTCAGCCTCGGCACACGATGCTCAACCATTCAGAAGTTTGATGGAATCGAAGTGCTTGTTCCCAACAGTTATCTTCTCGAAAAGAATGTGGCGAACTGGACATTGTCCGACCCTCATCACCGCTATGATTTTGTGGTGGGAGTGGATTACGGTGCGGATACGGATCAGGTTTTAGCTCTCTTGGTGGATTCGGTGGAGAGTCAGCCCGGCATCGCGAAAGCGCCACCTCCCAGGGTCTTCTTTGAAGAGTTCGGCGACAATTCCCTCAACTTTCGTGTTTATTTTTGGATCGATATCCGCAAAGAAAACTCGCTGCAGATCGGGAGCGAAATCCGGTTGCGAATCAACCGGCGCTGCCGTGAGGAAGGCATCGGAATCGCCTACCCACAACGCGATATTCATTTCCATGCTGAAAAACCGATCCAAGTGGAAATCGCTGAAAACTCCAAGGAAAAGCCGAAAAATTGATCTTGTAATGAGCAACGAGAAGTGACCTTAATCAGTCATGCCCCCCAGCACATGGATCTCCTCGGTCCGGGATCGCCTCGCGAACTCCTGGTTTTTTGCTGTCTCCATCCTTCTGCATGTGATCTTGGTTGTGGCTCTTGGCACCACGGTCCTGTTTGAGTTCGAAAAGGAACCGGCGGACATGGTCGCTCATGAAGCCCTTGTTCAGCCCAGAGAACAACACCAAAAGCCCCAATCCGACCCTTCCCGCAAGCAAACCCCTGCGGATTTTGTCCATGACTTTGCTCCACCTCCACCCACCGGGGAACCATCACCTCTGGAGCAGATTCTTAGAAATTCCCAGCCCTCGGATCTCAACTTTATCGCTCCGGGCCAATACGCCGGGCCCGCTCAACCAAATCCTGACATCGCTAAGGCCACCCAAGATTTTCGGCCCGAGATCTCAAACCCATCCCAGTTAACCAAAGACGACTTGTCTCGTATTGGAGAGTTCACGAATTGGTCCACCGATGCCCATTCCGGCAAGCCACTCACCCAGCGCCGATTTGTTTTTAAAGCCTACCTTGGACGTTACGCGGACGGGAATTGGCAATCAACGGTGGATATTCGAAACGGGAAAATAGCCGCAGGCAGTCTGCCGAACTTGCTTTTTTTGATGAGCAAATGGTCAGGAGATCGCATTCAGACAAACGAACGTGATGTGGAGGCAATCCCGCTCGATAGCCCGGCCTTGTTGGCTGATCGGCCACCATTCGTGTTTATGACAGGCACGCGTGAGTTCAGGCTCACCGATGCAGAGGTCGAAAACCTCAGGCGTTATCTAAGGTCTGGCGGAGCAGTCTGGGGAGACAGTTCAGTTCCTGGCCAGAGATCAGCTTTTGACAAGGCCTTTCGCCACGAGATGAAGCGAGTGCTTGGTGAGGCCAGCTCGGACTTTGAAGCTCTGACGCCTCATCATGCCATTTTTAGCAATGGCTACTTCTCGCGGTTGAAGGATGCTCCCTCAGGACTGAACCACTATCGCGAATCTGTGGATGTGCTTCGATGGGGGGGCGAGATTGCTGTGATCCACACGCGGAATGATTATGGAGATATGTGGAGGGTTGGTTTGGATGAGAAGGGGGATGTGGATCTCTCAAAAACTGAAAATGGAGAATTTGTGGCAACCGATCCAGCCATCTGGGCGCACCGTGGTGTTTATGTCAGAAACCTTGAACCTGCCACGGTGAAACAATCCTTCGAATTTGGAATCAATGTGGTCGTCCATCTCCTCACGCGATGGGAGACCCGCACGGCCTCCGGTCACAAACTCTGACGTCTCTCAATCAAGCTGTAACCCAAAGTAGGACGCTGCATTGCCGTAGGAGATGTCAGCAACCATTTTTCCAACAAGGTCAAAGTCTGCGGGCAGTTCCCGGTTTTCGATTTCCCGACCCAGCAAATTGCAAAGTATTCGGCGGAAGTATTCGTGACGTGGATACGAAAGGAAGCTCCGCGAGTCGGTGAGCATCCCAACAAAACGTGAAAGCAAGCCAAGATTGGAAAGCGCATTGATTTGCCACTCCATGCCTTCACGCTGATCAAGAAACCACCACCCGCTGCCAAACTGGATTTTTCCCGCAGAAGGACCTTCTTGGAAATTGCCAATCATTGACGCAAAAACGTAGTTATCCGCAGGGTTCAAGTTGTAGAGGATGGTCTTGGGCAGTGAGCCATCCCGATCCAAGGCATCGAGATACTTTGACAGGGCCTCGGCTTGCGCGTAGTCACCGATGGAATCAAAGCCGGTGTCCGGCCCGAGGGTCTTGGCTGCGCGGGTGTTGTTTCCACGCATGGCACCGAGATGGAGCTGCTTGGTCCATCCGCGTTTCACGTCCAGATGACCAAAATAAAGCATCAAGAATCCTGCAAATTTTTCCGAATCATCCGCATCCGCTTTTTTGCCCCCCAGAGCCGCCTCAAAGATTTTTCGCGCTTTTTTTTCACTCGCAAATCGTGAGGGGCAGCGGTTGAGACCATGATCAGACAAGCGTCCTCCCAAATCATGAAAGGCTTGATGACGCGTGTCCAACGCATCCAGAAATCCCACAAACGATGAACAATCCGTGCCGCTTGCTTGTTCCAAGCTGGCAAGCCAGGTTGTCAGGTCTGTGGGCCGGTCCACCCGAAGCGCCTTATCAGGCCGGAAAGTGGGATAAACTTTGGTGAAAGCTTGGCCGTCAGTTTTCAGTTTGGTGTGTGCAGCAAGGTCATCCGCAGGATCATCCGTCGTGCACACAACCCGTATGCCAAAACGCTCCAGCAGGCTCTGGACCCGGAATTCGGGACCGGCAAGTTGTTCATTCGCCCGCTCCCAAATTTCCGGGGCGGTGGACTCATCAAGCAGGTCATCAATGCCAAAGGTCCTCAGGAGTTCCAGATGGGTCCAGTGGTGGATCGGGTTACGGAGGGTGTGTGGCACGGTACGCGCAAACTCCAAAAACTTTTCGTAAGGGGACGCATCCCCGGTGCAATATTTTTCAGCAACTCCATTGGAGCGCATGGCCCGCCATTTGTAGTGATCCCCGGCAAGCCAGATTTCAAAAAGATTCGCGAAGGATCGGTTGGCGGCTATCTCGGCAGGAGACAGATGACAATGGTAGTCAAAGATAGGCTGAGGTTTTGCGTGGTCATGGTACAAACGCTTCGCCGCATCCGAGTGGAGGAGGAAGTTGTCGTCGATAAATGTTTTCATGCACCTGAGGGCTTAGCGTTCTTCGATGGGCACGTAAGGACGCTCGTTGGCCCCGGTGTAAATCTGACGAGGGCGGTAAATTTTGCTTTTGGGGTCATCGATCACTTCCTTGAAGTTGGCAATCCAGCCGGGCATCCGGCCAATCGCAAACATCACGGTGAACATTTCGGTGGGGATGTTCAGGGCTCGCATAATGATGCCGCTATAGAAATCCACGTTGGGATATAATTTGCGTTGTAGAAAATATTCGTCCTTGAGGGCGGTTTCCTCCAGCTTCTGCGCGATATCCAAGAGTGGGTCACTCACATGCAGCTTTGCAAGCAAGGCTTCACACTTCTCTTTGATGATCCGTGCCCTGGGATCGTAATTTTTGTAAACACGATGACCAAAGCCCATCAAGCGAGCACTGCCTCCGCTGGTCTTCACTTCTTCGATAAACTGGCTGCCGTCATCTCCATCCTCACGGATTTTGGCAAGCATTTCGAGCACGGCCTGATTGGCACCCCCATGAAGCGGTCCCCAAAGCGCACAAACCCCCGCCGCCGCACTGGCAAAGAGGTTTGCCTTGCTTGAGGCCACCATGCGCACAGTGGACGTCGAGCAGTTTTGCTCGTGATCAGCATGGAGAAGAAAAATTTGGTCCAAGGCCGCCACCGCCGTGGGATCCAGATCGATGTCCGCATTTGGCATCGAAAACATCATGTGCAAAAAGTTGGCAGTGTATTTGTATTCGGGTTTGGGATAGATCGTGGGCAGTCCCTTGGATTTCCGGTAGGCAAAGGCCGCAATGGTACGAACTTGGGAAATCAAACGTCCTGAATGACGCAGAAATTTGTCTGGGTCGTAGGGACCGGACAATTCTCTGGTGAAACACCCGCTGGCATTGATCATGGATGACAAGATCGCCATGGGATGAGAGTTGGGAGGAAACCCCTCAAAATGGTGCTTCATGTTTTCATGCAGAACCTGAAATTCTGTCAGCAGCTCCGAAAATTCGCGCAGGTCCTGACGTTGGGGTAGTTCTCCGTGAATCAGCAACCACGCCACTTCGATGAACGTGCTTTTGACCGCCAGATCTTCGATGGGATATCCCCGGTAGCGCAGGATGCCTTTTTCCCCATCAATAAACGTGATCGAACTCTCGCAGGACCCTGTGTTCCCAAAACCGTCATCATAGGTGATCATTCCGGTCTGATCCCTCAATTTAGCGATGTTGATTCCCCGTTCACCCTCCGATCCGGTGATGACGGGAAACTCGATCTCTTCGTTGTTGTGGGTCAGGGTGACAGTATCAGACATGGTTTTTTCGGGTGTGAAGACCCGAGTGTATAGGAGTTTCTGTGGGAGTCACTTGCAAACAACCGACGGGATCAAATCTCCCGGCGAAGATCGCAGGAATACGCGGCAAACCCCGCCCCAAATGATGTGAGCCAGAGATTGTTGTCTGTAGATGGACCATTTTTTAAGCGTGTCTCCAGCGCTACCATCACCGACGGGCTGCTCATGTTACCATAGTTTTTCATCACATGCCTTGTCTCTTCCAAGTGATAGCCGGGGAGGGTGGACTCCAGGGCATCAATCACGTCTCGTCCGCCACTATGAGCCAAGATTTGGTCCTGACCTTTGGCGGTCTTCTCATAAAGGGTCTTCACAGCCTCCGCCGCCACGCCAGGAACCGCCTTATCGAGCTTGTTTCGGAGTTGCCCCCCGTCATTCACGAAGCGGATCTTTTCTCGTTCCGAGGGAATGTGCAGCGAGTGAAAATTGTTGGCACGCCAGGCTGTGGCTGGTCCTCTGGATCGCCAAATCGCAGCCGAGGCCCCATCCCCAAACAGACAGGCACTCACCGCCACGCCGGGATCATCACATAGAAAAAAAGCGGCCGAGGAAATCTCAACCGCAACCGTGGCAACCACGGCATCTGGATGTGCCGTCAAATAGCAATGGGCCGCGTGCATGGTGGGAATCGCCGCGCCGCAACCAAGCCCGGTCGCATCGTGGAGAACAATATCCGGGCGGAGGTCCAGCTGTTCTGCCACATGGCTTGTCACGCCGGGACACAAATAGCCCGTGCAGGTGCAAAGAAAGAGGGCATCAATGTCATTGGGGCCAAGCTTGGCCGCCTCCATAACCTTTCCCAGCGCTGTGGAGGCCAGTTTGGGAGCCTCCACTTCAAAAGCCTCGTTTAACCCTTGGGCATCCAGACCAAAAACACGTGGTGGTTCAACCGCAAAATGACGAGTCTCAATTCCTGAATTGCCAAGAAGAACCGTTTCCAAAATCCGCACCCCGCGTCGGGTGACTTTTTGCATGGCAGGACTCGTGCGAATCATCTCCCAGACCTCGGGTTGCGTCAGGCGATGGCTGGGAAAAGCGCTGGAGATAGAGTCAAGAACCATAAAATATTTGGGTGGTCATTTATCGCAGGAGACTAAAAACAGTTCCTAGAGGAACCATTCCCGTGCGGATGCAGGTGCCCAGAAGGACCTGTCCAAGGGGATGCGTCAAGAAGGGATGTATAATCATCGCAAATTGGATGCGGGTTCTGAAGTGGCGATGACAGCGATGATTTAGTTTTTGAACCGCCGTTTCCCATGAGGATTTTCCCATACTGTAGTCGGCCAATTCCTCAACAGCCATATGGGCCCCCTCAAACGCCATCGACATTCCATTGCCAGCAAAAGGTGGAATGCTCACACACGCATCTCCCACGCTCGCCGAGGGCCCGCCCTTTTGCCAACCAGGCCGAAATGCAGAGATGCCAACCATGCTGCCCGGGACTTGAAGCGCTGATCGTAAGCGCGTGGCAAGGGTCACCATCCCGGCGGTGGCAACGGCCTCAGCCAGCAAATCTTCCTTGCGGGACGTTTTCAGCGAACCCGCAGGAAACAGGCCACAGGCATTCACGCGTCCCCCTTCCACTCGGCACAACCCCAAATACGCGCCTTTTCCCATGTGCATCTCCAGATCAGCATCAAGCTCAAGGCCTTCATAGTGAGCTTTCAGCCCCACCGCTCCTCCTTTTGAAGGCGCTCGACCGCCACACCAAAGCAGGCCGTCACGGGCATCAGCAGCCACACGGGAGTTTTCGCAGATCCTCACTCCCGCTTGCTCCGCAGCAATTTTTATTCGCAAATCCAAAGTATGACGCGAAATCGCCAGCGCTGGTTTTGGCATCCGTGATTTTAGTATCCGCCCCCGTGCATGATGCCATGTCATGCTCTCAAGCCGCAACGCGTCTGATAGGCAAGGCAGAACCCCCAATTGGCTTAAGACATCCTCAGAAACCCCGGAAATAAATTCGCCACAGACGCGGTGGCGGGGATAGGCCCCTGCCTCATGTAGCTCAACGGGCAGTCCCCGTGCGCTTAGACCAAATCCGACAGAAAGCCCAGCCAACCCGCCCCCAGCAATTGTGATCAATTTCGCCATGCCATGAACCTTAACGTGCCCCGCCAGTTAATAGTTTCGGAGATTGTCCATTCCTCATTCAGGGCAAGCATTCCCGCCAATTCGTCCGGCAAAAATCCTGCGCGAATACTGGCCTGCATATCGTGTCTTGTCACTGAGCCCACAAAAGGAAGCAGCGGTGTGCTGAGCCACAGGCTCGTCATTGTTCTGAGCGGCTCGACAAATACGATCAGTCGCCGTGTTGCGAGGAGGCCTCCAAGCCGTCTCAGTGCCTCTTGATCAAAGTGATGAAGAATCAATGCCCCTACGACCACATCCGCAGAACACATGGGAAAAGATTCAAAAAAATCGCCCTGAATCCATCCCACCCCGCAAGGAAGGTTGAGGGGGGGCGGAGCCAAGTCCAGCCCTGTCACTTGGCCAAATTTTTGCCGCAGCTTCAGGGTCAGGTGGCCATCACCAGCTCCAAGTTCTGCGATCGATGTGCTGCGCCTGCGTCTCCTCTCAACCTGTTCCACCAACCACGCAGAATTCGCCAAAAACCAATCAAGAAATTTGAGGTCTTTCCGGCTACGCTTGGCACGAGGATCTTCAGGAGGCAAGGCATCCAAGATCTCTGGAACAATCACCCGTGATGGAATCGCTCCAAAAATCACGCAGTGCTTTTGTGTCTGCAACTCCGTCAGGCACCAAGCAACCATGTCAGGTTGCCTTGATCCGGTCGGATTTTGGTGCAGGGGAAATCAAAATCCCCAGAAAACACATTTTTCAACATCTCATCCTTGCCTTTGCTGTTCACAAGAAAACAAACCTGACGAGCGGCATTGAGAAGAGGATAGGTCATCGTGATCCGGTGGGTTTTAAACTTCGGAACGTAGTTTGCAACCACCCAGGCTGTTGACTCCTGCAAAGCGGTGGTTCCAGGAAAAAGTGAGGCCGTGTGCCCGTCATCTCCCATCCCCAACAGCACCAAGTCATGTCGAAATATTGGAGCCTCTCCGGCATGTTGCCTCAGAGTCGCCTCATAGCTGGATGCGGCCACTTCCGGGCTCTCCTCGGCTTTAATCCGTAGAATGTTTTCTGCAGGGATTGGCGCATGATCAAAAAGCGACTCTTTGGCCATGCGATAATTGCTTTGAGCGTCATCGGGTGAAACACAGCGCTCATCACCAAACGTGAAGATCCACTTCTCCCAGACCGCATTCGTCTTCGCAAGCGCCTCGTAAACTGGACGGGGGGTATTGCCTCCGCTCAGGGCCATGCGGAAGACCCCGCGTTCGAAGATGGCCGTATCCGCTGCCCGCTCAATGAGAGCCAGTGCGTCACGAAGGAAGTTATCAGAGTGAATGATTTCTGGGTGCATGATTTTTACATGAGCCTTACCGGCACGGAAAACTCTAACCGACCACCCCCCATTGAGAAAGAGGAAACCGCAACCGCCGACAACGAAGCTTTGCGAATGTGCAAGGCGTCCGATGATTTTATCCCAAGAGTCCACGCAATCGCTTCCCCAAAATCCGGCTCATGCCCGACCAAAACCACAGAGGCCAAATTCCGAAAAACCAGCAATTCCCGAAAACACGTTTCTGGAGACATCCCGCAGCTCAACCAATCGCCAATCGTCATTTTCAATCCCCCGAATTTGGCGCAAACCGTCTCCGCAGTCTGCCGGGCTCGAACCACCGGACTCGAGATCAAAAGTTCAGGCTCCAACCCATTCTGGAGGAGAAATTTCCCAACCTTCTCCGACTGCGCAAACCCCCTCGGCGTCAAGCGCCGTGAAAAATCATCAGCCGCATCACCAGCCTCCGCATGACGCAAAAACAAAATCAGCATAAAACACCAGACCTCACACCCCCCATCCAACTCCTCGGATCCATCCCTCACAAGGACAAAAGTCATCAGCTCCACCAATGCCATTTTCCCGTTTACACGGTACAGGTGTACCGTGTAAACGGTCAACAGCTTCCACGGCACAGTAGGCTCAAAAATTACGATTTGGCACTGAAGGACTTGCGGGATTGCTGCTTCCGGTTAATAAGTGGGGCTGCATGAAGCTTATATTTGCCAGATTTTGTTTGCCGGTGGTGCTGGGAGTGCTTGGGGTTGGGCTCACGGGGTGTGAGACCACCAAGACGGGTCAGGCCAGAAATTCGTTCACTTTTGATCCTCCGGTTCAGCAGCCCAAAAATCCTTCTGCGGTTCAAGTGAAGATCAGCACGGGGGCTCAGCGGCTCTATGTGGTGGAAGGGGATCGGGTGCTTTTGGCCTCACCAGTCACCGTTGGGAAAACTGCCACTCCCACCCCAAGCGGGAATTTCAAAATCTACAGCAAACAAGCGAATCGTCGGCGCTTCAGCAGCCCAGGTGCAGGATATCCCATGACCTATTGGATGGAGTTTAAGTCCGCCTATGGGATTCATTGGGGCTTCATGAAAGCTGCCCCCAGCACCCACGGTTGTGTTCGCATGCCGCTAAAAGCCGCTCAAAAAACTTTCAACCTCATTCGCTCGGGAACTCCACTCAACGTGGCTTCGAGTCAGCCATGGGATAACACCATTGGGAAAACTCTTCCTGTTCTTGATGACAGTGCACTACAAGATCCGCCTTTGGCCTACATGCTCAGCCCGCAGGTTTTCGCAGATGCGAGGCAGGGCAAGATGTGGAAGTTTTAAGCGTGGCTTTTCCAACGGACGAACGAGGAGGACAATAAATGTCGCCGTGGATCTTTCCATGGCGAGAACCGGGAACTTCTCAGGTGTGCTCTGACTAAAATTGCTCTGAGCGCCTCAGGTATTTTCGTCGGCCTAAAAGGAGGGCACCTAAGCTCAGGAGTCCCATGGAGGAAACTTCAGGGATGGCTTGAAGGATTTCAGAATGATACTCGGAAATCTGTGCCGCGAAAGTCACGCTTTTTGCGTTTGGGTTACCACTCCTCCACGACACTGACGTTTCAGATGGCTGACCGGTAAAGGAACTGCCATAGGTTGTTCCATTGCTGGTTACCCCCACAGCAACCATCAGGCCCACCAATTCCCAATTCAGTCCATTTTTGTAAAAGACCGCACCGCCTGAATCTCCGCGAGAAGCTTGGGCTTCTCCATCCGTGTTGTCGAAATCGGTGATGATCGAGAGATTTGGAGAAAAAACGGTCGATCCTGTTTCATGAATCACGTTGGTTCCCCAGCGTTTGACATTTGGGCCAGTCCACGAATATCCGCTGGCATTGAGCCCTGGCGATGTCCAGGGGTCGGTGGAGGTGTCCCAAGTCATAAACGTTCCTGTGGCTCCAAAACCCATCATAACGACGGCTGAACCAGCTGCCGGGGTGGTGGAGGCCAAGGTCACGGGAGTGATAGCTCCGACGGCCACATCCACTCGAAAAACCTTCATATCCGTGGTTCCAATCTGATTGATATCTGAAAACGCCGTGTAATTGATTCCCCCAATGGTCAGGGTGGCACTGGCTAACGAGACGTGATTGGCGGTGAGAAACCAGCCAAAGCCGTCCTCATTTCCAAGGAAGATGGCAGAGGCGGGTCCCATAGGAGCCGTGATGGTGCCAACAGCGGCCCAGCCTGGATCATCCACTGGAGCGGTGAGGTTAGCTGCGGTGCCATTTTGAACAACAACGGCATGCAACGGGGTGAGACTGAGGGCACTGCTGGCAAGGGCCAGAACCACACTGGGGAGTTTCATAATGATCAAAACCTACTTAACAAAGTTGCCTCAGAATGGCAATATGATTTACGCAACATATGATTAAAAGCAACCGATCCACGCAACATGTGTTCACGCGGCACGACTGACGCAACATATAATTCACGCAACATGCTTGCGCAACAGCCACGAGCTAGAGACCGGCTTACCTCTGGAGTTGGCTGTCGAGCATGCGAATCACCAAGCGGGTCTTCTCATCGTCCTCGATGCGTTTTTTCACGAGCTTCACCGCATGGATCACCGTTCCGTGATCCTTGCCCCCGAAAGCGTCGCCGATATCGCTGAGCGAGGTTTCGGTGAGTTCGCGGGAAAGGTACATCGCAATCTGCCTGGGAAACGCAATGTTCGCTGGGCGACGCTTGCTGGTCATATCCGCTAGACGCACATCAAAATGCTCAGCCACTTTGCGTTGGATTTGGTCAATCGTCACCGCTCGCTTGGCTTGTTCTTGAAAGATGTCGCGCAACAGATTTTCGATGACATCACGGGTCAGCTCACGATCGCTGAGGGACTTGTAGGAGGCGACTCGCATGAGAGCGCCTTCGAGGCGGCGGACGTTGTTCCTGATCCGATCCGCGAGAAAATCAAACACCCAAGGTTCGAGGGTGATGTTCATGCCCTCGGCCTTTTTTTGGAGGATCGCCATGCGGGTTTCCATGTCCGGGGGCTGTAGCTCAGCGGTCATGCCCCATTCGAAGCGGCTGACGAGGCGTTGTTCCAACTTTTCAATCTCACTGGCTGGCCGATCGCTGGAGAGCACGATCTGTTTATGGCCGTCGTGAAGGGTATTAAAGGTGTGGAAAAATTCTTCTTGAGAGCGGTCTTTGCCGGCGAGGAACTGGATATCATCAATCATGAGAATATCAGCCTGACGGTATTTTTTACGGAATTTGACGAGGGAGCCATTGCGGATGGCATCGATAAACTCATTGGTGAACTGTTCGCTGGAGAGGTAAACAACTCTTGCGGTTTTCTGATGCGCCAGCACGTAGTGGCCGATGGCTTGGAGAAGGTGGGTTTTACCAAGCCCGCTGCCCCCATAGACAAAAAATGGGTTGTAGGTTCGTGCGGGGGACTTGGCAACCGCCATGGCGGCGCTGTGAGCAAATTGGCTGTTCGCGCCCACCACAAAGGTTTCGAAGGTGTTGCGAATGTTCATCCCAGACGCTGCCGACGCATTGATTTTGGTTGGGCTCTTGACTGGTGGCGGGGCAGGGGTTTCGATGTCTTCTTCGTTTTTGGTGGAAACGAAGGAAATCGCGCGGGGAGTGCCAGAGACGGTGGCAACCGCTTCTGCCACCAGAGGCAAGTAGTTGCTCTCAATAAAAAATTGATGAATGGGGTTGGGGACCCTCAAAGCCAGGGTCTTTCCATCATCAGAAATCATCTCAACCCCATCAAACCAACGTTGGAAACCGTCGTTGCTGATTCGGCCTCGGATTTCCTCGGCTGCTTGGTCCCAAATATTTGCAATTGTTGAATTCATAGCGAGTTATGCACGTCAGATTAATCTCCCGCAGAATGAGCGGTTCTGAAGATAATGCAGGCTGGAAAGAGGCTGGGTTGGGTGGTGGTTGGCGAGTATGAAGCCGTTATTTGGCCAATAAAATATCATAAGTTTCTAATTGTCAGCAATTAATGAAAATTGTTTTGAAAAAAGTGTTGTCCAAAGGGAGTGAGCAGGGATTAGGGCCTGCGAAAGCCTGGCGTCGCTCTCGCAGCGGAAGCAAAATATGGAAGAGGAGATTTTCACAAGTTATTCACACCGCACCGATCATCGTCCGCCGCAGTGGGCAGAGCTTAGGAATGAGGACGGAAATGCTCAAGAAAAAATGACGATTTTGTCACATTAAAAGTTTTGAAAAGCAGGGATTTTATCTTGACCCTGAAGATGATTAACGGGGTTAAGTATCAGGCTGGTTTGCCAATATCCTGCATGCTTTTGCGTCCGAACAAGATACCGCAACCCAAAGTTAGGAGGCAGGTGATGGGGTAGAGCCATGCGAAGCTAAACTTCAGTCGGAGGCCGGCGAGGGTTTCTGCGTCCGCCAAGCCAAGGCCGACAAGGATATTGGACAGCTCTGGGCGAACCATGAGAGTGAGGAGGAGGGAGAGGATCACACCGATCCAAATTCCTCGGATGTCACGGCGGATGGGGCTAATGGCGAGGAGGAAGGCACCTAGCATGGGACCATAGGTGTAGGCGACCATGCCGAAGGCGAGGGGGAGAAGGTTGACTCCTCCACGGATGGCCTGGAGGCCAATGGCAACAAGGACGAGAGCAATGCCCCAGAGAACCACTGCACAGCGGGATTGGAAGAGGAGCTTTTGTTGGTCGGCGTTTTCCAAGCCGTTTTTTCCGTGGATGAGGGAAAGCGAGGTTTGGGAGAGGGCTGCGAGGGCGGAATCGAGGCTTGAGATTGCGGCTGCAAAGGCCCCGGCGAGGATCAACCCGCTGAGGCCGGGAGGAAGGACGGTGGTGATCCAGACTGGGAAAACGCTGTCAGTTTCTTTGGCAAACAAGGCCGCTTCGGCCGGGGTGGGGGGGTATTGGGTGTAATAGACCACCAGCGCCGCACCCACAAACAGCATGAGGACAGTCACCAGCAAACTGACGCTGCTAAAAATGATAGCTTTGCGAGCGTCCGCGGCTGAGCGGCAGCAGAACATGCGCTGGGCGTTGAGTTGGTCGGTGCCGTAAGCGGCAAGGTTCTGAAACGGCATGGCCAGCAGCCCGACCCAAAGGGTGAATTCCACCATGGGGTCCATGGAGAGGTTGAGAACTCGCAGTTTGCCGGCAGCTGCGGCCTCGCTGATAAACTCGGGCCAACCGCCCTGAATTTTGGCGATTAGGACGACGAGGGCCAGAATTCCCCCACCAATAAACACAAAAAATTGGATGACATCGGTCCAAATCACGGTCGTCATCCCGCCCATGAGCGTCCAAACAATTGCAAAGACACCAATGATCGCAATGCAGACTTCGAACTGGAGACCGGTGACCGTCCAGAGCACAAGAGCCGTGACCAACAGGCGGACGCTTTGTCCCAGAATCGAGCCCACAAAAAACAGGGAGGTGGTGAGAGCCCTTGCCCCCTGGCCAAGTCGGGACTCCATATAGTCATAGGGGCTGTAAATTCCCTTCTCGTAAAAAACTTTGACGAAGTAGATGCCCACAATGAAGCGGGCAATGACTGAGCCGATACCCCATTGGAGGTAGGTGAAGTCCCCCTTGGTGGCAAAGACCATCCCCGGCACACCAATAAAGGTGAGGGCGCTGATCTCTGTGGCGATGATGGAGCCCGTCACCGCAGGCCATGGCAAACTCCGTCCAGCGAGAAAGAAGTCCCCGATCGTGGCCTGTTTGCCTCGCAGCATGTGCCCGATCCATGTGGTGAGAACCAAGTAGGCACCGAGCACCATCCAGTCAATCCAGAGGAAGTGGGTGTGGACTTCGCCCATGACGATCAGGGCGAGGTCAGGGTTTTGACGAGAACCTTTGAGTTGCGGCCACTGGACTCCGAGCGTTCACGGCGGGCGGCTGGCAGGGCCTCATAGCCCACCTCACGATAGCCTCCCTTTTGTTGCAGGTAGTTGATGGCTTGGGTGGAGAGGGCGAAAAGCGACCGCAGCCCTTTTTCGCGAGCCAAGTTTTCGACGAATGCCATCAACTTGCGGCCAAATCCCTGGTTTTCGTGGGACTTGCTGACATACAGGCACGCGAGTTCGCCCGACGCGTCCTCGGGGTACACGTGCAACGCGACACACGCCACGGGTGTTCGGTCAATCTCCAGCAGCCAGTAGTCTTCCAAATGTTCCAAAATTTCGTTGCGAGTTCGGCGTACCAATTCCTCGCTTCGAACAGATTGTCGGATGAGGGACATCACCGCGCGCACATCCTTTTTGAAGATCCGCCGGATTTGTTGATATTCATTCGAATAAACCATGCTGCCAAACCCCTCGTGACTAAAAATTTCGGTGAGCAGGGCCTCGTTGATACTTCCATCCAACAAGTGAACCCGAGGAACCCCTTGAACACAGGCTCGGGAGGCGGCCTCCAGTTTTGAGCCAAGAGATCGTGGCAGGCGGGTGCGTTCTTTTTTTAGGAGATCCGCGGCTTCCTGGACGGACAGCTGACGTGGCAGAGGAAGCCCGCCGGTGAAGGCGTCCTTGGTCGTGAGGTAAATAATTTTTGCGGCCGAAAGCTCCTCCGCAATTTCCACGGCGGCGGTGTCTGAGTTCACCCGATAAGTTCGTCCCTCGCCATCAAAGCCCAGCGGCGGCAGCACGGGAATGATTCCTTCATCCAACAACAAGCGAAGTGCTTTGGAATCCACGCGCTCCACCCGCCCGGTGAACTGATAATCGCGTCCGCCAAGAATACCTGCCGGATGGGCGATCAGCGCATTGATATAGGCCGCGCGGAGATCGACCGAGGCGAGGCCTTCGATGATTTGGTGGGTCAACCGCACAGCGGCGTCAATGCTGACCTGAAGGGTGGGCTCATCGGTGACACCCGTGCCATCAAAATCAGAGAGCGCAAGGTTTCGGTCCGCAGCAAGCTTCTGGATTTGATGGCCTGCGCCGTGGACAAGAACGACCTTCACACTGAGCGAGCGAAGAACCGCCAGATCGAGGAGGATATTTCCAAAATTTTCTCCGGCCACGACAGCCCCATCCACGGCCACCACAAACGTCCGCTCGCGGAAGCGGGGCACGTATTGGAGAATTTCGCGAAGATCAGAGACGTTCATTTTTCCGAGTTATGCGAAGCTGCGAGAAAAAAAGCAAGCCGATGCACCAAGCAGAGGTAGGGAATTCAGCCGACACCTTCCATGATGGAAGGACCAAGGATGATTGGGGACAACTCGGCGATCAGGGTCTCGGGCTTCTCCAGAGCTGCCAAAGCGGCGCAGTCGGGCAGGAGTCGGAATGAGCCCGAAGGGAGCTTGCTGGCAAGGGAAAGCCCAAGGTTTGCGGGCATTCCGCCTGCGGCCTCGGGCCAAAAGATGGTGACTGGGTGCGGCACCCGGGGGAGGCGGGTTTCCAAGTCCAACGTTAACCCCCCACGAAGCACATTGAGCAGGGCATGGTGGGCTCCAGGTTGCTGCGCGCAGACAGCAAGATTGCGGACAACCTCCTCATCCGAACGATCCTGATCCGCGTAGCCAAAACGCGAGACCCAGGCGCGGAGAAAGGGTTCCCGGGCAATGGAAAAATCGTAGAGGAAGCTGGCGAGGGGAGGAATATGTGCTGCGGCACTCAGTCGGCGGGCTGCCCAAGGGGGACCATGACGGGGCACATGAGGCATGAGCAAACCAAGGGCTTTGATTCGCTCTGGGTGACGGGAAGCCAACAGCAACACGATCCCCGCAGTGAGCCCGGAAGCAATAATCACCGGTTGACGGTCCCCACAAACCTCACCCAAAAAATCAGCAAGGCTTTCCGCGTAGTCGGAGGCATCCATCTTTCTTGAGGGCCTCTCGGATTCCCCAAACCCCACAAGATCTGCAGCAATCACCTCGCGATGCATCACAAAGTGAGGATAAACCCTGGACCACTCGAATGAAGCAGCTCCCGGATACATGCCGTGCAAAAAAACCACCGGATCCCCTGAACCGGAGATATGGTAGATCATTTCCCCGTGTGATGTGGGAGCCAGCCTCCTTGCGAAGATGGCAGGTGACAAATCATCAGGCAGGGGCTGCCTTGGTGAACGGCGCAGCCCGTATCGAAATGCCAGGGCAAAGGCACCCGCCAAACCAACGCCCAAGCCAATGCCCAGAGCTCTTTGATGGTTTTTGGAGATTTCGATTTTTCGCGCCATGGGTCAGATAATCACGGTCTTTTGGGATCCCTTGGATATTTCGCCGATGACCTTTCCCTTGGTGAGCTTCAGCGCCTCAGGGGCTGACGCAGCGGGGACCACAACAACCATGCCGATGCCCATGTTGAAGACTTGAAACATTTCATCGGGATCAATGTGCCCCCCTTTTTCCATGATGGTGAAAATGGGAGGAATTTTCCATGAATTTCGGCGAATGACGGCTTGCGTTCCAGGGGGCAGGATGCGTGGCAGGTTGTCGATGAGGCCACCTCCTGTGATATGAGCCGCCGCCCGAAGAATCCGCTTCGGCAGGGATGCCAGGAGCGGTTGGTAGTTTTGGTGGACGCGCAGCAGTTCTTCCCCAAGCGAGAGTTTCAGTTCGGGGAGGCGGGACTCGGGTTTGAGCCCCAGAGTGTCAAAAAGAACCCGGCGAGCGAGGGAGTATCCATTCGTGTGGAGGCCGCTGGAGGGCAGACCAATGAGAAGATCGCCGATTTTGATTTTTGACCCATCAAGGATCTGTGGGCGATCCACGATGCCAACTATCGTGCCAGCCAAGTCATATTCCCCGGGTCGATACATTCCTGGCATTTGTGCGGTTTCGCCACCAATCAGCGCGCACTTGCCAGCTTTGCAGGCCTTGGTGAAACCTCGAAGAATCTGAGTGAAGACCTCAGGGTCCAATTCGGCAGAAGCCAGGTAATCCAGAAAAAACAAAGGTTTGGCACCGGTCACCGCAATATCATTGATGCAGTGATTCACGAGATCCTGGCCAATGGTGTCATGACGACCCGTGGCAAAGGCAACTTTGAGTTTTGTTCCAACACCATCCGTGCTGGCCACCAGGACGGGATCTTTCATGCCTTTCCAATCTGGGCGGAACATGCCGCCAAAGCCCCCAATTTTTGCAAGCACTTCGGGGCCATGCGTTGAGCGAACCATGGCGTGGATGCCGCGTTTAACGGTGTTTCCAAGGTCCACATCCACGCCGGCGCTGGCGTAAGCTTTTTTCTTTTTCATAAAGGCAAACGATTCTCGCGATCGATGAGTTGAGCATGTCCGGCACGGCGTTCCATGATCAATTTGTCGAATTCCGAGTTGTAAGGGATCGGGTAGTCCCCGGTGAAGCATGCCGTGCAAAATTCATTCGCCTTGCGTCGGGTGGCGCGAATCATCCCAGCCGGGTCAAGATATCCGAGGGAATCGGCTCCCAAGTATTTGCGAATTTCCTCGGGGGTGCATTGATTGGCGAGCAGTTTTTCTGGATCGGGAAAATCAATTCCGTAATAGCACGCAAATTTATGGGGGGGGCAGCTGATTCGCATGTGGACTTCTTTGGCACCAGCCTCCCGCAAGTTCACCACCCGCGCTCTGGCTGTGGTGCCACGAACGATGGAGTCATCAACCACCACCACGCTTTTGCCTTTGACCGCTTCGCCGATGAGGTTGAGTTTGACCCGCACGTTAAAATCCCGAATCCGTTGGGTGGGCTGGATGAAAGTGCGTCCGATGTAGTGATTTCGCACAAACGCGGGGTAATAAGGAATGTTGAGTTCCTCAGAAAATCCAAGAGCCGCATAAACGCCGGAGTCAGGAACGGGAACAACAAGGTCGGCATTGGCAGGGAATTGGCGGGCCAATTCGCGTCCCATCTCAACGCGGACAGCGCCAACATTCGTGCCGGCAATATTTGAGTCCGGGCGGGCGAAGTAAACATACTCGAAGATGCAGAAGGCGCTTTTTCCAACCTTGAACGGCCACTCACTTCGTAATCCGGCGTTGTCGATGATGACCACTTCTCCGGGTTCCACATCGCGCAGATATTCGGCTTGGATCAGGTCAAAGGCACAGCTTTCGCTGGCTAGCACATAGGCCCCATCTTTTTTGCCGATGCAGAGCGGGCGAAATCCTTGGGGATCGCGGAAGCCGATGATTTCGCGTTCTCCCATCAGGACCACAGAAAAGGCGCCTTCGAGCCGCCGAAGCACTGCCAGAACACCCGAGGATTCCCGGGGTTGGGCCAGCAAGTGGAGGACAATCTCGCTATCGACAGTTGTCTGGAAGATGGAGCCTTTGGCTTCGAGGTCGGCGCGAAGTTCTGCGGCATTCACGAGGTTCCCATTATGGGCAATCGCGATCTGACCTCTGGCAGTGTCCACAACAAAGGGCTGGGCGTTGCGGCGGGTGCTGGAGCCGGTGGTCGAGTATCTCACATGGCCAATGGCCCGCGTGCCAGTCAGGTTTTCAAGATCCGGTTGTGAAAAAACTTGCGAGACGAGGCCCATGCCTTTGTGAGTCGCGAAGGGGCTGTCGGATCCTTTCGCTGAAACAATACCAGCGCTTTCCTGACCGCGATGTTGAAGGGCAAAGAGGCCGTAATACGAAAGCATGGCCGCATCGGGGTGGCCGAACACCGCAAAAACCCCGCACTCATGCTTGGGTTTGTGGGCGGACGGATTGGCTGCGGAATCAAACACTCCTAGGTTCATGGTTTGAAAGTTTCTCCCTTGCCCAAAGTCCAAGAACGTTCGGCACTTTTGAAGAGTCGCATGAGGGTCTCCTTGCTGTCCACCCGATACTCAATGGTGTGAGCATGTGTTGCCACGGGGTAGGACTTAACAACTTTGGTCCAGAGGTCTGCCCCTCCGAACCGTCCGACCGCCTCTTCCGCCTTCTCTTTCATGATGTCAACTGCGCTCTGACCCACGCCTCCCGGAGCCTGTGGCACAGCGGGCTCCAAGAAGTAAAAGCGTGCAATGGCTGAGCCCTGGGTCGCGATATTGACTTCGCTGACCCTCCCGGCCCCTTCAACCAAATATTCGTGTTGGCTCAGCGAGGTGATGGCTCGGAGGTTCACGAGGTAATCGCCAGCAGGCATTTGCGCTTTCCAGATCCCTTGGAGATTTTCTGGGGTGGCTGTGGGATCAGCATCCTGGCCATGAAGGGGGGCCGTAAAAACCAAGGCGGCTAGGCCCAGCGAGAGGATCAGATTTTTGGGTGAGATTAAAACCATTGGGAATCAAACAAAATTTCAGGTTGTGCGACAGATACAAGCTTCCAACTCCAAGGTTTCCAATTTTCCTTGTACCAAGCAAACACGAAGTCAGATTTTAATTCCTCAGTTCTTGAAAACAAGCCTTCCATCTGGGATTGGATCTGACGCTCAGGCTGCCAACTCCAAATGAGGAAACTGATGCCGACGATCGCACCCAACGCCAGAGCGTAAATCAGGGTCTTGTTCATCAGCCTCGCAGGTGATGTGAGGCCCCCAAAGGCTAAACCGTTGCCCCGATGATTTTTTTCAAACGCATCATGCCGCGACGAATGCGGGCCTTCACGGTGCCAAGGGGTTCCCGCAGCTTTGCCGCAATTTCTTGCTGGGTAAGCCCCGAAAAATAAGCCATCTCGATCGCTTCACGCT
>JBGTLQ010000272.1:0-15798 GCA_041744075.1 Terrimicrobiaceae bacterium
GATTTTTCAGAAATCATCAAACGAACGGGAATTTCTGTTCCGCTCAAGGATGTCCGGGTCACAGCCACCCTGCAGGTTGATCAACAACCTTCGCAGGATTTTGATACGGTAATGAACGAATTTCTCGCAGAGCGTCTTGAGGACTTGCCAGAGACCGGTGAAGGGACCTTGCTTGATCGCCTCTTGGCAGAAAGTGGCAAGCGCACGTCAGTTAATCCCGTCTTGCTCCGTTTTGAAATTATCTCCGAGGGTGAAGTGGTTCTTCAAGCCAGCCGACGTCCGAATGCCGGGCTGAAGATCGACCGCTTTTCTTCCTCGCACCCGGCTCTGCAAACCTTTCTGGACGCCATGATCACGGCCACAACAACCACCGGGCAATATTCCAAAGAGGACTCGGAGGTCGTCATCAGTGCACTGAATGATTTGATTCCCAGCCTCGAATTGCGCTCCCACGGCCTTGCGTGCGGGCTCATTGGCAAAAGTGCCATTCCACAGGATTCTCTTTCCGACCTAGTGCCGATCTCCCGAAGCGAGCGTCATGTCGAGATTGGCAAGCAAGCCCGGCTTGTCCTACCGCGAGCCATTGCCTCCATCTTTGATTCCGTTCGAGAAGCACTCGATGAATCGTTTTCAGCACTTGACTACCTCGGACCTCTGCGCTGCTACCCACCGAGGCATATCTCTGCCGACACCCTCGAGAATGCGCCGGCTTCAGAGGGAATGGATGCCTGGGCAGCCATCCTGGCAAATCCAGAGATTGCCAAAAAAGTTAACCTCTGGCTCTCCAGCGAGTTTCTCACGACCCGATACGAACTCGGGGTCAACAGCCTGGTTCCTCTCCGACTGGTCGCAGAGGCCTTGGAGACGGAATTCGCAAACATTGTCGCTGAAAAGGAGGAGGCCTATCACAACATTCTTGGCAACGAAGAGACAAACAATCCGGGCGAGGAAGAAATTCTTTTGCAGCCCTATTCAGTCTGGGATGTCAAACTTCTACACCGAAGGATGGTCTGGTGGATTGTCCAACGCTGCAAATCAAGTGCCCTGAATGAACTCACCCTTGTGGATAAACGAACCGGAACCCAAGTCTCCCATCGTGACATCGGCATCGGCGTGAGCCAACTCTTGCCAGTATTGGTCAAATCCTATGTATCCCACAATACAACCATTGCCATTGAGCAACCTGAGATTCATTTGCACCCTGCTTTGCAAGCCGAGCTTGCCGATGTATTTATTGAATCAGCCTTGGGTGGTCAAAAAAACACCTTCTTGCTGGAAACCCACAGCGAGCATTTGATCCTCCGGCTGCTTCGCCGAATTCGGGAGACAGCCAGCGGGGATCTCCCTCCGGGAATGACTCCACTCCTTCCGAATGATGTCGCCATTCTTTATGTAAAACCAAGCAAAGACGGATCGGTAGTTGTTGAACTCCCTGTGAACAACGAAGGGGACTTCGATGAGCCATGGCCGGATGGCTTTTTTCCAGAACGTACCAAGGAATTGTTCTGAACAATGATTTCCGAATTTGCGATAGAACCCGAAGTGATGGCCCAATGGGCGAATTTTCGAACGCTCTGGGGAGATTTCGGGATCGCCCAGCGGCGACAGGTGGGGCTGTATCCGAAAAAATGGAAGCAGGCGGTCATGGAGAGGGCTCGTGCTCTGACGCAGGAAAAGATCAACACGGAAATCCAGGTCGCAAAAATGGAAGCCCGACTCTCAGGCATCGAATCCAAGCCCAAGTTTCGGAAAACCGATTGCTCCGATTGGGAGGATGCCCGACCTTGGCTCAGCAATGCTGTGAGTCATGCGCCCGCCTTCCCGGCAATCGTCTCAGGAGTAGACGCAGGAGATGAGAGAGTCATAAATATTGATGACCTCCTCCGCGACGAAGCACCATACTTTCAGTCACCCGAGGTACAAGTTGAGCGATCTGCCGCAGCTATTATCGAAATGCTTTGGCCGCTTTTGGCCCAGTCGCGAGAGATTGTCTTGGTCGATCCAAATTTTGATCCACGAGAGCCACGATTTGTGAACGTCGTCGAGGGGATTATTGACCGACTGAACTCGATAGGACAAATACCAAAGCGTTTCGAAGTCCACACCTCGAAATACTCTGGGCCAAGACATCAAGGAAATATCCAGTTTCAAGAACGCCACTATCGGGATGGCCTCGGTCCAATCCTCTTCGGAGGTTGGCAGCTTACAGTTTGCTGCTGGGCAGAGAATGCCGTAGGCGACTATCAGCATCCACGCTTCGTCCTAACAGAAATTGGAGGCATTCACCTCGACTGGGGGTTGGATGAGGGGGAGGCTGGAACCACGACAATAGCGAAGGGTCTTGGAGAGTCATTTCACGGTAATTGTTTTAAACGGTATGCCTGCTCAGGGGAAATATTCGCGAACGACGGAGACAACACCTATTTTCAGATCACGTGAAAGAATCCCAGAGTCCAAGAGAGCACCCGATTTGGTTAGGCAAGACTCCTCCCGTTCGCTTGAGCGATGAAGTCAGGCAGGAAATCCAAGTAGCCCCTTGATCCTGGTTCGTCAAATGTGCGGAGGGCGCAAGATTTCTTCACTGTCTCAAGAGCCTTGATCCAGTCTGTGGAAGATAAGGGGCTTTCTTCACGAGATCCGTCAGGCCGTTCCTTCACTTCAAGGATGGATTCTCTGACCGCGATCAGTTGAGGAAGGAACTCCGAAAGAAACCGCTCCTTTTCACCAGCGGATGATGGAAGTGGCTGAGGTAGTTTGGGGATGCAGAAACACGTTCCGTGTTCCTCTACACAGAATCGGTCGCGAACGAAGCGACTCGTGCAAAATTACTCCTTGAGTTTGATCGAGATCTCGCCAGGGCGGATGGCGAAGGATTCGACACCGGGCAGCTTCCCACCGTTCTCGGAGCCAAGAACTTCGGCGAAGAGGTTTCGGCCTTTGAGCCCGCCCAGCCAGTCATTGGGAAGGGAGACGCCCCAGATGGTGAGGTCATCGATCACGAAGCTGGGTTGGCCGCTACCTTCGCTGACGATAAACTTTGCACGGGCCTTGAACTTGCGTCCTCCGATGAGCGGAAGATCGGGGTCCAGGTCGGTCTCGATTCTGGCGAGAATGACATCTGTTCCCAGTTGGAAACTGAGCGATTGACCGAGGTCTGTGTTGGCGTTGAGGAGGCCATTGATCTCGCGTTCGGTGAGCACGATTTCTTTTTTGCCGGGCTCGTAGGTTGGTTCCGAAGGCCCAGAGGGGGCTGGCAAGGACGCTGGAGTCGGGGGCGGCGGGACGGCGGGATCTGCGGATTGGATGGCGGCGACCTTTTGTTCCACGACGGCAAGTTCCTGAGGGCTCAGAACAACCGGCTGGATGGGCCGGGTGAACCACCACCAAAGACCACCAGCAACGGCGACAAGAATGACGAGAACAACCAACAAAGTGACCCATGGAGATCTGCGCTGAAGGGTCGGCGTAATGATTTCGGACATGGTTATTTGTATGCCAGATTTAGGAAAAGGCAAAGCCCGAGTCTGGAGGGTTGTTTTTGGAAGCCTGGGACCGCTGGCATCCTGCTAATTTCATCTGATGGCCCGTGCTGGACAGACCTGCTTGCTTCGATTAATCTGCGATCATGACAGCAGGCCAAGGCACCAGTGGAAATGTGATTGCAGCTCTTGCGAGCTTTTTTATCCCAGGGTTGGGACAGCTCATTCAGGGACGATTTTTGTCGGCCATCCTGTTTTTTATCGCGGCGGCCATCCTCTGGGTATTTCTGTTGGGGTGGATCATGCATTTGTGGTCGATCTTGGATGCTGCGCTTTGGAAGCCCAAAGCGTAATCGGTTCGCCTGACCGAACCGGCCCATGTCTGAAATCCCGTCCCTTCTTTCTGCCTCCGAACTTCGCCTTTCCTACGGGAGGCAGATCTTGTTGGATGGCGTTTCTCTCACCGTAGCACCCGGCGAGAAAGTCGGGCTGGTTGGCCGAAATGGCTGCGGCAAAACCAGCTTGCTGCGAATTTTGGCTGGAGAAAACCAACCGGATGCCGGGGAGATTTCGCGGCGTCGCAATTTGCGAGCCGGCTATCTTCCGCAAGAGTTTGAGTTGGATGGCAATCTGACGGTCCTCCAAAACATAGAAGCCGGGGCCTCGGATGTGGTCGGCTGGATTGACCGCTACGAAAACGGTGACTGTTCGGATAAGGAGATGTCCGAGCTTCTGGAAAAGATTGAACATGCCGACGGGTGGGATCTGGAAACCCGGATTAAGGCTGAGGTTCGGGCCTTGGCGGCTCCCCCCTTGGATGCGGTGGTGGGCCCGCTTTCAGGAGGAGAAAAACGACGTGTCGCATTGTGCCGGGCACTGGCGTCCCAACCTGACCTCCTGCTTCTGGACGAACCCACAAACCATTTGGACTCGGAGTCAATTCGCTGGTTGGAGAATTTTCTTCAGGGCTTTCCCGGCGCGCTCATGTTTGTGACTCATGACCGATATTTCCTGGAAACCATTGCGACGCGAATTGTCGAAATCGCCAATGGCAAGGCGTATTCGCACCCTGGCAACTACACGGCTTTTTTGGAATCCAAAGCCCTCCGACAGCAAATCTCAGAACAAGGGGAACGGCGGCGTCAACGCTTCCTCCGCGCCGAGCTGGAATACGTGCGCGCTGGAGTCCGCGCGCAGCGGTCGAAGTCCCGTCATCGTCTCGAAACCTTCTATTCCATTGAAGGCATGGAGGCTCCGCCGGAAGAGCGGGAGATGGACCTTCTGATTCCCCCTCCCCCGGCGCTTGGAAACACCGCAGTCGAACTAACCGATCTGGGTGCAAAAGTTGGTGATGACCGGTGGTTGTTTCAGAATCTGAATCTTTCGATCCGTCCGGGTGAATGCACGGGGATTGTGGGCAGGAATGGATCTGGCAAAACGACGCTGCTAAAAATTTGTCTGGGTGAACGAACCCCGGATGCTGGCACAGCGGCCATTGGAAAGCGGGTGGTGTTTAATTATATCGACCAGGCGCGGATGCAGCTTGATGGCACGGGAACAGTGATGGAGGAAGTTGCCACGTCTGGAGAGATTGTGCGTTTTGGGAGCCAAGTGCTTTCGGCCAGGGCCTACCTTCGCCGATTTTTGTTTGAAGACTCGCGCGTGAATGAGCGGGTGGACAAACTCTCCGGCGGTGAACGTGCGCGTCTGATGCTGGCCAAAGTCCTGTGTCGGGGGGGTAATGTCATCGTCCTGGATGAGCCCACCAATGACCTTGATTTGCAGAGTCTTCGCATGTTGGAGGAGGCCCTGGCGGATTTTGATGGCAGCGTGGTTGTGGTGAGTCATGACCGTTACTTTTTGGATCGGATTTGTGATCAGATTGTGGCGTTTGAGGAGAATGACGTCATCGTTCAAGCTGGGAACTACGCTTATTATTTGGAGAAGAAGGGTGGGCGACCTGCTGCGGCAATTGCAGCTCCCGCACCCCCTCCTCTTGCACCGGTCGACGCGCCGAAGGCTCGCAAACTCACCTACAAAGAACAGCGCGAACTCGAAAGCATGGAGGCCACGATTCTCGATGCCGAGCAACGCGTGGCAAAGATTGAAACTCTCCTTGCTGATCCCGATTTTTTTGTGTCCCGGGCCTCAGAAGCACCAGCTTTGATTACGGAGCTGGAGCAGGAAAAATCCACTGTCACGAAGTTGTATGCGCGGTGGGAGTCTCTTTCAGGCGGCGTTGGGTAAAACGCCTACCAAACCAAGAAGTCAGGAAGTTAGCTGCCTCCGGCGGGTGGGTCATGCCGGCGATTAAAATCGCCGCTCCGTAAGAGCATTCGTTTGGTTGGGTGAATGACGGGACGGATCGGCGAATTCATTCGCCGCGCACTGACAGCCGCTTGCGACGGTTGTCAGGCACAGGTGATCTCAATACTTTTTTCCAAAAGTTGTGAGCGGAAAATCGTCGGTTCGGAATGGCGATGCGGGCAGTCCGGCGGCATTAAACAAATTGCAGGTTGGGTTATCCGACCATGCGTAACGAACAGCCACCGGGTTCGGGACTTTATCTGAGGTGGCAATCACCTTATCGCCATCAATTTTGGCGTCAGCCCAGACCCAAACTTTGTCCTCTCCGCAGATGGCAAATCCTTCAAGCTCGCTGTTTGGGCTATTGCGAACCAGTGGCGAGGTTTTGCCGGCGAGAGTGTTCACGTCATAGGTCTCACCAAGTGGTTTTGCGACCAATCCCCCTTCGACATGTTGAAAGCTAAGGATCGCCTGATTACCATGAATGGTGAGAGCCTCAAAGACCGGGCCTGAGTAAGGCATCTCTTTCCCATAATCCTTGGCGAGCGCGATCCGTGCGAGACGTTCGCCAACATCCTTTTTGTTGCGGGGATGGATATCTTCGGACTCCCCCACGTCGATGATCACCGCCTGCCCCGTGTTTGGCAGCGCGAGGGTTTTTGACTGCGCTTCCCGGAGTTCGGCCCATGGACTGTCAGCGAGGGTGGATTTTTTTGGAAGAAAATTGGCCAACTGGCAAAAGTAGAACGGAAAATCGCCCCGATCCCATTGCTTCCTCCAATCGTTAATCATCAGAGGAAATGCCGTCTGATATTGATGGGCTCGGCCTGCATTGGATTCGCCCTGATACCAGATTGCTCCGTTGATGGCGAAGGGAATGAGGGGATTGATCATCCCGTAAAAAAGAAATCCCGCGGTATGTGATGGTGCAGGGATATTGGCGATTGGTTTTGGTGCTGCTGACATAGTGTCGGCATCCAAGGGGGAAAATTGGTATTCGGTTTTTGCCAGCCAATCTCCTTTGAGGGAGAGTGATCCTGCCCTGGGTTCGCCAGGAATTCGGGTGGGCCCCATCGGCTGATAGAGCCGAATTGCCAGCGCATTCTTGCCGATTTGAATAGACTCTGCCGGGACCGTGTAGGGTCCACCTCGCCTTACAAAACCGGTTCCAGGAAACTTACTGGGCGCTGTCTGAGCGAGCAACTGGCCGTTCCAATACACGCTGTCATACCCATCAATAGGAAGGGTCAGCCCCGTGGGTTTTTTGGCATCGACATCCACTTCTTTCCGAAGCCAAATCGCCCCACTTTCTGCGAGGCCAGGGGCTTTCACCTCTCCTGGAATTGCAACCGTCACCCAATCCTCAGTATTGACATCAATCCCGGCAAAAGTCTCGGCATCGGTCACGGATTTGTCTTCGCGCCCATGGGTTTTGATCCAAGCCTCCAAAGCCTCAATATGGGCCTTGTGCTTTTCAGGGTAAGCCTTAACAGCCGCCCACTGTCGCTCGCGAGTCGCCTTGAGATCGGGGACAGTATCCAGAGCTTGCGGGCTGGTCCATGCCTCCGAGGGAGTGCCTCCCCAGGAGGAATTGATCACGCCAACAGGGACCTGCAGTTCCTTTTGCAGCTTGCGTGCAAAGAAATACCCCACCGCACTGAACGCCCCACTGGTTTGCGGTGAGGCCACCACCCATTTTCCTTCCACATCGTCCTGAGGTGTGGAACTTGAAGTTGATTTGACAGTGAACATTCGAATTTGGGAGTTCTCAGAGGAGGCGATTTCAGCGGCAGCATTGGTGGTATTCGATAGAACCCACTGCATGTTCGACTGGCCTGACGCCAACCAGACTTCCCCAACGAGGACATCGGAGATGGTGAGTTGATTTTTCCCTTCAACCGTCATTTCAAATGGCCCGGAGCCCGAATCCTTCAGGTTGAGGATCACCTCCCAACGTCCGGCATCATTGGCCTTGGCAGAAGAGGTTTTCCCTTGAAATGTCACTGTCACCTCTTCCCCCGGATCCGCCTTGCCCCAAACGGGGACCTTTTCGACCTTTGCAAGGACCATGTGATTTGAAAAGACCGAGGGCAGAGTGACATCGGCCTGTAAAAAGCCCGACGAAAGTACAAGGACAGAGGCAAGGAGGGAACTGATTTTCATAGATTGGAGAATTAGGAAGGGCGGGTCATTTTTTCTGCAATGACCCATTCGTCGAATTGGTCAGAGGTCACATGGCCAAGGTCCACGGCGGCCTGCTTGAGGCTGGATCCGTCCTTGTGGGCTTTTTTGGCGATCTGGGCAGCCTTATCATATCCGATGTGAGGGTTCAAGGCTGTGACGAGCATTAATGAGTTTTTCACGTAACCCTCAATCTGTTCAAGGTTGGGTTCAATCCCAACAACGCAATGCTCATTGAAGGAGCGGGCGCCATCGGCGAGGAGGCGAACCGAGTGGAGGAAGTTGTGAATGATGACGGGTTTAAAGACATTAAGCTCGAAGTTCCCTTGGGAGGCCGCAATGCCGATAGCCGTGTCATTTCCCATGACTTGGACGGCGATCATGGTGATGGCCTCGGATTGGGTGGGGTTGACTTTCCCGGGCATGATGGAGGAGCCGGGTTCATTTTCGGGGATGGTGAGTTCGCCCAAACCACAGCGTGGACCGGAGGCAAGCCAACGAATGTCATTACCGATTTTCATGAGCGCACAGGCCAGGGATTTGATGGCCCCGCTGGCAAAAACAAATTCATTGTGACCGGAAAGGGCTGCAAATTTGTTGGGAGCTGAGACAAACGGGTGGCCGGAAATGGTGGCGATGTGGGCGGCTGCTTTTTCGCCAAAAGCGGCGGGGGCATTGAGTCCCGTGCCGACGGCGGTTCCGCCGACAGCCAATTCTGCGAGGCCACCAAGAGACTTTTCGATATCCCGGCAGGCATTGTCCAACAGGGTGACATAACCGGAAAATTCTTGGCCGAGCGTCAGCGGGGTGGCGTCTTGGAGATGCGTGCGACCGATTTTTACAATGGAAGAAAAGGCTTCGGCTTTTTCATTGAGGGTTTTCCGAAGTTCTGCGATGGCAGGCAGCAAGTTTTCGACAACAACCGAATACGCGGCAATCGACATCGCGGTCGGAAATGTGTCATTCGACGATTGGGACATATTCACATCATCATTTGGATGAATGGGCTTTTTACTGCCCATTTCGCCTCCGGCCATCTCGATGGCACGATTGGAAATGACCTCATTGGCGTTCATATTGCTCTGAGTGCCACTACCCGTCTGCCAGATTCGCAAAGGAAAGTGATCGTCCAGCTTGCCATGGATCACTTCGTCAGCAGCCTGCACCATCAGCTCACACTTTTCAGCGGCCAACTTCCCGAGGTCACGGTTCGCCAAGGCACAGGCTTTTTTTAAAATCCCGAGCGCCTTAATCAACTCGCGGGGTTTTGTGTCGTCCCCGATATTAAAATGAATGAGGGATCGTGCTGTCTGGGCCCCCCAGTAGCGGTGATGAGGAACCTCAATGGCCCCCATGCTGTCGGTTTCGTGTCGGTGGCCGGTTGATGCGTTTTCAGGAGAGGAATGACTCATGATGTTAGTATGAATGATTTTATTTTCGACTACTAGTAGTTTTTCTAATATTTACTGTTTTAGACTATTCCTTGTCATGACACACCCCCTAACAAAGTCAACGCGCGGGTTGACTTGATGTGTGGATTTCAAGAAACATGAGCGATGCGAAGTCCATCCCTGAAAGGAAACGGGGTCTCCGGTCTCCGTCAGCAACTGCTCGCTCTGTGTGAGGGGGATCAGTGGCCGATCTTGGAACCGCTCCCAGTCACACGATTTCTTGGCGAAAGCTTCGGAATCTCGAATGTGAGCGCCTACAGGGTATTGAATGAGCTGTTTGACTCCGGTCATCTTTGGCGATCGGCCAATGGTCGATATTATCTGCCAGAGGCCAAACGTCTTCTGGAAAAACCAGCACCGATGGCCTGTCTGATCCGTCGGTTGGAAGAGTGGACCGTTGTGGGTCATGAGGTCATGCAAGGCGTGGATCGGCAGTGTGGGGACATGGATCGCGCGATGTTGCTTGTGCATGATCGCGTGTTATTTCGTCAGGCAGCCGCCTCTGCTCCCCTTGCGATGGGGTCTCCCAGCGAACTCCATCAGGCCATGGATGATTTCCTGTTAATCCACTCCTCACGAATCAGCGGGGTGGTGCTGGACGAACTTTGGCCGGATAATGTTTTGTCAGCTTTTAAGGGACGTCTTCAGTCAGGTGTTGTGCTTTATCGTCAGACGGCTCTCGGTTTTCTAGGCAGCGTTTCTGCGGATGCAAACCTCGCCGCAAGGATGATTGTGCAACACGCCCAAGCCAAAGGTTATGATAAACTAGCCCTGCTGATGCCTCCGGGAAAATATGCTCCCGCTGAAGAAATGGCGACAGCCCTACGGATCGCGGCGGTGGGGAGTTTTTCCAAACCAGCAACCTTAAATTTCGGGCCGGGGGTAAGCCCTGCTGAGCTGATCAAATCCCTGAGAAAACATCACAAGCGGAGTTTGATTGTGGCCACCGAGGATAATCTGGCCGCAGATTTTTTGGATGCCATGCGATCAGGTGGCTTGGACGTTTCATCCAATATCGGGCTCCTATCCACGATGGGTAGTCGCATAGCGAGCGAGCGGGAAATCACGAGTGTGGGTTTTGATTTTCGTGAGATGGGTGCCATGGCGGCAGAGATGGCTGTGAGCGGCAAGTTAAGGCATAGCACGATCTGTCCACGATTCCTTGCGGGCACAACCAGCTAATGCATTTTTTGCCCTTGATGTAACATGATGATGTTTGTTACTCATACGAAGATGTTGAGATATTCAGAACGACAGAAGGTTTACGAAGCCGCCGCATGAAACCCATGATCGTTCTTGCGGCTGCTGCCCACCCGGATGACATCGAGTTTATGATGGCAGGGACCCTACTTCGTATGAGGGATGCGAGCTGCGAAATTCATCTTTGGAATCTTGCGAACGGCTGCTGCGGGTCGAATTCTCTCTCGCGCGAGGAGACCGCGGCCCTGCGGTGGGAGGAGGCACAAGCCGCTGCGGCTTTGGCTGGCGGAACCGCGCACCCTCCCCTGTTTAATGACCTGGAGATTTTTTATGATTCCGACTCACTCGCCCAAGTGGCGGCAGTGATTCGTCAGATCCAGCCGGATGTGATCCTGACGCAATCCCCCCAGGATTACATGGAGGATCACCAAAACACAGTCCGCTTGGTGGTTGCGGGTGCCTTCACACGGGCCATGAAAAATGCGGTCACCATTCCCCCTGTCTCGCCGTACGAAAAGCCTGTTGCCATATATCATGCTTTACCCCACGGCTTAAAAGACGAGTTGCGACAGTCCATCGTTCCTCATTTTTTTGTGGGCATAACCGACGTTCTGGAACGCAAGCGTGCCATGCTGGCCTGTCATGCTTCTCAAAAAGAATGGCTGGATGCCACACAGGGCATGGACGCCTATTTGGACGAGATGGAGGGCATGAGCCGCGAGGTGGGAGCGATGAGCAAAGTCCAACCGGTCGCCGAAGGCTGGCGACGCCATTCGCATTTGGGTTTTGGGTCGGAAGACTTTGATCCCCTCTCCCAGCTACTCGATTTGTCTCATTCAAACATTCATCCATAAAAACTATGACACGACCAATCAGCAAACTTGCCCCCGACTGGTGGGATTACACCACCTTGGAACCCGACCTCCTCGCCGATGCCGCACGCCTTGATGAGAAGAAACTCAAAGGTCTCTCCCGTCCGGGATTCACAATTCATTTTTACGACACCATTCAGGAATTCTACGCGGCGGAAGCCCTCGAGTACATTGATGCCTGGCGTCAAAGCACCCCGGACAATCCTGCGGGAATCTGCGGTCCTATTGGGCCAACCGAGCAACTTCCTGTGGTCGCGCAAATGGTGAATGCCCTTGGCATCAATTTAAAGAAGCACGACGCCCACTTTTGGGGCATGGACGAGTGGGTGATTGATGGCAAGACCGTTGACGAAAGCCACCCGCTTTCCTTTGCCAGAGCGGACAAGCAACTCTGTTTTAATCGCATCGAAAAGTCCCTGCGCATTCCTGAAAACAACCTGCACTTTCCGAGTGGTGATCTCGAGGCCTACAGTGACAGCTACTATGACATTCGATGTGTGGTGATGCAGGGAGGACAGGGGGAGATCAAACACTGGGCCTTTAACGACCCCCTGCCGCGCAAAGGAAAATACAAGGACGTCCCACCCACTCCTGAAGAATACCGCAGACTTGGAACCCGTTTTGTGAAGCTCCATCCCGTCACGATCACCCAAAATGCACGAACCAGCGGGGGAGGAAATGTTGCGCTGGTTCCTACCGAGGCGGCCACAGTTGGGCCCCGCGAAACATGGAAGGCCGAGAAGGTTTCCATTTGGCACCCAGGACATCATGACAATCCTTTCGGACTACGTTTGAGTGCTCTCATGATCTCCAAGCACCTCGCAGATAGCAGCGTTCCCATGTCGCTTCTTGCCGATCACCCCAATGTCCATTTCCACTACCTCCGCTCCGGCATTGGCACGGTGGCCGTAGAAATGCATTGAGCAATAGAAAACCTGGTAGAAAAAAGAGTATGCCGCTTCTTCGCTACACCCCACTTCTCCTCTGCTCCTTGTTTATGATCACAACCAGCCTCGCTTCAACAAAACCGATATCCTGTCCCCAGATTCCTGAGGTGGACACCAACGATTGGAAAGCCATTCGCATGGCCTTTCGGGATGCACCCACGTTGGAATTTGGTCAGGCATGGAATGAGAAGCGCGAACGGGGATTCCACAAGGGCAAAGTCCGGATAGGCTGGAGGGGAGACCGACTCTTATTTTTTGCGGATTTGAATGACCGCGATGTCACGACCCAGGCGAGCAAACGGAACCAACACCTCTGGATGTTGGGTGATGTTTTGGAAATTTTCACCGGGATTCAAGGCCGTCCCGCCTACATCGAATACCACACCTCTCCCAATGCCCAGGTCCTCCAGTTGCTCTTCCCGAATGCGGATGCCCTGCAAAAATTAGGAGGGGTTGACGGTCTCAAGTCCGTGATGGTGATTGACGATGACGCCGTTGTTCAGACTCGCAAAACCAAGTCGGGATGGGAGGTTTATGGCGAAATCCCGGCAGCTTCAGTCTGGGCTGGCAAGCCGCCCAAGGACTCATTGGAAGATCAAGTTTGGGATATTCACTTCGGACGCTACGACTACTCGTCGGACACCAAAGACCCCGTCCTCTCCTCAACCGCCCCGCTGACTCAAGCCGCCTATCACCGTCGCCACGAATGGCAGCAGGTGGAGTTTGTATCACCTTAGCTAAACTTCTGCAGGCTAATCCTCCCCTGCGCTTGCAGCGCAATCATTAAAAGCTGTTTGGAGTTCTTCCAATGGGTTGCCACGGGGGAGGAATTCGTGCGAGAGCCATCCCTTGAAATTGGCAGCCCGAATCGCGCGATAGATGGCGGGGTAATTTAACTCTTGGTTGGCGTCAGGGAGATGACGTCCAGGATTTCCTGCGGTGTGATAATATCCAAACCACTGATGATCACGCTGGATGGTTCGGATGATATCACCTTCCATGATCTGCATGTGATAAATATCAAAGAGCAATTGCACGGCGGGCGAGTTCACCATCTGACACAATTTCACTCCCCACGCAGTGTGATCGCACTGATAAAGGGGGTGATCCACCTTGCTGTTTAACAATTCGACAACAAGAGTCACCCCGACCGCCTCGGCTTTGGCGGCCACGCGGGTCAGGGCCGTGGCGGATACCTCGAGCGCCTCGTCGTCGGATAGTGATCCACGATTGCCCGAAAAACAGATCAGATTGGGGATTTTCCATTTCTCGGCTTTCGCGAGGTTGCTCAACACTTCAGATTCGACGCGGCGGGTATTTGACGGGTCATTCAATCCGCTCTGGATGGTGCCATGACCTCCGATTGCCGAGATTGTGAGCCCATAACTTTGAGCAAGCGGCCAAAGGCTTTCTTCAATCAAATCCACCCCGGCGTAGCCGATCTTTGATGCGCCGGCGAGTAATTCGGCGGGATCAACTCCACGATTGGAAAACGCCCACCACGAATAGGCCTGATTGAAGGAATTCATGCTCGCATCAGCATGGCAGAAGTCCTGCGTTTTGACATGGGCATGTTTCAAATTCCGAATGCGTTGGTTTGTTGGGAACCTTCCAGCCTTGGAATAAGGCTTTGCATGGCGATTTCCACACAGCCGGATTGCCAAACCGGGGGGTACTCTGATAATGAAGTCCCTTCCACCTATGAAGAAAACTCCCATCTATTTGATCGCCAACGGTGATCTTCGTCTCTCCGCAAACCAGAAATGCCAAGAAGCGCAAGCCGCGATGGAAGCCCAACTGGTGATCGCTTTGGAAGCAGAGGGTCACAAGGTGATCCGCGCTCATGAGTTTGATCCAGAAAAGGGGCATGGCTTTATCGACAGCCAAAAATACGGCATGGAGGTCTTCAAAAAAATCCCCCGCAAGGCTCCATTGGTCGTGGCGGAAGCGGTGTGGCAGTACAGTCATCACATTCTGCATGGTCTCATCACGCATGAGGGACCGATTCTTACCGTCGCCAACTGGAGCGGCACATGGCCCGGGTTGGTGGGAATGTTAAATTTGAATGGTTCCCTGACAAAGGCCGGAGTCACCTACAGCACGCTATGGAGCGAGGATTTTTCGGATGACCTGTTTGTCAAAGGGCTTCGCTCCTGGCTGCGCAAAGGCAGCATCAAGCACAACACCTCGCATGTGGTGCCCTACAAAAAAGCCAAGGTTCCCGCATCAGCAAAAAAAGTGGGTGCAAAATTCGCCAAGAGCCTTCTCTGCGACAAAGCCATCATGGGCGTTTTCGATGAGGGATGTATGGGAATGTTTAATGCGATTGTGCCTGACGAATTGTTGCATCCCACGGGTGTTTACAAAGAACGTCTGAGTCAGTCCGCCCTCTATGCCAAGATGCTCACCGTGAAGGATGAGGAAGCCCGTTCCGCGTATGACTGGTTATTGGAGCGGGGAATGACATTTCATTTGGGCTCCAACGAGGAAACGGATCTCACCGAAAACCAAATCCTCCAACAGCTAAAAATGTATATTGCGGCTGTGCGTATTGCCGCTGAGTTTGGATGTTCAACGATTGGCATCCAATACCAACAGGGTCTCAAGGACTTGGCACCGGCCTCCGATCTAGTCGAAGGACTGTTGAACAATGTCGAGCGTCCTCCAGTTTATCATGAAACCACGGGTGAGGAACTCTACGCGGGCGAAGCGCTTCCGCATTTCAATGAAGTCGATGAATGCGCAGGCTTGGATGGACTGGTGACCAATCGAATCTGGAAATTGCTTGGCCTGCCTCCAGAAAACACCCTGCATGACATTCGCTGGGGACGGCAGTATTCAGGACCTTCTGAAGGTGCCAAGGACGACACTTTGGATGACTACGTCTGGGTGTTCCTCATTTCTGGCGCAGCACCGCCTGCCCACTTCATTGATGGCTTCCGAGGCACCAGCAGCGAACGCCAACCTTCCATGTATTTCCGACTTGGTGGCGGAACGGTCAAAGGCATCAGCCGCCCGGGTTGGATTGTTTGGAGTCGGGTTTTTGTCGAAAATGGTCGCCTCAAATATGACACCGGCCTCGGAGAGGTCGTCCAACTCCCCCAAGCAGAAACCGAAGATCGCTGGAAACTCACCACCTCCCAGTGGCCGATCATGCACGTCACTCTCAAAGGCATCAACCGCGATCAAATGATGGCACGCCACAAATCCAATCACATCCAAGTTGCGTATGGAAACGACAAGACTTCCGCCAAAAAGGCCCTCTATGCCAAAGCAGCCGCCTTTCGTGAACTGGGACTTGATGTTTCGTTTTGCGGAAAAATTTGAGAGTGTGACCCCATGAATCGAAAAGCGAGCCTGG
>JBGTLQ010000273.1:0-3553 GCA_041744075.1 Terrimicrobiaceae bacterium
AATCAGGAAGCGACGATTAAGAAGTATTACCGCAAAGAAGGGCAGATTGAACTGCATCCGGCGAACACGACCATGGCGCCGATTGTGGTGACGCCGCAGGAAGAGTTTGTGATTGAAGGGGTGGTCATCGGAGTCATTCGGCACTGCGGGTAAGATGAATGGCGTCCTGCCACAGGCGAGCAGGAATGAGATTGTTTCTTCTGTCATACCCGCAGTTGTTGGCGGGTATCTCTCATATAGAAAGCAATAGGAAAACACATGCTGGATTCCGGCCAACAACTTGCCGGAATGCGATACAAGAAAGCACAGCAATAAATCGAGATTTACCAATGGATCGACAGATTGTGTGTATAGGTATTCCGCGATTCGAAGTGGCCCTGGCCCGCCTCGATAATCCGACCTTACGCACCAGACCGGTCGCAGTGGCTTCTGTGCATGCATCCCGCGCCATCATCCGCGAAGTCTCTGGCGAAGCTGAAGACGCCGGAGTCGTCCCTGGACTTCCAGCCGATCGGGCCAGACGACGCTGCCCCTCGCTCCGGCTTGTTCCCCCGAATCCCTCCCGTATAGCCCGCGCCCATCACGCGTTGCTGCCTTCGATTACACCCATCGCACCAATATGGGAATCCTATAAACCCGGCCATTTCTTTTTAGATCTGACCGGCACCACTCGCCTGTCCGGCACCGCCTGCGATGCCACCATGCGCCTGGAACGGGACATCTCTCACCGGCTCGGACTCCAGAGCGTGGCAGGTGTCGGGACCAATAAACTGGTGGCGCAGATGGCGTCCTCGGTCTTGACGCCTCCGCAATTATGCGATGTGCGAGCCGGGTCGGAACAGGATTTTCTGCTGCCATTACCCGTCTCGTCACTGCCCGGACTTCGCGGCCCGCAGGGTGCCATGCTCCGGATTACATTGGCAGACTTGAATCTACAGACGATTGCCGACCTGGTTGATATTGAACGGGAAGCCCTGGAGCCGGTCTTTGGCCGATGGGGCCATCGGCTCTATCACTGGGCACGCGGAATTGACTCGTCTCCCGTGCTCCCTTCCGGCACTTCTCCTTCCATGACCCGCTCCCATCTGTTTGAACCGGATGCCATCGATCAGGCGCAACTTCTCGGAGGGCTCTCGACCCTGATCGACACCCTTTGCCGGGATCTGCGCCGCCAACAGCACGTCGGCAACCGTCTGACCCTGATCCTATGCTACAGCGACCAACAAACCGTCAGTCGATCGTGTTCTCTCGCCACACCAACACATTGGGAGGTTGAAATGTTTCCATCTATCCGCTCGTTATTCCGTCGATGTTTCCAACGGCGCGTCCGTGTGCGCTCACTGACCATTCGAAGCAATAGCTTTCGTCCTCCTCCCGAACAACTGTCGCTCTTTGCGACAGAGCAGGAGTACGGTCAGCAGGGGCAGCCACCGCGTCCGCACCGGCTGGCATTAGCCCTTGATCGTTTGCATGCACGATTCGGCATGAAAGTCATTCAATGGGGACGCTCACACATGACCTCTCATTAGAGATTGAGCGTATAAATCTCTAGCTGTGATCTCCCCTCGTTGACGTGAAAAATACCCAATGATTAATAGGTTTTTTGTATGTTTAAATAATTAAAATTCAATAAACACTTTAATTATAAAGTTATCAACAGATAACAAAAAATAAGCGCTTACTTTAAATCAACAGGTTACCAACAGGCACGTAAAGTAAAGCGATACTTTAACTAATGCGGCTCATCCATAAGGTCTTATTTCATGTCAGCCTTTGTCCATTTACACGTTCATTCGGACTACTCCCCGATGCAAGGAGTGTCCACTCTGGAGGCCTTGTGCCAGACGGCACGGACACAGGGAGCCGAGGCACTCGCCCTGACCGATACGAACGGACTCTACGGCGCGATCCGCTTTATCGAGATCGCACAGGCCCATGGTGTACGCCCGATCCTGGGAGCCGAACTGACCCACAACCGGCACCGTGCCGTACTCCTGGTCAAAGATGCTTTCGGCTATACCAACCTCTGCCGCCTGCTCTCCCAACGTCATTGCGACGCCACCTTTGACTGCATTGCCTCGGTTCAAGAACACCGCAAGGGATTGATTATTCTTTCCGATGATCTTCAGGCGCTGACCGCCTGGAAACGCCACTCCCCTACCGATTTGTACGTCGAACTCTCGCCCGGCGCACTCATGCACCAAGCCCTGGCCTTGAGCCGCCGTGCACACCTTCCTCCTGTCGCCACTAACCGGGTGCATTTCGTCACCCCGCAGGAGTTCTCTCTCCATCAAATCCTCCGCGCCATCGCCTTAAACACCACACTTTCGCAATTACCTCCTGACGCGTGCTGCGCGCCCAACCAGTGGCTGATGCCCCCTGCGACACTGGCTCCACATTTCCCCCATGTGCCTCACGCCATGGCCAACACCTGGAAAATCGCGCAACAGTGCCGGACCGACTGGCTGTTCAAAGAGACAATTTTCCCGAGTTTTCGCCGGCTTTCCGACCCTCATGCCTTCACCCTGCTGCGCGAGAAGACTTACGACGGGGCTCGATGGCGGTATGACTCTTTGACGTCGGTTGTAACCGATCGCATCGAACGCGAGCTGGGCGTCATCCGGGATAAAGGCTATGCCCACTATTTTCTGGTAGTCGACGAGATTGTCCGCCAGGCGCCTCGCACCTGCGGCCGGGGATCCGCTGCGGCATCCATCGTGTCCTATTGCCTGGGTATTACTCATGTGGATCCCATCAGGCACAATCTGTTCTTTGAACGATTTTTGAATCCCGGGCGTCATGATCCGCCGGATATCGACGTGGATTTTCCCTGGGATGAGCGCGACCGCATCGTGGATTTTGTCTTTGCGCGCTATGGCAGCCGGCAGGCCGGCATGGTGGCCAATCAAAACACACTGGCACTCCGGGCCGCCGTGCGTGAAGTCGCCAAAGTCTATGGCATGCCTCCGGCGGAAATACAACAGGTCAGCCGACTGCTGACCCGCCTCCCGCTCACCGATCTTCCCGCTCACCAGTCCTCCGTCCCCCCATGCAACCAATTCGCGACCCGACAAACGGCCCGCACTCATGCCATTCAAGAAAATGGAAGCTCTCGCGCTTCGCCGTCTTTGACGTACCACAATGGAAAGAGCACAAATTCACACGTTGATGGAGCCTCATCGTTCACCGATTTGCGCGAACCGTGGCCGGACATTCTCAGAATCGCACGTCAACTCCAAGGACGATTCCGTCATCTGTCGCTGCATTGCGGGGGCATCGTGATTGTCCCTGACGACCTCCGCCGTTATGTGCCGGTGGAAGTGGCAGCCAAGGGAGTTCCGGTTATTCAATGGGAAAAAGATCAAACGGAGGAGGTCGGCCTGGTCAAAATCGACCTGCTAGGCAATCGCTCACTGGCCGTGATTCGCGATACCCTTGCGGCAATTGCGGAACACACGGGCCGCCACATCGACTATGCCACATGGAACCCTTTGCACGATCACCAGACGCAGCAGCTCATTCAACGGGGCGAGACGATCGGATGTTTCTATAT
>JBGTLQ010000274.1:0-17124 GCA_041744075.1 Terrimicrobiaceae bacterium
CGGATCACGTGTTCTTTGTTTTCATGACCAACCTCAATACCAACCCAATCACCCACAGCTGGAAGGTCTGCATCAGTTTCTGCGTCATGGTAAACCTTGCCGCTCATGACAACTTCCAACTCGTCACCCTTTCCGGTGAGCGCGCCGTAACTGATTTTGTTGTCGCGGATTAAACGGGCCGGCACCCAGTCATTGTCCTTATAGGCTTCCCAAGCCTTGGCAAAATCTGCATTCCACCCCAGGTCGGCCAGCGTCATGCGATGGGGGACACAGTAGGTTCATCAGCGATGGATTCGGCGATAAGTCCTAGAATTTCTCGACGCCCCTTGCCGTCTTTCGACGAGCTGAGCAAAACCAGGGGGGGGTCTTCGGTGAGTTCATGGAGGCGGGCCAAAAAGATATCGATATTGGCCTGAGCGGCACCGCTGGAAAGTTTGTCGGCTTTGGTAAAAATGAGGGCCAGCGGCAACCCGCAGCCAACCATCCAATGCAGGAAATCCAGGTCGATTTGTTGCGGGGTCAGCCGGGAATCGATCAGCACAAACGTGCACCGCAAGTTGGGGCGGTGTTTCAGATATTGAGCAACAACCACACTGAATTTTGTGCGATCCTTTTTGCCCACCTTGGCATATCCGTAACCGGGAAGATCCACGAGCGACCACTTTTTGTTGATTGTAAAAAAATTGATCAGCTTGGTTTTGCCCGGGGTTGAAGAGACTTTGGCAAGGCCGGGGACGCGGGTCAGCGCGTTGATCAATGAGGACTTGCCCACATTGGACCGACCGATGAAGGCAAACTCGGGAAGGTCGGAGGCAGGGCAGGTTTCCAGATCGGGAGAACTGCAGAGGTGGGTGGCGCTGTGAATGACCATGGATTATTGGGTTCCGAGTTTGGTGAGGTAGCCGTGTTTGCGGGCTGAGGCAAACATGAAGGCAAAAAACCCTGCAGAAGCCAGCAGCCAGATCGCGTTGAGGCCGAGGGCGTAAAGAAGGGTGTTCGTTGGCATCGGGTTCCCGGCAAGGATCGCACGCATGCCCTCAAAGACATGAGTGGATGGGATTCCGAAGGCGATGACTTGCAAAGCGGGTGGAAGGACACTCACGGGATAAAACACAGCGGAGAGAGGCTGGATGAGAAACGGAATGGCCCACGCGAGCGCTTCCACGGCTTGCCCGTAACGCAGGATGAGAGCCGTGGTGACCATGCCAATCGACCAGCCCATGAGGAGCAGGTTCGCGAGAAAGGGGGCCAGCGCAAATCCCAGCGACCACAATTGAAAATTGTAAAAGGCGGCGGCAATGACTGTCAAAATCGCGACGATGATTGCAATTTTGAGGATCCCAACAATAAACGTCGCCGCCAGAAACTCCCGAATCCGAACCGGGGCAACAAAAATGTTGAGCAAATTTCGGGTCCACACATCTTCAAGGAATGACATCGTCACGCCTTGGCCGGATCGGTAAATCACATCCCAAAAGATCATCGCACCAATCAAAAACGTGACGGCTCCCGGCACGTCAGGATTGAGTTTTTGCAAATAGACGGTGAGGAATCCCCAAACCAGCAGATCCATAAGCGGCCAGAAAACCAACTCGATCATGCGAGGAACAGATCGCCGGTAGAGGTAGGTGTAACGAAGCACCAAGCCATAGATGATGCCAAAGTTCATGGAGTGTGGGTCTCTCGTGCGACTTGAATAAAAACCTCTTCCAGAGACGCTTTGCCAAACCGTGCAAGGATTTCAGCCGAAGACCCATCAGCAAGGATTTTGCCTCGTTGAAGAAAAAGAATTCTCCCGCACACCTCTTCCACATCGCGCATGTTGTGTGATGTGTAGAGCATGGTGATCGCGCGGTCGCGTTGCAGGTCCTTCAGGGTCTTTCGAAATTTGTCCGCCATGTCGGGGTCCAGGCTGGCTGTGGGCTCGTCAAAAAGAATGAGCCCTGGATCGTTGAGCAGGGCCTTGCAGAGGTTTACGCGGGCTGACTCGCCGGAAGACAATCGACCGGTGATGCTTTTACGGAGGTGTCCGACCTCGAACGTCTCCAGCAGGGAAACGATGCGTTTGGAGGCATTTTTTACGCCAT
Organism: Terrimicrobiaceae bacterium; assembly: GCA_041744075.1. Taxonomy (GTDB): domain Bacteria; phylum Verrucomicrobiota; class Verrucomicrobiia; order Chthoniobacterales; family Terrimicrobiaceae; genus JAJTZA01. Next base: position 2,088 of record JBGTLQ010000274.1, read on the forward strand.
ATAGCCTGCCAAAAAAGGCCAGATTTTCTTCCACGGTCAAGTTGCCCGGCAGCGCAATAAATGCGGAGGAGGTGTTGCAGCGGCGGAGGATTTCCACGCGGTGACGATTGAATTCCAGTCCGAAGATATGGACGGACCCTTCCGTGGGAGTGATGAGGCCTAACAAAATCGAAAGCAGGGTGGTTTTGCCGGCCCCATTGGGTCCGAGCAGGCCGAGAATTTCCCCCTCCGGCACGTCGAAAGAAACCCCATCCACGGCCCGGGTCTGGCCAAACGTTTTTTTGAGTCCCGAGACACTGACAATGCTGCTCACAGGCGGGCGGCGTGGGCTTTGGCCACCACGACATATTTTTCGGCCCAATGCCAGAGGCCCTGACGCTCCTCCGCAGAGAGCTCGCGTTTCACTTTTGCAGGGGCTCCCATCACCATCGATCCCGGGGGAATCACGGTGCCTGGGGTAACCACCGATCCGGCAGCAACAAGCGATTCGCTCCCGATAATGGCCCCATCCAACACCGTGGCTCTCATACCAATCAGACAGGCATCCTCCACCGTGCAGGCATGAATGATCGCACCATGACCGAGCGTGCAGAATTTTCCAACAATGGCAGGGATATCATCAGCAAGGTGAATGATGACCCCATCCTGCACATTCGTAGCCTCTCCAATGATGATGGACTCGATGTCACCCCGCAGGACACACCCATAAAACACGCTCGAATCGCGGCCCAAGCGGACGTCGCCCTGGATATCTGCGCTGGGTGCAACAAAAGCCGCCTCATGGAGTTGTGGCTCACGGCTAAGAAATTTTTCAAGGCGTTCGTTGACGGTCATTGGTGCAATCTGTCTGAATCGATTGCTTCCCTCAAGTGAGATCGTGCTGGTGCGATGGGCCGGAATGATTTTCACTTTGGTGCGGAATGCCAGCCGTATCCCTTGTGATCCCCTGCCGTAATGAGCAGAGCCGCCTCCCTTCCACCCTCAATGCGGTGGAGGAATTCTTGGATCGTACCGGTTTCACCAGCGAGGTGGTGGTTGTTGTGGAGAAAGGAACGGATCAGACGGTCGAAATTGCCACGTCCTACACGGTTGATGATCCGAGGTTTCGTGTGATCGCAAACCCCGTGGCCCGCGGCAAGGGATTTGCCGTAAAAACCGGGATGTTGGCTGCCACGGGCGATGTCATCTTTTTTATGGATGCTGACTTGAGTGTTCCACTGAGCTTTGTGCCTGAATTTCTCGAAGATTTTGAACGCGGTGCAGATGTTGTTTTTGGGAGCCGCCAGCATTCCGAAAGTGTCATTGTGCGGAGTCAGCCCCTTCAGCGCGTTCTGGCGGGTCGGGCTTTTAATCTCTGTCTCAGACTTTGCGGGGCAACCAAATTCCATGACACCCAATGCGGGTTTAAGGCCTTCCGGAATGCCGCAGCGAAAGCCGTTTTTGAGAACCTCACTGTGGATGGGTTTGGGTTTGACGTGGAGGCCCTCGCTTTGGCCGATCACCTGGGATTCAAAATCGTGGAGCGTCCAGTCGAATGGTGCGATGCGCCCGGCTCAAAAGTCAGGGCTCTCCGGGATGGCAGCAAAGCTTTTCTCGAGGCGGTGGCCGGGGCTCGCCGGGCCAAAAAGGTCAAAGCGTCTTAGTTTCCCGCGGCCTTCTCGCGGTTTTTTCTCGCGGCGATAAAGGAATTCACGCAGAGCGCGAGGAAGATCAGGGCAAGCACCGCTGTGATCGATTGAGCTATGACGGCTGCTGGTCGCAGAACTTCCACCCCACTCAACAAGGCGGGGAGTTGAAGGAGCCCCTTTGCGCTACCCAAAAACCCAAGCAGACCAAGCGTCGCGGCAAAGTGCATCACGTGTTTTCGGATACCTGGTTTTGTGTAGGCGAGAACGCCGGCAACAATCAGCAGCGTTCCCAGAAACGCCGGGATCAGCGCTGTGATGGATTCGCGCCCGGTGGAAATCCAGGCGGTGGTTCCAACAAGATCGAGCAAAACTCCAAAAATAATCGTGATAACAGGCATGGCCAACCAATGTGCCGGATTCCGAAAACTTCGCAAGTTTTGATAAGTGGGCGGGTAAGGGACTGCCGCGCCCTACCTCAGGAAAAAACCAGCTGGCGCGATCGCGAAGCGCCCTTTTGGTGGTAGGGCTGGGCAGTCCCTTGACCGCCGACTTGTCTCTGGTGCGTCTCATGGAGGACTGAAGATTCCCGAATCGAGGACTCAACCCGCGACATCACCCCTATTTCATCACACCCATGCTGGACGGGTGCTATCAAGAATGGGCTGGCGGCTCTATCATGGTCATCTTCCTGCGGGAAATCCCTCGAAATTTGTGACACCACGGAAAATTGCTGCATTCTTGCGGATTTTGCCGTATTGCCTTCTCTCCCAATGGCACTCGCAAACGATCTCCGCAAAGGCATGGCAATCCGCTACAACGGAAACCCGGCCATCGTCCTTGAAGTTCAACACCGCACCCCCGGCAACCTTCGGGCGTTTGTGCAGGCAATCATCCGCTACATCAATACCGGCAAGTCTGCTGACGTGCGATTCTCGTCCACCGAAAAAGTTGACTTGGTGGATGTGAACCGTCAGCAACTTGAGTTTAGCTACAAAGACCCCCAAGGTTACAATTTCATCAACCCCGAGACCTATGAGACGATCACTCTCCAAGAAGATCTTGTGTCTGACTCCAAAGATTTCCTTGTGGAAAATCTCAAGGTTGAGGTCCTCAGCATCGAAGGCCGACCCGCTCAGATCGAACTTCCGGCATCAGTGACCCTCAAAGTGACGGAATCTGCTGAAGGCATCCGCGGCGACAGCGCCAATAATGTCCAAAAGCCCGCCACCCTCGAAACCGGAAAAATCGTGCAGGTCCCACTTTTCATCAAAGAAGGGGAACTCATCAAAATCGACACCCGGACTGGCACTTACATGGGACGAGCTTGAGCTGCGGGCTGGTGCTGTTGGGAGTCGTGGTTTCATTCAGGTCCTAAAAAGTGGGCGGGCAAGGGACTGCCGCGCCCTACCCCAATAAGGAGGACGCAAGCGCGAAGCGCCCTTTTGATGGTAAGGCTGGCAGTCCCTTGCCCGCCCACTTCTTTTGATTCGAACCCTCGATCCCATAGTGCACAAAATCGGGCTTGCGTTTCTCCTGAGGATTCCCTTATAACTGTTTTATCGTGTCTGCCATCTATGTTCTGGCGGGTGAAGAAAGGGTTGGTCCGCTTACCACCGAGGTTTTAAGGGAGGGGGTGGAACGTGGCGTTTACTCTGATGAGCAACTTGCTTGGAGTGAAGGCATGGAAGATTGGGCTCCCTTGTCGGTTTTCTTAGCTGAGGAGACCCCTGATGATATCCCCGAGGGCATGCACGTAATTTTGGAGGGACCGGGCTATCTTTTGACGGAGAGTCTTTTGCAAGTGGGGGTTGATATTTTCCCGATCGTCGCTCTCTTGCGTGCTGAGGTTGAAGTCGAGCACACCAAACGGGGAAAATTTATCATCAGCAGTATCATCACAGGCGTGCTGACCATTTTGACCCTTGCCATGCCGCTGCGTCCAGAAACCGCAAACCACTGGATCCTTTGGTCAATCAGTTTGGCGGTGTTGCTTTTCTTTTTTATCAGAAGCCTGCTGGGGGCCTTCAAGGAAACCCCGGCCTTTGTGGCGGTTCATCTGAGGAATGGGGATGACCGAATTCTTCCCATGAGCCCCAGGCAGGCCAAGGCCGCTGCGGTTGCCATCAACGATGCCATTCGTGCCGCTGTGGCAACTGCTGAGGAGTAGCGGCAGGTGCATCCTGCGCTCCAGCTGTCTTGTGAGCCTCGCCAAGATGAGTTGACGATCCCTCTCAAGGGGTGCACGTTCGTGCCTCCATGAGTCTTCTATTTTTTCAGCGCGTTCTCGCCAACCCCTTTCGTGTCGGTTATGTCGTGCCAAGTTCTCCGTTTTTAACCAGGCAGACAGCGAAATGCTTGGATTTTTCGCAGCCCCGAGTGGTTGTTGAACTGGGCCCAGGGGAGGGATGCCACACCCGTCAGATCCTTCGCCGGATGTGCCCAGATTCCAAACTCCTGCTTGTGGAGTTGGATGACGCGTTTGTGAAACATTTGAAGATTCAGTTTGCGGGGGACAAACGGGTCACCATCGTTCATGCAGACGCCCGGCATTTGGCGGCGGAACTCAAAGCCGCTGGCATCACCCGCTGCGATTATATTGTGAGCGGACTGCCATTTTCTCTGATCAGAGACCCCTTAAAGGGCGAATTGCTTGCTGCTATCGCAAGCGCCATGGATAAGGAAACGGTCTTGGTCACGTATCAGGTCAGCTTGCAATTGACGGAGGAAGCCAAGCTCTTCCGTCTGGCCGACAAAAAATACTGCACATTGAACATTCCCCCGATCAATATTCTCGAATTTCGCAAGGCGGCGTGATGTGACTTATCCGTGACTGACGGAAAAAAGCTGAACACCAAGGCCAGTGGCGTCATCGCCATTGCGGTGATGTGCTCGCGCGTCTTGGGTTTAATCCGTGAGATGCTTTTTGCCGGGCTGTTTGGGACGGCCCTCATGGGGATATTTACCGTGGCCTTTCGAGCCCCAAATTTGCTGCGTGATCTTTTTGCGGAGGGGGCGCTTTCGACCGCGTTCGTGACCGTGTTTTCACGAAAGATCGAAAAAGAAGGGCCGCAATCCGCATGGGGGCTCGCCGCCAAGGTGATGACTTTGGTAGCCGTGTTTATGAGCGTGGTGAGTTTGTTGGGAGTCATCTTTGCACCACAACTTATAGGGATACTCGCGATGGGATTTTCACCCGAGGATGCCGCCGCCGTGGTGACACTCACGCGCATTATGTTTCCGTTCATTTTGCTCGTGTCCTTGGCGGCGCTTGCGATGGGAATGCTGAACTCGCGGGGAATCTTTGGAGTCCCTGCCATGGCCTCCAGCTTTTTTAATATTGGTTCTATCCTTGGAGGAGCGCTGCTTGGATGGTGGCTGGACCCGGAATTCGGACCAAAGGCACTCACGGGATTGGCGTTGGGGACTCTGATTGGTGGCTTGCTGCAATTTCTGATCCAGTGGCCAAGCCTAAGGAAAGTGGGTTTCCGATTTCGGCCGGACTTTCGTTGGAAGGATCCCGGGGTGAGTCAGATTTTGGGGCTGATGATCCCCTCGGTGATTGCGGCCAGTGCGGTCCAAATCAATGTGATGGTGAACACGGCCTTTGCATCTTTTGTCGGAACCGAGGCGGTCTCTTGGTTGAACTTTGCGTTTCGTCTTATGCAACTGCCCTTGGGGGTGTTCGGCGTTGCCGTGGCAACGATTACCCTGCCAGTGGTTGCGCGTATTGCCGCTGGTGAGGATCGCTCGCGGTTCGGTCCAACGCTTGGGCAGGCTATGAGGCTCGCCGTTTTTCTCACCGTGCCTGCTTCAGTTGGGCTGTTTTTTCTCGCGGGCCCGATCATTGCCCTCATCTATGAACGCGGAGAGTTTCTTGTCAGCGACACCCTGCAAACGGCCGTGGCCCTCCAGAGCTATGCCATGGGACTGGTGGCCTATGCCTGCGTGAAAGTGCTCTCCCCCGCCTTTTATGCCATCAACCGCCGATGGACCCCCATGTTTGTGAGCTTTGCCTCCATCGGCCTGAACCTTGCCCTGAATTATCACTTCATTTTTGAGTGGGGATTCGGTCATCGCGGCCTTGCCCTCGCCACTGCAATCTCCGCGCTGTTTAACTTTGTGGTGCTTTACCTTCTGATGCGTTGGTATGCCGGTCGGATGGACGGTGGGAGGCTTTTCTCGACAGCGCTGCGTTGTGCTATTGCTGCCGTCGTGCTTGGGGGTGTTTGTTGGCTCGGCCTGGAATTCGACGAACTGCGTTCGGAATCTCTCACGATGAGAGCTGTCTCCTTGTTTGTCCTCATTGGCGTGGCGGCAGGAAGTTACTTGCTTGTTTGCTTCCTGCTTCGCGTGGAAGAAGTCCGAACCGCTGTTTCGTTGGTGGTTTCGAAAGTTTCCAGGCGATTGCGCCGCGGTTAGGGCTAAACATATAAGCTCTCCTTCATTCTCTTCCAGTTCCTGGAAAGAGTCGTGAGGTCGAGCGCGCAAGGGAAGAGTGCCGCCCTTGGCGGAGCAGGTTGGGTCGGCGATTGAAATCGCCGCTCCGTAAGGGGACTTTCTGGCGGGTGGGTTGTAATTTACGGAGCGGCGAATTCATTCGCCGCACACAGGGGGACCAAGAAGTCAGTATCTCGGGGGGGCTGCCTCACAATGGAGACGCCCATGATTGGTGGGTTTGCCGCTTCGATGATGTGCGCGAACGGGTTCTGATGGAACCTCTTTCGCCGATCTGGCAATAAATGGTCCTTCTCCGCCAAGGCTACGGGAGGAGAGCACGGCAAGGCTCGTCCCGCCGCAGCTTTTTAGGTTTATGCGAAGGTGGAGACTGCCCAAGCCCTACCATCAAAAGGGCGCTTCACGCTTGCGCCAGCACATCCTACTCAGGATAGGGCGCGGCGGTCCCTTGCCCGCCCACTTCTCCTGGAACCTACCAAAACATAAGTGCGCAGGCGGTGATGGCGATGCCATAAACGAGCCCTGCGGCCGCGATCACTTGGAATCGGCCTGCCGATTTGGTGGCCCATTGGATTTGGTCCCGCAGGAGCCATGGCATGCCAACCCAAAAAAGTCCTCCCAAGATCCAGGCGTAGGCCAAGAGAACGGCAAGGACCTTCGAGGCTTCTGGACGGAGGAAGGCGGCCCCCAAAATGGGCTCTGCGGCCAACAGGGCCAGCATTCCGAGAGCACGGACTGCCAGAAATTCCGGAACATAGATCGCGGCAAGGATGGCTCCCACAACAACACCGATGGCCATAGGATTTCGAAGCCCCGAAAATTCTCCGAGGTCCATGGTTAACACCAAATAAAGACTCCATGCCACGGCAGCACCCACGAGTAAGATCCCAGCCACTCGCGAGCGGGGAAAGGCTGTGAGCGTTTTTTGGGTATTTCCTCCGAAAGCCAACGCAATGGCATGGCCGAGAATAAGTGCCAAGCCGAGCACGAGGCCGACTTGTTTAAGATCGAATGGGTATAACATTAGGAACGTCCGGCTGCCGCGAGTTGTCGATGGTTGGTGGCGGGTCGTTCCCATGCACGGCGTTCGAGCGCGTCCGCGGCTGCGGCGACCTGAGCCTGCTTTTTGCTGAGTCCTTCTCCGCGCCCTAACTCTGCCCCATTCCAAAGAACGCGGCAGGCAAAAGTTTTGGAGTGCGCGGGGCCTGTCGTTTCCATGACCTCATAACCGGGAGCCATGGGTTGGATGGATTGAAGGGTTTCTTGAAGAGTCCCCTTGGGATTGAGTTCCTCGGGGTCATCGATCATGCGTTCGAATTCATCCCGGGTTTCGCGAAGCACAAAATTTCTGGCGGCATCAAATCCTCCATCCAAATAGATGGCACCAACCACGCTTTCAAAAGCATCAGCCAAGGTTGATGAGCGTTCCCTGCCACCACTGGATTCTTCACCCCGCCCCATCATCAGATATTTTCCCAATTCCAAATGAGCGGCCAGCACCCTCAGGGCTGAGCGGGACACCAGACGTGCCCGCAACTTTGTGAGGACTCCTTCTGGAAACTCCAAAAATAATCGGTAAAGGTGCTCGGTGATGACCAACTGAATGACCGCATCCCCCAAAAATTCCAGCCGCTGATTGTCAAAAGGGTAGTCCTTTCGCTCCAATGAAATGCTGGGATGCGTGAGCGCTTCCGCTAAAAGCAGGCCATTGCGGAATTTGTAACCCAGCCTCTCCTCGAGGGGGTTCATAATTTCCGCCGCATGGCGATTGGCTTCAGCGAATTGCATCATTTGTGTTTTATTGGTCTGCTAAAAGTGTCAACCCATCGCATAACCGTATCTACAATGTAATTTGTCAGTGTGGCCCTGACAATTCCATTTTCGTGGGCATATTTGAGTTTTTTGAGGAGCTTCAAAATTCGGCGTACTCGACAGGGGCCTGATGGAGGGCCTAGGGTCTGGGGATGAGAAGTATGACTGGTCATGGACGGGGGCGAGCCCAGGCGGGTGGGGTTCATGCTGTGGTGGAATGCTCGTCGGTGAATCGCAAGCAAACCGAAGTCTCGCTTTCTGCGGCCCGCGACCTTTTGTTTTTGGAACCACACATTCGGGAGGAGGTGCTCAAAAGTGTGGGACGGGGGCGGGTAAATGTCAGCGTGGAGCTTTTGGCTGGGGATTCCGGTGGGATTGTTGATGAAAAGAGAGCCCGTATTTATTTGGCTGAGATTTTAAAACTCAAAAAGCATCTTGCGTTGGAAGGCGAGGTTCGGATTGAGACAATCCTTGCCGGACCGGGAGTTGTCCGAAGTGGCCCGGCGGCGGGAGCCCCCTGGCCAGCTGTTCACAAAGCCTTGGCCATGGCGCTGGGCGGCCTTTTGCAAATGAGGGAAAGAGAGGGAAAACATCTTGAGAAAGTACTCCAACGCGAGATCGGTCAACTCGGGAAGCTTGCCCGAAAGGTTCGCCCTCTGGCCGCGAGAGCCCCGGAGCGCCAGCGAGCCTTGTTACTGGATCGCCTCTCTCGCGCAGGTCTGGACCTTGATGTCGCTGAGCCGAAAGTTTTGGTCGAGATTGCCACCTTTGCTGAGCGCGCGGATATTTCTGAGGAGTTGGATCGCTTGGAAAGTCATGGCAAACAATTCACCGATCTTCTCCACAAGGAGGGCCCCGTTGGTCGCACCTTGGAGTTTTTGACTCAGGAACTTGGACGGGAGTGGAACACCATCGGCTCCAAAGCCTCGGATGCAGAAATCTCCCGCTTTGTCGTTGAGGCCAAGACGTCACTTGATAGACTCCGCGAACAACTTGCAAACATTGAGTAATACCTTTCAACGTTCAGGAATTCTTTTTGTGCTCAGCGCACCTTCTGGCGCTGGCAAAACCACCCTCACCACCGCTCTCCGTCACAAACCGGACTTTGTTTATTCGGTTTCCTGCACCACACGAAATCCCCGCCCCGGAGAAATCCATGGTGAGGACTATTTTTTTCTTTCTGAGGAGGAATTCCGTCAGCGTTCAGAAGCAGGAGAATTTTTGGAATATGCCGAGGTTCACAATCATTTTTATGGAACTCTTCGCAAACCCATTCTGGATTCGCTCGAGCAGGGTGTGGATGTCCTCATCGATATTGATATCAAAGGCGCTGAAATGATCCGTCGGGATCCTGCCGTTGCGGAGGCGCTCGCCGATGTGTTTATCATGCCACCGAGCTTGGAAGAACTCGCCCGTCGTCTTCAAAAGCGCGGCACAGAAACTGAAGCCCAAATCGACATTCGCCTTCAGAACGCCGCCGCAGAAATCAGCCAGTGGCGGGACTACCGCTACACAATCATCAGTGGATCGATGGAAGAGGACATCGAAAAATTTCGTGCTGTCATGCGGGCTGAACGCTATCTCAGTCGCCGCTTGATTATCCCCGAACCATGAGCGAACCCAAAACCATCGTCCTTGGCGTCAGCGGGTCCATCGCCGCCTACAAAGCGGCCGATCTCACAAGTCGCCTCACCAAACGCGGCCATTCTGTCTATGTGGTGATGACCGATCACGCCACAGAGTTTGTGGCGCCCCTCACATTTCAGGTCCTTTCGCGCAACCCGGTCACGACCGGCATCTTTGATGAAAAAGAATCATGGCATCCGGGACATATTGCTTTGGCCGATCAAGCGGATTTGCTTTTGATCGCTCCGGCGACCGCGAATGTGATCGCAAAGCTGGCGCATGGAATTGCAGATGACGCGCTCACATCCATCGCGCTTGCGTCCCCGGCCCCGCTTCTTATTGCTCCTGCCATGAATGGAAAAATGTGGCTGCACGCGGCAACAACTCAAAATGTGAAAACTCTTTCCTCGCGCGGCGCGGAATTTATTGGTCCCGAAGAAGGCTTGCTCGCCTGTGGATATGAGGGGATTGGAAGGCTCTGGGATGTGGAGGCAATCGCTGCCAAGGCCGATAAAATCTTGCTCAAACGCGATTGAGTGTTTCCCTCTGCAAAAGACCTCCAAAAAAAAGCAAGCGAAAAACGAAAATTATCGTTGACGGAATTCCGTAAGAGATCTATTCACAACACAACGTGAGTTATTCACATATTATTAACACTTTCCCGCAGATGCGGATGGAAAGGGGGGATATCTAATGCCAGTCGCCAAGAAAAAACCTGCAGCGAAAAAAGCCCCGGCCAAAAAAGCAGCTCCTGCAAAGAAAGCCGCCGCTAAAAAGCCAGTCGCCAAAAAAGCTGTGGCCAAAAAACCGGTCGCTAAAAAAGCAGCTCCTGCTAAAAAAGCAGCGGTCAAAAAGCCGGTCGCTAAAAAAGTGGTCGCTAAAAAAGCGGTCAAAAAGAAAAAGTAACCCTGTTTCCGGTCCTTCGGAAATAAAAACCAAATTTGGGGGAGGCCACGAGCCTCTCCCAAATTTTTTTTGTCAGCTTTCTCTTCACAGAAGGATTGCACCTCCAGAGCAGCCAACAGTACTTTGCCTAAATTGGGAGTTTCGGCCATCGCTTGAAAATAAAAAGAGGCCTGAGCGATTCCCGTGGTCTTTTCAAATGTTGCGTGAGACTTTGGGTTTTGGGGCCGAAAGTTCGAGGACCCGGCCAGCCGCTTCCAAAGCAATCCCTAGTGTCATTTTTGTGTGACCCTCGCGGCGTTCAGTGAACGTGATGGGAATTTCTGTAATTTTTGCCCCTGATTTCCAGAGCGCGTGATGCAACTCGACTTGGAAGCCGTAGCCATCCGCTCGAATGTTTTTCCAGTTCAGATTTTTGAGAGCCTCCACGCGAAGGGCTTTAAAACCGCTCGTGGCATCGGTCAGCGGCATTCCCAAAATGAAGCGAACAAACTGAGTGGCGAAGGAACTGATCAGCAAGCGGTCCTCCGGCCAGTTGACCACGCGCAGACCGTTGAGGTAGCGCGAGCCGATGGCGGCATCATAACCGTCGTCCAGTCCAGAGATCAGCCGGGGAACGTCTGTGGGGTCATGGGAGAGGTCCGCATCGATTTCAATGCACGCGTCATAGCCGTTCTCCTCAGCCCAGCGAAATCCCTCGCGATAGGCACTCCCAAGTCCGAGTTTTCCGGCACGTTCCAGCAGATGAATACGGCTACGGAATTCGGGGTGATTTTTTACAATGTCAGCGGTTCCATCCGGGGAGGCATCGTCCACGATAAGCACGTGGAGTGCGGCATGGGAGCCCAGGAGTTGCTGCAAGAGCGTCGGAAGAGACGCCGCCTCATTGTAGGTGGGCGAAATTGCCAGGGGCTTGCCAATGGGAGGTCTGCCAAAGTGCGGCGATGGTAACGGAGGGGTCTCCGAAAATAGAGAGGAATGTCTAATGCGAGGAATAAGAAGAATCACGGCAAGCCCCGCTGCAGCGGACCATGAAAGAATACCAATCCAGGCGCAGACCGGGTACCACCAGGGTGGGACAAAATGAAAGGTGAGCGTTTGTGGCACTTCGCCTGCCTCGACCGCAAGAAGCCCGCCAAAGCCTGTAAATATCATCTTAGGATCCCCATTGGCAGACACTTGCCAATCCCTGTGCCATGCCTCGGGAATGATCAACCATCCCCCTCCACCCGGTGATGAGACTTCAAAAGAGCCAGGTGTCAGTCTGCGGACGGATTCTGCCGTAAGTGGCTCAAACGCTGCCCCTGACTTTGTTTCAAAGTTCTCTGTCAAAGTGAGCTTGCCATCTGTGATGGTTCCTGCGGAATCCCCCGGTAGAACCGGCCCGATGACGGCAAAATTTTTGTACGAGGCGTCAAGGGAGGACGCGATGTCCTGAATATCTGAGGAGGCAAGAAGCACAGCATTTTTGGCTCTGAAGCCTGGGGCGAGGATATCCTCCAGTTGAAGGATCTCAAAGTGGTCGTTCTCGTAAATCCTTGGCAGGCGCTTTTGAAGTTCGGAGGTAAATTCTTTTGGAAGATCCGGGTCCGTCAGATCAAGGAGAATGAACCCGACGCCAGCCAGTCGTTGGGCTTCCAGGTAGTCACCGATGGAGGAGGTTCCCGCTGTCAACAAGGCGGCAAATCCCCTCTGTTGCAGATAGCTCTGAAAGGCCTCCTGGGCAAGCGGTCGTCCGGTGAGTTGGGGAAGCTGAAGGTAAAAATAGCGGCCTGAAATTGCAGTCACCGAACCAGACTGCGGGTTGATGCGAAGGGCTTCTGCCGCCTCATAAAAGTCAGGCATGACTTGAGGATCCAACGCCCGTTTTGCTGCCAGACCCAAATGACCCGAAAAATCCACCCCCCAAACGGCCGCAGCAAGGACCAGTGCAGTTGTTCGCAGCCTCGGAGAAGGCATGCGGTCCAAAATCAAACCGATGGCAATGCCTGACGCCAATGCCGACCAAACAATCCCCGCCACTTGGTAAAAATCGAAAGGTGCCCGCAAACTCGAATAGAGTGGGAGCCAGCTCAGCGTGCCGAAACCCGGCACCAGAAGGTAAATTGTCAGCAAGAGAATTGCCACTAGCTTGCGCAGCGGCATGCTTTCAGGCAACAAAGCCACCACCACCCAGCCCTGCACCGCCAACAAAACCCACAGAACTGCGGGGAAAATGTCCGTGGCTTGGGATGAGGCTTCAAGAGCTCTCAACGTCCCGCTAAAAACACTGAAGGGGCCATGGGAAAGCCAAAAACAAAAAAGCGCCAAAGCCACCGAAACCCGGAAGGTTGAAGACAAGCGAGCCTTTTCTACAGAGAACAGCCGTTGCCTTAATATCAGTAATGCCGCCAAGGCAAGCAGCGGCACCAGACCCAGATAAGTCGCTCCTGCTATGTTTGGCACTGCAAAGTCTCCCCGAAAATCCGCCGAAGCCATGCCCAGGCGATCAAAAAAGTGGAGAGCACTCTTCGAGGAAAACGTTTGCTGCCAACCCGCGAGTGGACCAAATTCAAAAAGCACGGCGGATCCCGCCTCGCGCAACGATGGCAAATTGGGTATCACACCAAGGAGAAGAATCGCAGCCAGGGCCGACCCCCAAACCCTTGGCTCAAGCCATGGGGCAAGCCCCCGGAATTTCCACAACGCCCACAACCCAAATACCATCAACCCAGGTGCGGAAAGAAGAGCAGCTTTGGAATGAGTCAGGGCCAGCAGAGCACATAGCGATCCGAAAATTAGAGCACTCAAGCGAGAAGGATTTTGTGCAAGCAACAAGATCGACCATCCCACCAAAGGAAGCACAACCAAGGCACACAGCCCGGGCAGATCACCAATCGAGGTCTTGGTCCAAAGAGAGGGATTCAGCAGATAAACAAACGAGACAATCGTGCCAATCATCGCCTCACCGCAAAGCCGCCTGGCAAAAACCATCATCGAAAGTCCGCACATCGGAAGCAGCAAAAATATTGCCAGCTGAACCCCGATACGATCGCCAAAAAATGAGGTCCAAAAGTGTAGCCAAAGCGATGTCAGGAATGTGCCCGAGTTCGTGGCCAGAGCACTGCCACCCAAAAAGTTGGGTGACCACCACGCGAGTCCTCTTTCCGATCGAAGCGACAACCCCAAATCCTGCGCCTTCGCCAAATGAGCCGATGATTCAAGCCCTGGCCTCGCTGCCGGGTCCCAAGCCATCCAGCCAACAGAAGCCAGCAGGAGACCAGCCAAAAAAACCAAGAGAGGCGCTCGAAACATACTGCCAACTCTTCTAGTCGAACAACCCCGTTCTGCGCATCCTTTTTTAAGTCTCGAACAAATTTTGTATCTCGGTGTGCCATTCCACAGCCTTCCACCGACGATCCGCCCAGCGAAAGAAATGCCAAGCTTGCCTCGACTCCTCGCCAACTTTTCGTTAGGAAAAACCATCGAACCGATGGAAGCCTCAGAAACACTCACCCGACTGACGGTTCTTTCTCCCTGTTTTCGAGATGAGGAAAATGTTTCTGAGCTCCATCGCAGAGTGACCGCCGTTTGCAAAGGGCTTGGTGTTTCATATGAGGTCCTCCTGATTGATGATGGTTCTCCTGATGCTACTTGGGCAGAAATCCAGCGCCTTGCGAGTCAGGATCCTCATGTCGCTGGCATACGGCTTTCCAGAAATTTTGGCCATCAGCTGGCCGTGACAGCTGGCCTGACCAAGGCGCGTGGCGAAAGAATTTTGATCATCGACTCTGATCTTCAAGACCCCCCGGAATTGCTGCCGGAAATGATGAAGCTCATGGATGCGGGAGCCGACAATGTTTACGGGAAGAGAATTCGTCGCAAGGGAATTCCCCTTTGGAAAAAGATGGCCTACAAGTCCTACTACCGACTTCTGACGTTTCTGGCCGGCTGTGAAATCCCTGAAGACACCGGCGACTTTCGCCTGATCAGCCGAAGGATCGTGGATGCCATCAACAGAATGCCCGAGCAGCACCGATTCCTGCGCGGGATGATCAGTTGGTCGGGTTATCAGCAAGTCGCCATTCCCTATGAGCGCGATGCCCGATTTGCAGGAAACTCAGGTTATACCCTGGCCAAGTTGTTTCAATTTGCCATCGATGGGATCACAAGTTTTTCCATCAAACCCCTTCGCATGGCCACACTCTTGGGCTTGCTGACGGGCACACTCTCACTCCTGTTTGCCGGCTATGTGGCACTTGCAACAATCATCCACGGCCAGCCTGTCGCTGGTTGGTCCAGTCTGATGGTGGCCATCCTCTTTGTGGGCTCGCTTCAACTATTCGTCCTCGGCATTATTGGCGAGTATCTGGGACGGCTCTTTCTTGAGAGCAAAGGCCGTCCATTATTCCTGATTGACCAGCAGACCCATGATCAGATCGAACAAACCGGTGTTGCAAACTTGAATACACAGAGACTCGAATAGTCAATATAACCAGACTTCAAAAATAATGCCAAACGCAAAACCCCCCAGTCGAACTTCAATTCGAACCATGTATTTGTGGGGTCTTTTATTGTCCTTATTGAGATTAGCCGGTTCACGGGTAGAGACCTTTCGCTTCGATGATGAAATC
>JBGTLQ010000275.1:0-1555 GCA_041744075.1 Terrimicrobiaceae bacterium
AATTCCGTCAATTGCGCCCAGGTGGAAGACTGATCATTCGTGATGTTGTCGGCCCTGAAAATGCCGATGCGGACATTCTGTTGTGGTGCAATGGATCGGATGGCAAAAAGCTCACCCCCCATGAAGCCGCACAGGTCACGGACCGCAGTCAGGAGTTTCTGACATCTCTCTCCACGCTCGGCAGATTCCATTTATTTCTCAATGACTTTCTAAAAGACAGACCCCGAAGAGAGGTTCTCCTGCCAGATTTGCCCGTCGCGGAGGAAGGGAATGAAACACACAGGGTCTCCCTGCGTCTCGCCGCCGAGTTTCTCTCCAAGAAAGATTATGTGGACAATTGGAAGTCCGAGATGAATGAGGAATTTTGTTTCTGGAGCTTCGATCAATGGCGAAAAGCGCTCAACGATACCGGTTTCGAGCTGATCGAACATGAAACCGCCGGGCAGCGCCTGTCCCGTGTCTATTGCAATCCATGGATTGCCGAGCATCGATTCGATGACAAGGTTCGCATCTCTTTGCGGGATCACCCTGAAGTCACGCTGAATTATCCCCCGACCAACTTGGTGCTTGTGGCAGAAAAGCCCGCCCAAGACTGATTATTTTTCAAAATAATTCACCTCGACGCTTGACATAGTGTTAAAACAACACTAACTATATCGGTAGTAAGAAAAACTCATGGCACACACCTACGAATATCCCCGCGCTGCCTTGACCGTTGACGGTGTTGTCTTCGGCTTTGATGAGGGCGATCTCAAGATCCTGTTGATCCAGCGGGATCTGGAGCCCTTCGCTGGAAAGTGGGCGCTGCCGGGTGGTTTCGTTCGGGTCGAGGAGTCGTTGGAGGAGGCCGCTCGCCGGGAACTTCAAGAGGAGACCGGCGTGAGCCGGGTGTATCTCGAACAACTCTTCACTTTTGGCGATCCTGACCGCGACCCACGGGAGCGTGTGGTGACTGTGGCCTATTACGCTTTGGTGAAGCTCAGCAACCACAGCGTGAAGGCGGCGACCGATGCCCGCAATGCGGCATGGTTTGACGTGTGTGATCTGCCTCGGCTGGCTTTCGATCACGAAAAAATCGTTGAGATGGCCCTTCAACGGCTCAAGGGGAAGGTTCAGTACGAACCAATCGGATTTGAATTGTTGCCCCCGAAATTCACCCTCACCCAGCTCCAGCATCTTTATGAAACCATTCTGGAGACACCCTTGGACAAGCGAAACTTCCGCAAACGGATCCTCGCCATGGATGTTCTGATCGAAACCGACGAAATCCAACAGGATGTCGCGCACCGGGCCGCCCGCCTCTACCGCTTCAATGAGGCTAAATACAAACAACTCAAAAAGAAGGGATTCAATTTCGAATTATGAAAGCGCTCATCCTTGTGGATTTGCAGAATGATTTCGTGACCGGCGGCGCACTCGCGGTTCCTGGCGGTGAAGAAATCATTCCTTTGGTCAACCGCCTGCAGGGGCACTTCGATCTTGTTGTGGCCACCCAGGATTGGCATCCCGACGATCACGGTAGCCATGCTTGCAATCACCATGACAAGAAACCCGG
>JBGTLQ010000276.1:0-2354 GCA_041744075.1 Terrimicrobiaceae bacterium
CGCCCGGCTGACTATGCGAATACCAGGAAACAACGATTTGAACATTTCAAGTTCAGAATTGCCCAGACTTCCGTCTTCATGAAGAACCAGCGGCCATTTCATTTGGGTTGCATCGTGAAGGCTGGCCAGCATCCAGAGGGCCATCCTCCAGTCGTGGATACTTGTCAGAAAATGGACAGGCAGACTCGCCTCGGAGAGGCCCGATGCCATTCGCCAGTGGACGATCCTTGGCTCGATGAACCGCTCCGCGCGCCAATGGGTGAGTCCGAGTGCCAGACGTCGCTTGACCAGATAAAGCACTCGTCCGGGGCTGATCATGTCTGGCTGCCTGTGAATGGCGCAGTGCAATGACGTGAAACTTTTTGATAAAGGGACTCGTGTTCGTCGAGCATTCGATCAAATCCCTCAGCTGCAGAATGTCGCTGAGCCTGGTGTCGGAGTCGCTCAGTGTTATTATCCGGCCCAAAAAATTGGCGAGTGGCATCAGCAAGAGCAACAGGGGACTCAGGCGGGATTAATATTCCACGGGTCTCACCCACCACTTCCGGCACACCTCCCACCGCAGCCGCAATCACCGGCGTACCGCAAGCAAAAGCCTCCAGAGAAACCATGGACGAGGTGTCGGCCCGGCTCGGGTGCCAGACGACATCTGCAGCGGCATAATAATCGCGCAGGGTGGAGTCATCTGCGACATGCCTCGGTGCAAGTCCGGGGAACCGTTGAAATGATTCTTTCAAGGCGGGCAGTTCGCCTGAGATGCCCAGTGGCATCAGGAACAGAGGGAAATCCGCTAAGTGCTCCAAAGCTCCAATTGCCACATCCAGTCCCTTGCGAAGGTCAAGGGGATTTCCAGAGACAGACAGCAGAACAGCCTTGGCATTTTGTGGGATACCCAAACGGTCACGTGCCACTTTTCGGCCCACGGGGTAGAAACGCTTAGGATTAACAGCGTTCCTTATCGTAACCACTGGCACTTTACGGAAAAGGCTGCTCCGACGGCACTGCTCACTGATCCAATCGGAGACTCCAATTAATCGCAGGGGAAGACGGCCGATGAGAATTCGCTTGAGAATCAGGTTGAGGCGAGACCCGTCGCGATGGTTCCAAAGCAACGGCCACTGACCATGTTGTGGACATCGTCCGCAGGCGTGCTGGAAACGATCACACCCAAAACTATAGAGGCAGTTGCCGGTGAAAGGAGCCATTGAGTGAATGGTCCATACGATGGGAACACGAGCCATCAACCACGAAAAATGACTCCAATTCCATGAAGGTAAGTCATGAAGGTGCATAAGATCGAAACGGCGAAGCGCTGATTCGTCAAGCTGTCGAGGCACGTTGGATTGAAGATCCAGTGTCACCCCCAAACGATGGAGAACCCGGCTTTTTATGCTGCGCTTGGATATTGGCAAACCCATTGGCAGTTGTTTCACCCATGGGCTGTCAGAAGATTTTTTGCCTGCCCACATCTCGACCTCATGCCCACGTTCACGAAGTCCCTCCATCAAATTCCACCCAACCTGTGCTGCCCCCCCTTTGGTGTCAGAGGCATTGATGAGGAGAATGCGCATCAGAAAAATCTGCAAAGGCCGTCAGCGTTTTGATGCGACATAAATCTCCGCCAGGCCTCGTGTGAAGTTGGCAAAGTCACAGAGCTCCATGCAGTGTGTTTGAGCCGCAGCACCCATCGCAGGGAGGCGGTTCCAATCGTTTTTCAGAATCAGAAGGATGGTATCTTCCATGGCTTCGTAGCCTCCAGTCTGAGGATAAAGAAACCCCGTCTCACCATCTCGGATTTGGTCAGCACTCCCTTCAACGTCGGAGCGCAGTGTCGGAACTGAACAATAACTTGCCTCAATCACAACTTGAGGAAAAGCCTCAAAATCTGAAGGAAGGATAAGCAAGTCGAACGTCGGATAAACGGATTCCGGTTCGCGAGTGTAGCCAAGAAAACGAATCCGGTCTCTGGCTGGACCTTGTTCCGCGTAGCGATGCAATTCGTCTGACAAATCGCCAGCTCCCGCGATGACCAGCATGAGATCAGGAAAGCTGGTGTGGTGGGCGTGCATGAAACGGATCAGAAATTCGCAGTTTTTTTCCGTCGCCAATCGCCCCAAGTACCCAAGAATCTTGGCCTCGACCGGCAGATTCCATCTTCTGCGCATGGCGCTTTTGGCAGAAGGCGTGGCGACAGCCATGAATCGCTCCGAAGCGACACCCACGGGCAGAACTTTCATTCGAGATTTTGAAATTCCATATCTCTCCGCAGCGGCTTCGCAAGTTTTCTCGGAGAAGAGGTGGACGATGTCGGCTTGGCGAAACAGCCACCCCTTGGCCTTGCGGCGGAGACCCTG
>JBGTLQ010000277.1:0-11649 GCA_041744075.1 Terrimicrobiaceae bacterium
ATCCTGACTGTTATCTCAGCAGGCAGCTACAATCGCACTAGTGAAGAGGCCGCTGTGCGTCGATTTCTGGCAAAAAATCCTGACTGTCAAGTGAAGCTCGTTGAGGCTCCCGGGCGGGATTATTACGTAAAAGCCTTGGCAATGATGGCAGCAGGCAATGACCTCGACATTCTTTGGATGGGCAGCGGGTTCGGATTATTTGCCTGGCGTGATGCGCTCTTGCCGCTTGACCCGTTCCTTCGTCTGGACCCTGATTTTCCTATTAAAAAATATGATTCCACGGTCGTGGATTGGTACCGTCATAAGGAAGATTTGCTCGGAATTCCTTATGGGATTGATATCCAGGCCATGGCCATCAACAAAGCGGCCTTCGACGCCGCGGGTGTCGCGCTTCCATCCCAGGACTGGACATATGATGATTTTATCAGTGCCGCCGAAAAGATCTCCAATTTTGGGAAAGCAAATTCCGATGCCTGCCGCTTCGGTGCTGGAGTGGATAAGATCGCTCCGTATTATTTTGGGTTGAGTTTGGTCAATGATGAAGGAACGAAATCAGGGCTCACCGGCGATCAGGCTGGACTCTGGTTGAATGAAAATGTGAAATTGCTGCGAGATTCCAAGGTTTTTACCAGAGTGGGCGCTCAGGGAACCCTCGACAGGCTCAGTGAGTTCCTGCAAGGACGCGTAGCCATGGTTGAAGTCTATACATGGGATATTGGTGAGCTTCGAGACCGGGCTCGCTTTGCTTGGACCCTCGCTATGAATCCGCTGACCAAAACCGGGGAACGCGCGGGTTGGGCATCCAGTTCAGGATTTTCAATCTCAGCGAAAACAAAACATCCGCAACAAGCGTGGGAACTTTTGAAGGAGCTTGTCGGCGAAGAAACCCAGCAAGCGCTTCTTGCCACCACCGTGCCGGCACGAACCGACTTGCAGCCGGAGTATCTCAGGGTAAACGGACTTTCAGATCAGAATCTCAATGCGCTCCTTGAGATGCTCCCCTATATGAAAACGCCCGCCAGGATTCCCGAACTGCTCGAGCTTTCCCAAGAGCTCGATTATTGGTTTGAGCTTGCCCTCCAGAAAAACACCAACACTGAGGACATCGTCCCCAAGCTTGAGCAGGGGATTAACAAAATCCTTACGACCTCTCCTGCCCGTCAATGAGTGTGACATAGAATGCGCCACAAGAATTACACGCCCTGGCTTTTTTTGACCCCGAGTCTGCTGGGCTTTCTCGCATTCACATTTCTACCAATCCTATTCTCATTGGCACTCGCCTTTTGTGCGTGGGATCTTTTTCGCCCACCCCGATGGGTGGGTCTGGATAACTTTGTTCAACTACTAGGATTTGTTGGGAGGGAATCGCCGGCCATGGATCCCCGCGTTGCTATTGCTATTGCCGTTGCCGCAGGAATCTTTGCTGTCCTGTCCTTCGTTTTTCTGCGCGGCTGGTTAAGGGTCACCATCATTGTCGCCTCAATCATTGGCATTATCATATTATGTTTGCAATTTGTGGAGCCGGTCAACGGGCGGTTCTGGTATTTTATTGGCAACACATTTTACCTCCTCCTGGGATTGCCGCTTTCGATGGCCTGTTCGCTTGGCCTGGCCGTCTTGCTCAATCAAGCGATTGCTGGTCGGAATCTTTTCCGGCTCGCGTTTTTCCTCCCTTCAATTGTCGGAGGGGTTGGGATTTATCTTCTTTGGAAATGGATTTTTAACACCGAGTATGGGCTCATCAACGCAGTGATTTCACTCGTTCATCCCGCAGGAGGCCCCGCATGGCTGGAATCCGCAGCTTGGGCAAAAAATGCCATCATTATCATGAATATCTGGGCGACGGCCGGGGGAGCAAACATGGTCCTTTACCTCGCCGCCCTACAGAATGTGGACCCCCAGCTGCACGAAGCCGCTTGTATCGATGGTGCTGGAAAATGGGGGCAGTTTTTTGCCATCACGTGGCCCATGGTTTCACCGACCACCGCTTTCATCCTAACCATGGGAATCATTGGAGGTTTTCAGGGGGGATTCGATTCCGCCTATGTGATGACACGGGGGGGGCCTGCGGGAGCAACAACGACCATCAGTTACTTTATCTATGAAAATGGATTCCGATATTTCTACATGGGACGAGCAGCCGCCGCGAGTTGGATCCTGTTTGTCATGGTTTTTTGCCTCACCCTCATCAACTGGAAGTGGATGTCCAATAAGGTCAACTATTAACGTCGATGAAAGAGAGATCCACCCGCGCCATGACAAAGAAGACGCCTTTGGGCAAGGTCGCGTTGTTTCTGGGACTGGTTCTGCTAGGAATCACCATGCTTTATCCCTTATTGTGGATGCTGGGCACCGCGTTGAAGACAAATGATCCAGCCGCCATTCTTCGGGAAGGACCAGGTGCCGGAATATTTCCTGATGATCGGAATATTTTGGCTAATCTCTTTCCCCCGGTTTGGCACTGGGAAAATTTTATTGAGGTTTTTGCAGTTTCCAATTTTGCCCGCTACTACTTTAACAGTGCGTTGATTGCCATTGGGGTAACCGCTGGCCAGCTCATCACGTCGTCTCTTGCAGCCTTCGCTTTCAGTCGTTTGACATTCCGATGGAGTGAGCAACTATTTTTTCTTTATCTGGCAACCCTCATGGTCCCCGTAAGTGTTACGCTCATTCCCCTGTTTATTATGATGAGTCAAATGGGGGTGGTGGATTCCTATTTTGTTCTGCTTGTTCCACCTATGTTTGGAGCCTATGGGACATTTCTACTCCGACAATTCTTCAAAGGGATTCCTGTCGAACTTGACGAAGCGGCCTGCCTCGATGGGTGCAATGCTTTTGGCCGATTCATCCATGTGACTTTGCCTCTTTCAGGACCTGCCCTGGCGACTCTGGGCATCTTCACATTTATGGGGAATTGGCAGAGCTTCCTTTACCCCTTGGTGATGGTGAGCAGTGACCATCTGAAAACGATTCCCCTCGGGCTTCTGGACTTTGTTGAACTCAACTCCGCCAACTGGCCGCTTCTGATGGCGGCAAGCATCTGGTCCATCATCCCCGTCATTCTGATATTCCTGTTTGGCCAACGTTTTTTTGTGACCGGTGTCCGGCTTGGCGGCGTCAAAGGCTGATGCCTAAGTTGAGGATGTCGGTGGCAACGACGGATCAGTTGTCTTTTGGTCCGGGTGAGTGGCTCCTTTGTAGCGATCAATCACCGTGCCTTCCGATGCCCACGTGGGATCATGCGTGATTTCAAAACTCTCTTCCGACGGGGTTAAAGATTCGGATGGCCGAAATGCCCACCAACACGTTCCACGGTGATTGTGCTCATGGTCCACGACAAAACCTGCCTTTTCCATCGTCGGACCGATCCAACCCATGCAGTGGTCGCAATAATCGCAGTGGTTCTCGAGTTTGTTGTCGATGAGGAACCCCTTTGATGGGCAGTCATGCATGTCAATCCTGAACGAGTCATTGGTACGAACCGAGGTAAATCCCGCTCCTTCTTCAGCCAGCGTGTGCCCCCAGTATTCTTCCATACCTATAATTCCTTTGGCCTGAATGGCCATTGCGGCATGCATCTGACTGTCTCCCGCGATCGCATCACGCCAGTAGTCTTGGAGCGCTTCGCGGCCAAAGTTTTTGTCAATCCATGCAAAAGTCCATTCGTAGTGGCCGCAGAAATCGTAACAACCAATCATAATCTTTTTTCGATCCTCTTGATGTTTGAAATGTCCTGAGGTGCGAATGAGCCCTTCGGTCCAAAGAATTGAGAGCATGCTCCGGCTCCCCCTTCGATTCGAACCTCCCATCCGGCGCATTCAGCCAGAGACTGACTCACGTAATAGCAGTGTTGGCAAAACTCGGGGACAATCTCCCGGGAATGTTTCCGCATATGATGGATCGCGGGGCATTGAGAAACCTGAACTTCTACGCCCGATCCGGTGCTTATGACTTCCACCTTGGCATCAGGCTCGGCTGCAAAAAAGTCCCGCCAGTACTCGGCGACCGCCGTGCCTCCTCGTTTGGTCCAATCATCAGCAACCGGCTTGAAGTAATCAGACCTCCCCAAATCTCCCCAATAACGAATCAGTTGCTGCATCCCAAATCGCTCTTGGATGAAGCGGAACGTGGCGTTGATGGCAAAATAAAAGTCCGGGGCTCCTTTCGGCTTTTTGTCCAGATACGGTAACATACCTCACTATAAATATTTAGAGCTTTCTTGGCAATCCCGCTTCGGCGAATTGCGAAGCAAGCTGAAAGTCCAAACACGTCAGCCCACCTGCGCTGTGTGTGGAAAGGGTCAGAAGAACCTTGTTCCATCGGATATCGATGTCGGGATGGTGATTGGCTTCCTCTGCCAATGTGGCCACCCGGTTCACAAAGGCGATGGCCTCGGGAAAGCCCTCGAACTGGAAGGTGGCAGCTATTGATTCGTCTATTCGCTTCCACTGCGGGAGGTGTCGAAGACCCTCCTCAATCTGTGATTCGGTGAGCAGCATATTATGCGGTTGGCTTGCCCCACGGGCCAGTGATCGCAAGGGTGTAGCCGGGTTTTTGAACGTTAACAAACAGGGTCGTGCCATCTTCTGAGAAGCAAGCGCCTGCCAACTCCCGCTCCGCCTCGTGATTCTCCGCAATCACATAGAGCTGGCCCTCAGGGGTCACGCCGATAAGGCGGCAAAGTTTGTCTGTATCCTCACAAAGAATAAGGTCTCCCCAGGGGGCAACGGCAAGATTGTCGCAATGACTCAGGATGGCACTGTCATTAGGTTCAATAAAGAGTTCCAAGCTTCCGGGTCGGTCTGATTCGGCAGCTGTTCCCTCCACGGGGCTGGGTCGGTAACAGAACACTTGGCCGCGGCGCATTTGGCCGCCATTTGTCATTGCAAAATAAGCAGCGTCATTCCCCCACCACGCGCCCTCGCCGCGGGCGAAGACAGCGGCGCCGGCTTTGGCGCCTCGCAGTCGCAGGTCGTTTTTTGGGTTGTCAATTTCCTCAAGATCGATCCAATCAACCGCAAACGTTTTGCCAACTGGCATGGATTGTTTTGTCCAATTTCTTGTGTCTGCGGATTTCCAATCCCGAATGGCCAAAGCTTGGAGCCGTCCGCCCGCCGATAGCTTTCCTGGCTGATCTGGGAGAAAACGGTAAAGAAGGCCGTCGCCCGTGTCCTCGGTCTGGTAAACAGCACCGGAATCAGGATGGATGGCCACCGCCTCATGACGAAACCTCCCCATGGCTTTCAGGGGAATGGGATCCACCAGCCCCGGCTCAGCAAAAGCCGCGACCTCAAAATTGTAACCGTGGGGTTGCTCAGCGTGGTCTTCGGGGTCGTTGTTGACCTCCTCACAAGTGATCCATGTTCCCCACGGGGTGGAGCCACCGGCGCAATTTCTCACGGTTCCCGCAAGGCTCAAAAAATGGGTCTCCAAGGTTTGGGTTTTGGTATCAAAAACCAACGTTGTTGTTCCCCCAAGATTTGGCGCAATGCCACCTCCACGGTCATAGATTTTGGATGGAGGGACCCGATCCAGAAGGGCATTGGTGGGGCCGAAGGGACTCTCGCTTTTCCATGCGCTTTCGAGTTCATGATTCCGCACGAGGATCGTTTTTCCGTCGGGAGCCGGAAAAGCGGCCATTCCATCATGGTAGCCAGGAACAAAAAACCCATCAGCCATTTTTTCTTTGGCACGCGAAAACACGGTGTATCTAAAACCCGCAGGGAGGCGAATCATGCCAGCAGGATCATCAACCAGTGGTCCAAAACCTCCCACAAAAGGTTCCGTTGCATAAGCAGCTCGCCCTACGAGTGCCCTCAGCCCCAAAAACCCCAAAGAATACAAGCCTGCTGTCTGTATAAAATGTCTGCGGGTGTTGGTCATTTCCAAATTCCCACTACATCACAGCCCCCTGGTCGGTGCCAATGAAGAATGCCAAAACCCGATCACAAGGAGGTGCCCGGGGGATTTTAAAAATCTTGGCTGTTCAATGCATGGCATGTCCGATAAAAGCCCATTATGAAACTCTCCCGTTTGATTCTCGCCGTTGCTCTTTCCGCATTCATGATCCCACAACCCGCATCCGCCCAATCCGCCCTCGAAAAAGGCCAGGCCTTTCTTGCAGAAAACGCCAAAAAGCCCGGAGTCGTCCAGACCCCGAGTGGCCTCCAATACAAAATCCTCACCGAGGGCAAAGGCAAGTCGCCCAAAGCCACGGACACCGTCAAAGTGAATTACAGGGGGACCCTCCTTGACGGCACCGAATTTGACAGTTCCTACAAGCGTAACGAACCCATCGAGTTTCCGCTCAACCGCGTGATTCCCGGCTGGACGGAAGGGGTGCAACTCGTCAAAGAGGGGGGAAAAATCGAACTCTACATTCCTTCCAAATTGGCTTATGGACCCCGTGGGGCCGGTGGGGCCATTGGGCCTGACGAGACGCTGATCTTTGAGATCGAGCTTCTCGAGGTGAAGTGAGTTTCGTGAAATTTTCCCTCTGCGGATTTCCCTTGTGGCTCTGCCATGGGGGGGCATAATTGACGGTTTGCCAAATATGCCAAACACGATTCTTGTAGGAGCCCAGTGGGGAGATGAAGGAAAAGGGAAGATCATCGATTATCTGACCGAAAGCGCGGACATCGTTGCCCGGAGCCAAGGCGGCAACAACGCCGGGCACACGGTCATCGTCGGCAAGGACAAGTATGTCCTGCACCTTCTCCCCTCGGGAATCCTGCGCAAGGGCAAGGTGTGTGTGATTGGAAATGGCGTCGTCATTGACCCCGTTGATCTTGTTCGCGAAATCGAAGGCCTTCGAGCCAGGCGCATCCCGGTAAAGAACAACCTCGTCATCAGCGACTGCGCCCACGTTGTCTTGCCCTACCACCGCCAGATCGACGAATTGCGCGAAAATGCCAAAGGCCGTCGCAAAATCGGAACGACCAAACGCGGGATCGGGCCTTGTTATGGCGACAAAGTGGAGCGTGTCGGATTACGGATGGGGGACTTGATCGATGACACCAATTTGCTCAAAAAGCTAAAGGCCCAGATCGTGGTCAACAACCGAATCCTCAAAGCCCTTGGTGGAAGCCCGCTGAGTTTTACCCAAGTGAGCCGCGCGTACTTGGAGGCTGCCAAGAAACTCCGTCCCTTCATTACGAACACCGTCGTTTACCTGCACGAGGCGATCAAATCCAAAAAACGCATCCTCTTTGAAGGAGCCCAAGGCACATTTTTGGACCTCGACCATGGCACTTACCCTTACGTGACCTCCTCCAACACCACAGCCGGCGGGGCCTGCACCGGCTCCGGCGTGCCACCTCACCGCATAGATCGCGTTATGGGCGTTATGAAAGCCTACACAACCCGTGTCGGCGAGGGTCCCTTCCCGAGTGAGTCTTCAGAATTGTCTGACCTCCTTCACGAAATGGGGCGCGAGTTTGGATCAACGACCGGCCGAGCCCGCCGCTGCGGATGGTTCGATGCCGTCGCCACCCGCTACGCAACCATGATCAATGGCATCGACGAAATTGCGGTTACCAATCTCGATGGTTTGGATGCTCTGCCCACTATCAAAATCTGCGTGGCTTACAAGGTGGGCAAAAAAACCTTGGAGGTTCCTCCTTCTGACTTGTCGGAACTCGAACAGGCTACTCCAATTTACATTGAACTACCCGGTTGGCAGCAAAGCACGGCTGATGTTCGCTCCTTCGAAAAATTGCCAGCTCGCGCCCGGACCTACCTGAAACGTATTTGCGCCCTCTCCGGGGCCCGCCTCACGCTTGCCAGCGTGGGCCCGAATCGTGATCAAACCATGGTCGTCTCCTGATCGCTCCGCGATCCTGAATGAAAACCTCACCCCACCCCGAAAACCCGGTTCCTCGTCATGTGGCAATCATCATGGACGGTAACGGGCGGTGGGCACAAAAACGGGGATTACCCCGCCTCGCAGGTCACGAGCAGGGCTCGAAATCGATCCGCGCCTGCGTGGAAGCCGCCATCGAAACGGGCGTGGAATTTTTGACCCTCTACGCCTTCTCCTCGGAAAACTGGAAACGCCCAGCCGCCGAAGTGGAGGGCCTCATGCGACTGCTGGAGAGATTTTTGGATGAAAAAGTCAAGGAGATGCAAAAAGAGGGGGTCCGTTTGCTGACCATTGGCCGCACCTCCGACCTACCTCCCAACTGCCAACGCAAGCTCCGTGAAGCCATTGCCGCCACCTCAGAGAACTCACGCCTTACCGTGATCCTCGCCCTGAGCTACAGCGGTCGTGATGAGATCGTGGATGCCGTGCGTAGCTTGGCTCGAGACGCACTGGCTGGCACCCTCGCACCAGATGATATCGATGCCCCCCTCGTGGCCTCCCGTCTCCACACCGCCGGAATCCCCGACCCCGAGCTCCTGATCCGTACCTCCGGCGAACTCCGCGTTTCCAATTTCCTCCTCTGGCAACTCAGCTACACCGAAATCCATGTCGCCCCACAACTCTGGCCCGACTTCGGAAAACCGGAGTTCTTTGCAGCCCTAGAGGATTATTCCAAGCGCAGTCGGCGCTTCGGAGGCATTTAGTGCCCTTCCGTCACGCGATCTCCGAAGGCCTCCGCGCCGCCAAAAAGAACCTGCTCCCCGGGCTTCTTGTCCAAGCCCTGATGGCACTGTTCCTCTTTCTCTATCTATCTCACGAAGGCACCCGACAGCTCTTGGTTCGGCTTGCAAGCGCCAAAGAGGAGGCCGGTTTTGCCTTCGCGTTTGTTGGGTATGTGCTTGCGGCCGCCCTCCTCCCCGAACTCCTCAAAATTGCTTTTTTTCAGAAATTCCGGCTTCAACGAGCAAACCTGCGAAACTTTTTAATCGCAGCCCCATTCTGGGGGGTCATTGGAATGATCGTGGACTTGCTCTACCGCGCCCAAGACCTCTGGTTCGGCACAAATGCGGACTTTGCCACCATTCTGCCCAAAGTTCTTGTGGACCAATTCCTCTACAGTCCTTTCATCGGAACTCCTCTCGCCATTTTTTATTTTGCCTGGGCAGATCATGGGTTCCGTTTATCAGGTATTCGCTCCGTCCTCCCAGACTTGCCGCTGCGAGTTTTTGGAATCCAATGCGCCGCGTGGATGATCTGGATTCCCGGCGTCACGCTCATCTACGCCATGCCCTCCCTCCTCCAAATCCCCATCGCAATCCTCATCACCAGCTTCTGGATTCTGATCTTCACCACCGTGCGCGAACGGCAAGCCCGCGCACCTCAGAAAACGCATTCATAGGCCTGATGGGGACACTTATAAATAGAGGCTCTGTGGGCATTCTTTTATTTCTTCTAAAGCGCGGCAACGGCCCGCTCTACTGCTTCCGAAAGCGTGACGTTCTGGCGCTTGGCAAGACGCTGGATTTTCTTCCGGGTGGACGTCGAAATAAGCAACTGCATCCGCACGTGACCCGATGGCTTGCGGCCAGCCCCATCGCGTTTCCCGCCGCGCAATGGCCGCAGGGTTACGACACCGGCCTTTTCGGTTCGTTCGTATTCCGTGCCAGGCGGTTGCGGCGCAGGAATGCCTGCCGTGCGTTGTTGAGTGCGCGAAAGTACGGCAACGCCCTTTTCTGGTAATTCCATGCCGTCCTTCGGTTCGTCCGTGTAATTAACTTTGGCTTTCATAGATTTCATTTTGCTTCCTCCAATACCCAGCGCCGATGATCCTCATTGTCCCGCCGCGCAGGGTGAAACGCACGGTCAATATTCCGCGTCCGTCGAACCCCACCAATTGCCAGCGCACTTCATCGCGGGTCAGGCCGGGGTATCGGATGAACAGGCGTTGCGGATCGTCAAACGCAAAGGGAACCGACGAAAAATCCACATCGTGCTTCAACACGTTCGCGGCTTCCTTCGCTCGATCCCACTCGAATCTCACGCACTTAAAATACAGCTTAGAACTTGATTGTCAACACACGTTATCAAAAGAGGAACAGCCGGGCAGTCAGTCCCACAAAATAGAATTGACACAGCCTTGGTAGCGAGATGGTCGTCGCGCTGTGAAGGATGTCGATGACCTTGTTGTCGAAGCCACCAATGCGCTGGACCACACCACGGAATTCAAAAAGCAATGCCAATGGGGACATGAAAAGCGAAAAGAATGCCGCCGGTGGCGGGTAGGACAAGACGGCGATTGAAATCGCCGCTCCGAAGGGGTAACCAAAGCGGCTTCATTCATTCTGCTCTTCATCGAATCGTTCGAGAGCTGCGGTGACAGCTTCCTGGAGGACGGCGATGAGTTTTTTGTCCATAAACGTGTAGTCGTCGCAGATGTCGAGGATCTCGATGGGCGGGAATGGATCAAGGTTGGAAAACATGGCTTTAATACGGGATGCGTTTTTACGCTCCATCGGGAGGATGAGATCCGCCCAGAGGACATCCTCCTCACGCACGCGGCGCGGACTGGTCTCGCCCAGACCGACAGCCCGCACCTGCATGCGGTGATCCTGACGGAAGATGCGCTCGGCGGTCGGGCTGCGGCGTTTGTTGCGACCACAGACGAAGAGGATTTTGAGGCGTTTGTTCATTGAGGAGTCGTGGCAGGTCGCGGAGCGGAGCGGAAGGCGATTCTGAAGGAGTGTCGGCGCAGACCTTTGGGTAGAAGATATTTGTGCAGGAATGAAAACGGATTCCGCCTTCACGAGTGACAGAAAATCCGCCAAAAAAGGCGCGTGACGATATTATTTTTTGGGTTTCAGGAAATATTTTTTCGGCGATGCCGATGGCCCTCCAAGCCTGTCTTTATAAGGCTCGGCGGTCGATTGAGAATTTTCTTTATCGTCCCAAAACAACAAAAACATGACGGGGATGAAAATATTTTTGAAAAAGGGGTTGACGTTTTTTTCAGTTCTACTATTTTCATTCTCCCGCACGGCTCACCAGCCGAGCGGGCAACAGTTCTCGCGGGCAACAAACCTGCATGTGTTCCAAGTTCGGCAGCCGCCGACCAAGCAACACAACGCAGACGCCCGACGAGCAAAGTTCCTTGACAGCCTGATTCTGGTTTGCCGACATGGCAAAACCCAGAACGTTTTTGAATACAGCAAGTAAACACATTCAGCAGGATGCTGAATAGTGCGTTCTTTCGTCGGTTTCGTAGTTGAAATTTGACGACCAATTCACGGTTCAAGGGTCTCACCCGCGAACCGTAACAATGAGTGTCGGATGTCGCCATCCCTTAAAAGATGACGACAAAAACTTTCTACGGAGAGTTTGATTCTGGCTCAGAACGAACGCTGGCGGCGTGGATAAGACATGCAAGTCGAACGGGAATATTTTTGTAGTAATACAGAAATATTTTAGTGGCGAACGGGTGCGTAACACGTGAGTAATCTGCCGGGAAGTGGGGGATAACTCGCCGAAAGGCGAATTAATACCGCATATGGCCAGGAAGGACATCCTTCCGCAGCCAAAGCAGCAATGCGCTTCCTGATGAGCTCGCGGCCTATCAGCTAGTTGGTGAGGTAATGGCTCACCAAGGCTATGACGGGTAGCTGGTCTGAGAGGACGACCAGCCACACTGGAACTGAGACACGGTCCAGACACCTACGGGTGGCAGCAGTCGAGAATTTTTCACAATGGGGGAAACCCTGATGGAGCGACGCCGCGTGGAGGATGAAGGCCTT
>JBGTLQ010000278.1:0-8605 GCA_041744075.1 Terrimicrobiaceae bacterium
TTTCACCGGCCTCGGTTTTGAACCAATCTCAGGGTGGTGCCTATGTTCACAATCTCTTCGTTGGCAAAGTCGAAATCGCCCCGGATCTCGAACGCGAAACGCCGTTCCTTCGACCTCACTCAACGGAAATTGCCGGACTGAGCAATTCCCCCGGTGGCGACCATCGGTTTCTAAACAATATTTTTAGCACTTCACCTTTGATCACAACATCGGAGCCGGAGGAAATCGAATTTCTGGGAAACATTTATCTCAATGGAGCAACTCCCCCATTCGACAGTGATCAAGAACTCACCGTAAGCGATGACGGAACAGCGCACAGACTTCAACTTAATCCGGAAGGCTCTGCAATGCTAACCCTACGCACGGACGCAAACTGGACCGCGAACACTCGCCGCAAGTTTATCTCTACGGATTCCTTGGGTAAGACAAAAATCTCAGGACTTGCTTTTGATAATCCCGATGAAAGCTCATTGGAGGTGGCACAGGATTATCAGGGAAATATTCGCAACAGGGAGAACCCGTTTCCTGGCCCATTCGAGTGTGCTCAAGCAGAGGAAGTTTTCGCTATCGTATAACATGACAACGATTCCGAACCCTCCCATGAAGAGTGAACCCGAGAAAGTCTCTATGATTCGGACACACAGAACCATTTTAGTAGGGCGCATATTGCCATTTTTTAACTCATGTTCCGATGCCCAAAGCTGTGCCTAACGGAACCCAATGAAATCTTCTTTTCCACCATCCATTTTTTTGGTCAACATCCAGCATTCGCCAATAGGAGCGTTTGCATCCTTCACGCTCGGCGCTCGTGGAGCACTGGGCGGCCTGGGTCTGGAACTCGGACGTCCGGCGGATCAAAGCATTTACATCGGATTTGGAATCCAAAAACTTCGGCACATTTGATCTGCTGCCCTTCTGCGAACTGCCCGCCGGAAAAGTTCTCGAAGGGGTTGATGATTTCGGACGAATGCACACCAAGGCTGGGCGCCAATACAGGTTTGTTACCGACAAAAAAAATCACCCGAAAGCTCACCCCTTCCACCGATACATGGTCAACCGATGAGGTGCAGTTTGCGATCCACAGTCCGGTGATGCCCATCCCGGACCCAAACTCTGCAAAAAACTCAGAGCTCGTAACGGCTTGCATCCCCGCAATCACAGCGACGCTGCGCATTAATCCTGTTTCTCTGGAGTCGTAACCTTTACTTCTCGGTGTGTTTTAATTTCCTCAAATCAGGGGTGCCTTGGATTTTTCAACATTTACACCTACATGCTAAATTTTGGACCATTTATCTGGCCTTCCGAACCGCCTCCTGACTGTCCTTTTCCTATCTCCGGTGATTGGAAAGGACTGCATTTTCTGGGCAGATGCAGTGATTATAACATTGGGGATACCATCTATCCTATTTGGGCTGCCGACGATGCACTTTACACGCCGTTTACGGAAGGAGAAGTTGGCGAGACTTTTTCTTGCTCATCAGGATATGTGCAAGGAGGAGTTGCTACAGAAGCCAGTCGCTTTTCAGGGGGCTTTCTTACCCGCCGCGCCACAACAGGCCATGCAGTATTGAGAGGTTCTGATCCACTTGACTTGCGATTGGAAGCCATCGGCACACATCAGGCCGATCCCTATCCCTACGGAGGTCGGTATCCCTGTGGAAGCCTGCACCACCGTGGTGTCTGGTATTACGGAACTTACTGCCTCTCGCCGTTTGCTGAGACCCCCTACGGCAAGATGCTTTACAATTGGCCTCACCTGGGTCCGTTCGTGGGTTTCCGCCTGTCCCTCGACAGCGGGCAGACCTGGGTGGATTCACCACACACTCCAGCGCGCCCACTTTTTGAGGAGACCGGGCTCTGTGGGTATCCGGTCAAGATTGGAGCCCCTCACTTCGTGGACTTTGGGAAGGACATGGCGCATTCGCCAGACGGATGGGCCTCCATTCTTGGACCGGGTTCAGATTTGAATTTTTACCCGCCGGAGAACTTTGCACACTTGAGTTGGATTTCAACCGATCAAGTTTACCTTCTCCGTGTTCTTCCAACGCCCGGGACGATAAACGATGCCGCCGCTTACGATTTTTTTGCGGGCTGCGATCCCAGTGGCGAGCCCCGCTGGACCAAAACCTTCGGGGAAATCAAACCTCTGCTTGAATGGCAAAATAATATGGGCTGCGTCACGGCAACTTACCACCCCACCCTGGACAGATACCTGATGCTGGTGACCGACGGTGGCAACACGGTGGGACGCATGAACACTTACCTTTTGGAGTCAAAACACCTCACCGGTCCATGGAAGCTCATCACTTACATGATAAATTTTGGCGAGCAGGCTTATTTCGTAAACATCCCCTCAAAATTCATTAGCCCAGACCGCAGCTCTTTCTGGATATGTTACTCGGGTAATCTTGCCACTGACTGGAATGGCGAAAAAATTCGTGTGATTCCACCGGGCTCCCGCTACGGGCTGGTGCTTCAGGAAGTCGAGCTTGTTTAGAATCCAATGGGAGATTGAAATTGAGAGCGTTGCCTACGGCCGCGTAGCTAAGGATCGCGCAACACTTTGTTTAGAGCGAGTTCTTCAAGAGTAGATAAACCGCAGCCGTCCATGTATAACCAGGATCGCAGAGACCACGTCCGTCACTGGCGCTGTAATTTTCGTAAAAGCCTCCGGAAGCTTCCACCGCATGGCAGAAACTCGTAGCCAAAGTATTCGACAGCGCATGATTCCCTCCATCCCGGAGACCCTCAACAATCAAATATGTGCTGGGAGCCCAGACCGGCCCACGCCAGTAGCCGTCTTCGAGGTATTTCGCACTTGATCGCGACTCGGTGGCTGGTCCGTAAGGTGTCACGAAATGGGTCTCGATCCGTTTTGCCAATACGGAGAAAATCTTCTGCGGCAAACGTTTTCCGAGGACGATTGGCATACATGTTTCCAAACAAAGTGGAGCATGAATAAGCTCTCCCGAAAATGGCATACGACCGCAAAACTCGTCATCTTTCCACAGGGTGCCGACTAGGAGATCAATGAGGTTTTTGGAGCGATTTTGCCAGTTCTCTGCCTCTTCAAGTTCCAGCTTTTTCGCTGCATCAGCCAGCCATTCCATTTGCAGCGCGAGGAAGGCGGGGATCTCGGGCAAGGCCATAGGTTGGCCGTGGTCGAAGATGGTGGCATTGTCCCAACCGCCATCATTCGGATGAATGGAGACGGGAAACCCCGAACCATCCGGATCGCGCTGACTCAACCACCACTCAGTAATTTTTGCGACCCGGTCATAAGTCCAGCGCAGATCCTCTTCCGGATAATCCTGAGGAAGCAATTTGGCCAAAGTCCAGCCATGGACCGGGGGTTTGGAATAAATCCACCGGGTGTGCGACACCTGCCAGACATCTGGCAATACGCCGGTGGCAGCCTGCAAACCAAAGGGCAAACGAACCTGCTCAATTCCCTTTTTGAGATCTGCCAATCCCAAGGCCAGTCCATTAAAGCAGTGATCCCATGACCAAATTCCGGTCATGTGCATTTTCGACATCAGGATTCCATCATCAACAAAACATCCCTCCCTCAACAGAGTCGATGACCAAAGATTATACCAAGCCCTCTGGCTCTGCTCCTCGCGCAATCCCTCGGGCGTGAGTGCCAGAAATTGTTCCCATTGCCGGTTAAGGCAATCCGCTGACGCAGAAAAGTCGAAACCACCCTCTTTCGGCTCTTCTTCGATGTCGGCGATTGTGATGCGCACTTGTATCTTTCCCTCGTCATTCGGAGAAAAAGTTAGCCTGGCCGATTGCGTGACCTGGCGGCAGGCCAAACCTACAGGAGTGCTTCGAAAGTCGGGAATTGCTTCGCCAGCGAATGCCGTGACATTGATGATGGATTGCGTCTTGTTCGAATAAAATCGGAAATGGTCACGACGCACGGTTCCGAATCCATCCGCCTCTGCATGCAACTCCAAATCGAGCGATGCCCCTTGAGCCTCGATCAGAAGCGTTTGATGATTCTCCCAGGTAAATCGAAAAATACCCTTCGTTCCTGTCGCGGTAACCTCTCCTGGCGTAGCATCCAATTTCAAAAACTGCACCGTTTCGCCTGTAGAGAGCCGCTCCTGAAAACGGAACAGCTTCGCTCGGTAGCGCCTCACATTTTGAAGAACAAGATTCTCCTCATGCTTGAAGAGGGAAAGCCAGCATCCATAGCTGCTGAAAGGAAGGATTGCGGGAGAAAAATTCATACCTCACACTTGAATCTCGGCGGCCGATAAATCAAGCGGCATACAAGTTCGGGCACACGCCGGACAAGAAGCGCACAATTTCAGACATGGTGAAGGCATTTCCGCTGTGTCATAACTGACCCATGAACTTCCTGAATTTCCCCCTGTCGTATGTCCCTTATGGAGGCGACTATAGCCCGGAACAATGGACTGAAGCTGACTGGAAAGCCGATATTGACTGCTTACGGAAAGCCCACGTCAACATGGCCAGCCTGGGCATATTTTCATGGGCGTCGATCGAAACTTCTCCAGGGCATTTTGATTTTGACTGGTTGGACAGGGCCATTGATTTATTCGCGAAGAACGAAATCTCAATCTGTCTTTCCACCGGCACTGCCGCCCATCCGGCATGGCTATCCCAGGCTCACCCTGAATGCCTTATTACCACGGTGGATGGGAGTAGGATGAGGCACGGACGCCGCATCAATTTTTGTTCCAACAGTCTCACTTACCGCGATGCGGCGAAAAATTACGTGACTAAGATTGCAGAACGATACGCTCACCACCCAGCCGTTCTCGTGTGGCACATCGGGAATGAATACGGCCACGGTGCACGCGGCAGTTATTGTTATTGCGACGAGTGCGGAAGAAGTTTCCGGGAATGGTTGAAAGTCAAATATGGGTCATTGGATGCCCTCAATCACACTTGGTTCACCGCATTTTGGGGACACAAAATATCCGACTGGGAACAGATTGAACCTCCTTCTTTTCTCAACGACCAAAATCCAGCTGGACCCAGCATGTTGGGAGCAAAGTCCGTCGATTACCGTCGCTTTCAATCGGCAAGCCATCTTGCGTGTTTCCGGGCAGAAAGGGAAATTCTGCGATCCGCAAATCCTGAGATACCTGCCACCACCAATTTGATGGGTGCCTACCGCGACCTGAACTACTTCGAATGGGCCCCCCACCTGGATTTTATTTCCTGGGATTGTTACACGCCAGGGGAGTTGGATCCGGCGGCACCAGCGTTCCACCATGATCTTATGCGCAGTCTCAAGCCCGACCAGCCGTTCTGGCTAATGGAGCAATCTCCCATCCAGGAATCCATTCATCCAGGGCCTCGCCTTCGCAAACCAGGGGGACTACGCACTCAGAGTTTGCAGGCCATCGCGCGGGGAGCCGATGCCATCTTGTTTTTTCAACTCCGACAGGGACGCAGTGGTTGCGAAAAGTTTTGCAGTGCCTTTGTTGAACAAGGCCGCCGCACGGACACCTATACTTTTCTCGAATGCGCAGCGCTTGGAAAACAGCTTGCAGAGAGTGGGACTGAACTCCGCCGGGGATTGCCCGTCACCCAGACCGCCATCCTCTTCGACTGGGAGACCTGGTGGGCCTACAGCCATTGCGCTCTCCATGCCAAAAGCCTGGATTACCTCGAAGAATCTCAGCGCTACCACGGAGCCTTATATGATTTAAATGTTGTCCCGGATTTCGTTTCCTACGACAGCGATTTCTCCCAATATAGCGTGCTTGTTCTGCCGCTTTGTTATGCGTTCCCAGTCCGCCTAGCGCAAAAGCTTGAGACATTCGTCGCCGCCGGCGGCAAGGTCATCATGGGAGCGTTTAGTGGAAGGGCTGATGAAAATGACTCTCTGTGGCCGGACAGTGCTCCTGGCCCACTCCGCTCACTTTTTGGCGTTCGCGTCGAAGAATTTGCCCAAGTCGTTTCCACCGATCAAATTATGATCTGTGGACCGGACATAAAATCGGATTGGTCAGCTCAAAAAATCGTTGAACTCGCCACTTCCGAAAGTGCAGAAGTGATAGCCTCATTTTCGGGTGGCATCGTTGACGGACGCCCAGCCATTACTCGTCGGCAAGATGGAAACGGCTCCGCCTACTACATCGCCACGTCTTTGGAGCGGATGGCGCTCAAAGAATTATTCATACAAATTCTTTCCCTCACCAACGACTCCCCGGCCCGTCTCGAAAGAGTCGTGCGCAGCACGGAAGGCGGCGTGGTTCGCGAATTTCTGCTCAACCACTCGGACACGGCAATTCCCATGGCAAATGTTCCGCCACCTCAGCCGGGAGTTCAGGTTTCGAGTAACTCTCGCTCTGAGGTCATTCCAGCGCGTGATCATTTGATCGTCGAATGGAAATGATTCCTAATGTAGTTAGTCATGAAGATTGAACATATCGCCCTAAATGTTGCTGACCCGGTACGTTTTTCGGAATGGTATTGCACCCATTTAGGCATGAAGGTGGTTCGCCATCTCCCTGAGCCATTTCAGACGCATTTTTTGTCAGACGCAGAAGGGGAAACCATCATCGAAATATATTGCTGCCCTCCTGACCAAGTGCCTGATTATCCGAAAATGCACCCACTGCTCCTGCACTTGGCTTTTGTGAGCGATAATCCAACTGCGGATGCCGCTCGTTTAGGTGCCGTGGGAGCCATCCACCTGAGTGAAAATCTCGCAACGGACGGCACGCATCTGATCATGCTTCGAGATCCCTGGGGACTTGCCATACAACTTTGTCGACGTCCTGTGTCGTTGGCGGAAACGCTCCCGCCTAATTAGACTATATTTCATCTCTCTTCTGAAAACTCGACTCAAAAACAATAAGGCCAATATACGTAACTAACGATGACAAAACGCCCAACACTCGAGGGCGTCACCCCCCCACATTGGCGGATTACTCGCATCACCATTCATCACAATCTCAGACATACCTGTGCGTGTTACAGCCATACACAATCTGTTATACATGAAATATGTTGAAACACTCTTGTCCAAAACAGGAATTTTTAAAGGGTTGAGCGAGAAGCCCCGCTCGGGAGAACATGGAGGTGATGAAAACTTCACTTCAACCCGAGGAGGCTTCCCGCCATGCGAAACTTTAACAGTATCTTTAGCCAGTTGTTGACTATTTTTTCGAGGGCTGACTTTGAGCGCCTGGTTCGGGAACACCGTGCCGAGCGGGGGGCCAAGGGATTTGATTGCTGGACGCAATTTGTGGCTATGCTCTTCTGTCAGTTGGGCCGGGCGCATAGCCTACGGGAAATTTGCGGAGGCTTGGCCAGCGTGGAGGGCAAGCTCAACCATTTGGGCGTTGGAGAGGCACCGTCGCGCTCGACGCTGTCCTACGCCAACGCGCATGGCCCGTGGGAACTTTTCGAATCTGTCTTTGGCCAGTTGCTGGGAAGCTGTCAGGGCCAGGCAGGCCCCCGCCCGTTTCGATTCAAGAACAAGCTCTATAGCTTGGATGCTTCGGTCATCGATCTCTGCTTGGAGATGTATGACTGGGCTAAGTTCCGGCGCACCAAAGGAGCCGTCAAACTTCATCTTCTTCTCGACCATGACGGCTGTCTGCCCTGCTACGCGGTGCTCACCGAAGGCAAAACCCACGAGATTCGTGTGGCCCGCACCTTGGAGTTCCCGCCCGGAGCCATTGTGGCCATGGACCGTGGTTACGTCGATTACGCCTTCCTCGACAGTCTGGAGGAGCGAGGAGTCTTCTTCGTCACCCGACTCAAAGACAAAGCCCTCTTTGATGTTGAGGCTGTCGTATCCCAACCCAAGGGTGACATCCTCGCTGACGAGATGATCAATCTGCCGGGGAGCGGAAAAAACCGCCGCGAACTGCGCCTGTTTCGCCGCGTGGTGGTCTGGGATCCGGTGGGCCAGCGCCAGATCGTGCTTTTGACCAACAATCTCAAACTGGCCGCTTCCACCATTGCTGCGATTTACAAACAGCGCTGGCAGATTGAGTTGTTCTTCAAGGCCCTGAAGCAGAACTTTAAGATCAAAACCTTTGTTGGCACAACCGCTAACGCCGTGCGCATCCAGATTTGGACAGCACTTATTACCATCTTGCTGCTTAAATATCTCCAGATGCGCAGTCGGCTCTCCTGGAGCCTTTCCAATCTCATCGCCTTGCTGCGGCTTAATCTCTTTGTTCACAAGGACCTCTGGGCGTGGATCGACGCCCCGTTCTCCTCGCCTCCCGAGGAGCCACCTACCGTGGTTCAACCAACATTTACTTTCGTATGATTTGGACAGCATCTCCCATGCAAAGCCTAATATGGGGGGCTCCTCCCCAGAAATCACACACTGAAGGCCTCACACCCCCATGAAATCAATGCCCTTTGTCCAAAAGGATTTTATTTTGGACAGCAGTGATGTTGAAATAACTATGCATTCTATACCTCAAGATAATTGTTCGCTCTCGAATGCCTGCAACTACATCATTGGAGCCCAGAGCCTAGGAGCAACCTACCAGTTCACGGATGAACCGCTGATGGTTGAGCAAGCCCAAGTCACCCTTAACATGGGATCAAACCTTTTCAAATTGGCAATGGGTCGCGATTACCAAAGAATCGTTTT
>JBGTLQ010000279.1:0-12642 GCA_041744075.1 Terrimicrobiaceae bacterium
CGAAGGAGGAGCTGGCGCCAAGGCGAAGCTCCTCTTTGATGGTAGGGCTGGGCAGTCCCTTGACCGCCCACTTTGGCTCTTGTGAGTTCTATAGTGGATTGAAGTTTACTAAAAACGAATACCAAACCCATGACCTCATCCAATTTTAATCACACCCTTTTTACTGGGAACGTTCACTCACTGATTGACAAATGACGGCTCGGGTTTCTAGTTTAAGGAAGTATGATCCTTTATCCCCTCCCAATGCGTGCCTTGAAATCCTTCGCTTTGGCGACTTTGCTGTTTGCGCTCCATTCCCCTGTCAACGCGGATTCCGGCCTAATGATACCTCCTGATTCTCAGATTGGGCAGGCCCCGTCGGATACGCAGCGTCTGCTTTTGTCGCCGTTGGATCCCGGGGCGGTGAAGAATCAGGGTCGCTACCATCTGGAATCAGCGAACGTGACGGTGTATCCCGACCTTGAGCCCAAGGCGGGGTTGGCTGTGTTGAAGTTTTCTGCACGGGCAGGCATGGGCGGAGCCAAGGGGGATTTTGCCATCACGGGAGGGGTCCCCGGAGACCTGCAGGACCTGGGAATGTGGGTGTATCTGACTCCAGATTCGAATGTGAGCAAGGTGGGGTTTCAGATTGTTGATGCCGAGGGAGAATCCCTCATGGGGCTAGTGCCCGCTGATTGGGAGGGGTGGAAATGGGTGGAGTTGAATCTGATCGATGCCCCATTTTTGCCGGCTTACAGGCAGGAAGGAAAAACCGGTCGAGCCGAAACGCCGATCAAGAGCGTTCACATTGTTTGGTTCACGCAGACGGCAGGCCCAACATCCCTGGGTGTGGATGCGTTGCTTGGGGCCAGCAAGCTGGAAAAACCCGCAACCCCTTACCGCATTGAATCTATTTCGCCACCATGGGGGGAGGCAGGGCAACCACTTCAGGCCCAGGTCCTGATCCACAACTACTCCGACCAAACCCAAAGTTTCAAAATCAAGAGCACCCTGCAAAACAACGGCAACTACCACAGCCCGGAAGTCCCCGACCCCGTTCATGGCCGGGATCATGCCCAAGGGCAACCCAGTTGGCTGGAGTTTGATGGCGAGCGGCTTGATAACAACACCCTGACCGATAGTGATGACAGCAGCCACCTTAAGCCCGAGATGCCCAAGGCGGGGTTGACCGAGATCTTCCAATATGTGGATCTTGGCGAATCGCGCAAAATCACACGCATTGCTTGGAAAGCCGGTGATGCCAATTGGGTCAATCTTATGGATGTGGCGGTTTCAGATGACGGCAAAACGTTTACCCCGGTGGAAAGCTTGCAGAATGTGGAACTCCACAAAAAATGGGGTGAACAAACTAAAGACGTTGCCCAACCAACGGCCGGGCGATATCTCCGTTTGCGTTATCATAACAGCGGAGAGAACTTGCTTCAGAACTTCCGTTCGCTCTCGGCTTTGTATGTCTATGACGGGGTGGCGGACGAGAGTCGGGAAATCCCATCGGTGGGAACCGAAGTTTTTTCGGAGAGCCAGGAAGTTCAGGTGCCTGCCAAGAGCTTCCAAGTGGTCACCTTCAAGCCCACCGGCCCCTTGGGAACGGATGCTTAT
This sequence comes from Terrimicrobiaceae bacterium, assembly GCA_041744075.1. Taxonomy (GTDB): domain Bacteria; phylum Verrucomicrobiota; class Verrucomicrobiia; order Chthoniobacterales; family Terrimicrobiaceae; genus JAJTZA01. The sequence continues at coordinate 1,600 of JBGTLQ010000279.1, forward strand.
CTTCTCGCGGTGGAAGCAGAGAGTGCCGGCACCACCGAACTCGCGCTCACCGATTATTTTGTGATGCCCAAGGAAGACATCAAGCTTCGTCCTGAATCACGCTTTGGGATCAATATGGGCCATGTCGGCAATGTGCCCCTCATGGCACGGGCCGGTTTCGGCTGGGTGCGTTTTGAAAACATGAAGTGGCGGTTCTATAATCCCAACCCTGAGGACTTCCGGTTTGATGGCACCGTGCAGCCTTGGATGGTTCCCTTTGATTCCTATTACAAAACATTCCGTGAGGCGGGCATGTCCATCCTGCCTTATATTTTCCAAACCCCGGACTGGGCCAGCACGGCCCCGGAAGGCACGGAAAAAAATGTGGGCGGATATCCCCCCAAAGATCCGAATGACTATGCCAAAGCCATTTTCCAAGCTGTTGCCCGATTTGGGTCTTCCAAGGTGCCCGAGGACGAACTCCTGACTTCTGATCGACTTAGTGGATTAAACCTTGTGAACACCTACGAGCTATGGAATGAACAAAATCTGAATGCTCCGGCGTGGGGATTTTATGTGGGTCCACTGAGCGAGTATTATCCGATGTTCCGCCTTGCGGCGGAGGAAGCAAAACGGGCTGACCCCAAGGCGGTTGTGACCAATGGCGGCTGGGCTGGTCTTTCCATGGAATGGGTGGACACCATGCGCACGTTCAAATACCCGGATGGAAAAACTCCACTGGACTTCACGGATGTGCTTAATGTCCATTTTTACAGTGGCAAGGACGATCCCGAATACACAACCAAAGACCCGAACGCCTTCCGCGGTGACGCCAAACCGGAGGATATTCAGACCTTGGAAGATGATCTCATCGACTTGGCGGATTGGCGGGATGAATTAAAACCCGGGATGCCGATTTGGGTGACCGAGACCGGCAATGATGTGGGTGGCCCGATGGGCCTGACCGAGCGTCATCAAGCCGCCAAGCTCACCCGGGGAAACATGCTCTCGTTCGCGAATGGCATTGAGAAAGTTTTTATCTACCGCGAATCAGGCTCGAATGCCGCCCAGCATGCCGGGGCCGGGCTTCTGAGGAACGATCTTTCCCTGCGCCCGTCATTCTTCACCGTCGCCAACCAAGCCCGCCAGCTTGAAGGAGCGATGGAAACCCGCGTGCCCCGTTTGCGAACCGAGGATCCCGATGTTTGGATGTATTATTGGAATCGGCCACAAGGGGGAGTTCTGACCGCATGGGCACCCAAGGAAAATTCCACCCTGGGCATTGACCTTGGAAAGTGCCTTGTGACGAATGCCTTTGGTGGAGAGACCGAAATGGAAGTCACCAAAGATTTCCCGCTCACCATGTTCCCGGTTTATATTAGCAAGATTGGCAACATGCCAGCTGTCGAAAAACTACAAGGCGAGGCCGCCCAGCGGGAAGACGCACGCAAGAAACAACTGGCCGCTGATCGCGACGCTGAGGCTTGGCTATTTGACTTCGGCTCAACGGAGTTCATTGGAACCAAGAAGGTCGGCATGACTCGTCCGTTCACGGCTGTGCTTGCCGAAAACACTTACGATCCCGCCAAGGGTTATGGATTTGAGTCCCCAGAAATTGGCAAGGACACAACCGCCGCATGGCGACGCGGCCCACTGGAGAAAGATGCGGTCGAGTTTCGTCAGCCTGCCTCCTTCAAGGTGGACGCCAAACCCGGAAATTACACCCTGCTCTTTAAAGGACGCGGATATCCCCAAGGAATGGACTTGGTTGTTTCGGGGGCCAAAGAGGGTGACCTCACGATCCCCGTGCCGGAAGGCAAGGATGGTGCACCAACTGAAGCGGTGACCCTGACAGTTGTTGACGGCCAGCCCTTGGATATTCAGATTCCTCCGGGTGCTGCCCAATGGCTCACCATCATCGAAAACGTGCAACCCTAACTGAGAGGAGCAATCCAAAAATGAATCTGACTCCCAAGATTCTTATGCTAAGTCTTATCACACAAGGCGGTGCTTTGGCCGCAACGTGGACCCATCAGTGGAAACCATCCTTGGGCGAGAAAACGGTCGAGGCCACTGTATGTCCTATGAAATACGACAAAAAATGGGCTTACACCATTGAGTTGGACGATGGGGATCTGAAGACGGCGCAATTGGCACCGGATTTTTTTTCGCAATTTCAATTTACCGATGCCCCCCCCGGCCAACCGGGTGGCAAGCCGATGCCCGTGGTTGGCAGCCTGGCGCTTTACCAATATCGTTTGGGAATCAACTCCGCATATGTGGACCTAGAGCAGACGCACGAAGTCGTCAACAAAGGCTGGGCCGTCGCCAACCACAGCTACACCCACAAGGGGAGGACTTTTGGGGACCCCCCGGAAATTCTCACCCCAGAGGAAATCCAAACCGAATTGTTCTGGAGCCAGACCCTTTGGGAACATGACCTGGGATCAGCCCCCACTCACTTTGTTTATCCTAATGGTTACACGGGATACACGGACTTTTTGGACGCCTTCGGACTTGTCTCCGGCTCCCGAGCTGGAGGCACCGGCGGATTGAATCTGGAGAAGATGGGAGATGATTTTAAGTCCATTCCCAGAGCCTACTTGGATGAGGGGGCTTGGACAGGTGAGCACGCCAAGAGTGACCCCATGGCAAGTTTTCCAAAGCATGGACCCGCCGAAGGAGACCTCATCATCGACTTCACCCACGCCATTGCCACTGACCCCGAATCGCCAAACCAACAACGTTGGAAGGAACGCCTGACCAACATCTCCTCGCAATATGGAGCTGGTGGAACGGATGAGTTTTGGAGCGCTCCCACGCAGGATGTCATCGCCTACTGGCGGGCTGCGAAGACAGCAGAGGTCAAAGCAGCACCGGGTTCTCTCACTGTCACAATTCCCGAGGACCTGCCTGGAACCCCGCTGACCCTTCGCATGGAAGGTGTGTCAGCCTCGACAGAGATTCCTGTGCCTGAGGGTGGCAGCATTTACCGTCAGGGAACCACCGTCTGGCTAACAACTCCAATAATAGGAAAACCAGGAGCAAAACCACAAACTCCCAAGGTGAAACGTATTTACCAAGGGGACGCGCAACCCTCGATTGTGCTTGATTCCCCACAACGCATCGCCGCCGTGCGAGTCCGCCAACATGGCGATCCCACCCCGGACCGCGTGGTCACCGTGAACATCACAACTCCAGATGGAACGGTTCAAGAATTGGGAACACAGACCCAAAGAGACACCTTTATGTCAGGGTTTCATTTGTTTGCCTCAACCCCGTCAAAAGAAGCCCCTCTCGCAGCCAGCGTGGAGACCACCGATTTCCCTTCGATCAAAGAGATCGAAATTTGGGCGCTGGATGACGGCAAAACTGAATGACCTGGAATTTTTCATCCCATGGGTTCCGCTTTGAATGGGACCTCGAGAAAGACTCCGCTCGCCTAACCAATGGCTCGGGCGTGATCTGGAATGGATCGCTGCTGCCTTCGTTTTATCTGAAACCCTCAACAGGCGAGAATCGCTTTGTCAAAGCCCATGCTTCCAACATCTCCTTGGCTGACGATGGGGGAAAGCTCCAGCTGGAATGGGAGGGAGTTGCCAGCGGACAACTTGTTATTGCCCCTGCGGAGTCAGGTCTCCATTTTCGAGAATGTTCAGTCACATGGAAGGATGCGCCTCCAAAAATTATCTCCGCCTACTATGGAGCCAGCCAACCACCCATTGCGCCCCGCCGGGACGAACCTTTCTGGCCGGATTGGCAAGCGGGAGGCGTTTGTGTTCCCAGCGCCAAGGGAGACCCGCCCCAAAGCTTTTTTCGGTTCTGGGATCTGGGCCGGGCGAACATGGCGCTAGGAAGCTTTGGCCCCAGCGGCACCCCCTACGCCGCAGCCTTTCCACGTCCCATCTACGCGGCTGCCCTTGGCGGAGCAAACGGATGGGTGGCCGTTGGACCGGGAAAAATCCCTGACGGCGCCCTGTTTTTGAAAGTTGTGGCCGGGGCTTCCTGCCTGCACATGCTCCACCGCGAGGACCTTTGGGGGGCCCCGGATGGTTCTGATCGCGTTTGGCTGGAACCTCTCCGCCTCACATGGGCCGATTCGGCTTGGGAAGCCTATCGACGTCACTTCGGAACATTCCACCATGAACCGGAAAGCAACCACCACCTCAAGAGCAGTTGGAACTCGTGGTCGGAATACCGTCAGGGCATCTACGAAAATGAACGCCTGATCAAAACCGCCACCGAAACCACCCACCCGGAAATTTTCACTTTTGATCAGGGGTGGGAGACCGGGGACTCCACAGGCTTGATTCACACGGAGCGCTTTCCGAATTTCCAAGCCGATTTGGATTTGGTCAGAAGTTGCGGGATGGAAGTTGGGCTCTGGCAGGCCGTGGGCTGGATCCATGACCCCGCTGCCGTGGGACTGGGACCCGAAGATTTGCTCTGCTCGCCGGATGGCGTCCCTTGCCTGACAAACTGGCTTTGCAGTCCGTTCCTTGAGGGGCGCTATGCCCTTGACCCCAGCAGCGAAAAAACAAGGACATTTATTCGCGAAAAAACCCGCCGCTTGGTTCTGGAACTTGGCGCAAAGCTCTTGAAGCTTGATTTTGGATATGGGATGCCCGCTTTGGAATCTGCGGCTCCCCGCGATCCCGCGCTGCGCGGTGAAATGTTGGCCGCGACCCTTTACCGCTTGATGTCTGAAGCCGCCCGCGAAGCCAACCCGGATATCTCCCTGCAAGGCTGGGGCCTTAGCCCTCTTCAACGCCCGGCTTTCAATCTCATTGCCATGGACGACCTCGGAGACTGCGGGGTTCACGAAGACCAAGGTCACCGCCATTGGAGTGTCTGGGCCGCGCTGTTGGGCGACCAAGGTATGCCAATCCTTGCTTCCAGTGGTTATGATTGGGAGCAAGATGGGGAAGTGATTCTTGATACCGCCATTGTGGGTTGTCCTGGCTCCATCCTTGCGATGCAGGATGCCCACGGCCAAGCTCCCGTTCGCGGTTTGGCCAAACGCCGGGCGATCCACCGCTGGTTTCGACGCACGGTCACGTGGAAACCTCTCTGGCTGAATAGCGAAATTGGCAGCCTCGTTCACCAGCCGCTCGTCAAATGTTGGGGACGCTTGGAACCCTCCCCAAAAGGAGATGTGCTAACCGCTTTGGCCCTCCGCGACGGCTCGGATAAACTCATCGACCGATCTGACATCAAAAATCTGAACTGGAGCGGACGCTGGGCAATTATTTCTCAAACCCCTGAAGACATTTTCACTTCCTCCGAAATTGCCTGCATCCCCCTCGATGAAGGCACCCTGCACTTTCCTTTTCAAACCCCTCCCCATCAGGTTATTGCAGTCACCGCCACCTCAGAAACTCACGAGGCCATCTCCCTCTCACCCGAGGGAATTCTCACCCTCAATTCCGCAAATCGTTCGGAATTTTTTGACGGTTTTCTCATCAAGAGATAAACTATTTTGTATTTACATTTGACATCCCCCCAAAACTCGTGAACATTCACACTGTGATCCCTCCAACACCCCCATCTATCCCATCTCGGCAGAAAAAATCAGCTTTCAGCTTGGTCGAAACTGTCATTGCCCTTGGCGTCATCAGTTTTGCTCTGACAACGCTGCTGGGGTTGATGCCTGTTGGGCTGAACATGTTTCAAGAATCTGTTCATGCAACAGTGCGAACCGATGTTGTTCGTCAACTCACCTCGCAGTTTCAAGAGACGCCTTTTGACAAGCTCAGAGAAAGTCAATCGATGTTGTATTATTCCGACCGCGGAGCCTTGGTCTCCAACGAGGAGGATGCGCTATTTGGGGTGACGTATAGTTTCACACCCAATACCCCATTGCTTGCGAGCCAGGGGGGGTATGAGAATCCCAATCTGAAGACCGCCGTTCTGCTTTTTTTCACAAGGGCGGATCGTGCGAGCACGCCCCCGAAAGCCTCGATGACCAATGTCCTCTTTCTCGCTCCCGGAGTTCAATAAATTCGGCGTCCCCCCTGCTCCGCTGACTGGGGAGCATCATTCGGAATCTCCGTCAGCGAACACACCCTCCCCAAACGTGGAACCCCAACCCATGACATCCCCAGGCCCATCAAGCATTCCGCAGAATCGGGGCTTCTCGCTGATTGAGTTACTGGTCTCCATGGCGGTTTTTGCAATTATCATGCTTCTGCTGTTCCAAACCATCTCGAGCTCCTCGGCTTTGTGGACACGAACAACCGGAAAAGTGCAGGCCTTTCAGTCGGCCAGAGCGGCCTTTGAAGCCATGACACGAAACCTTTCCCAAGCGACCCTTCAAAATTATTACGGCTACACGGACAGCTCGGGAAATCCCGTGCCGCTCATCAACCCGTCATTTAAGCTCTCCTCCGGCAACGAATTGAGGCGAAATCAGGTACCCACAAAATATCTACGATCTTCGGAGCTGCATTTTGTGGCGGGGAAAGCCGATGCGCTTCTGGCGGAGGCCGGGGAATCAGGGCTGGAGACCAGTGGCGATGCCGTGTTTTTCCAAGCGCCCATTGGATTTTCCAGCGACACTTATCAGCTCCATCCCAGCATGCTCAATGTCTGCGGATATTATGTGCAATTTGAACGGGATGATGACAATGCCGGGCAGGGGACGGGTGCGATCCCTTCGTTTGCATCCTCCCTTCCGAGTGGTGCCCCCAAAACCACCTACCGCTATCGATTGATGGAGGTGCTTCAACCTGCGGTGGAGAACGGGATCTATCAGAGCACAAACCAAGAGGCCGATCCCGATGGATTGCCTCTTTTTAATTATGATCTGGATTGGATAAAGAAGCTGAATCTTAACAACCGCACAAACCGGCACGTACTGGGTGACAATATCCTGCTTCTCGTCTTTCTTCCCAAGCTTGCAGCAGAAGATGAGAAAGTGGTTTTTGATGAGCTTCAGAGCGCGGGCGCAGCTCCAGCATGGTTCAGTGCGGCAAGCCCCGGCAATCTCATCGCACCGGCTTTCGCTTATGACAGCCGATCCTGGGAGGATTCCTACACGGGATCTGCCGTGAATCGCAGTTCCACAGCGAACCGAAATTTGGTAGAGAAAGTCATTATGAATCGGCTCCCACCGATCTTGGAAGTTATCATGGTGGCCATCGATGACCGCTCTGCTCAGAGACTCGCGGAGGAATACGGCGGCAATGGCTCCTCACCCCCCCTGCAAAACGCCGCCCTGCGATCCAAGATGAATCTGAATGGGGCCTTCACCTCGGCGGACAAACTCCATGACCGCAATGGCGTCCAAGGCGATCTCTCGAAACTTGAAGCTGGTCTGGACAGCCTTTCTTTAAACTATCGCATCTTCCACACGGAGCTTCGTCTGCCGGGGGCCTCTTATGGAGAATGACCAGCCCCCACATCCTGAAATTCATCCAATGATCACAAACACAACCATGAAAAAAAACCTTCACAGCAAGGATGCCGTGGCTTTGGTCTTGGTGCTTGGCAGCTTGGTTTTGCTAAGTGCCATTGTGATTGGTTTTCTCGCCACCGTGAGACAGGACCGCACGTCCTCCTCCTATTACGAAAGTGGCACCATGGCTCGCCAATACGCGGACACCGCCGTCACCGTAGCCATTGCTCAGATCGCTGATGCCACATCAAACCCTGACGAATCATGGATTTCCCAGCCTGGATTGCTGAGAACCTTTGACGCAAACGGGCCGGTTGCGGCCTACAAGCTTTATTCCTCTGACGCGATGAAAATCACCGGCGCTTACAACCCCGAGGCGGCATTAAGCAATGAGGTTCCGGCGGATTGGGCCTCCCGGCCTGATGAATTCACCGACCTCAACAAACCCGTCGAGGTCACTATTGGAGGCACCCCCCAGTCCCTGTTCCCCATCGTGGACCCCACAGCCACGGGTGATGTGGAAGGCTTTTCGGTAGACACCGGGGTCAGCGGCGCCAGTGCCAACGCACTCCCCATGCCGGTCCGCTGGATCTATGTGCGGAAAAACGGGGACTTGGTCGATTACAACACGGCAAGGACGGTCGATGATATCACCGCGCGGATTGCCTTTTGGGGCGATGACGAAACCTGTAAGGTGAATATCAACACGGCGTCCGATGCCCCCTATCACGATACCCCCGTCGCCCACACAAAACAGGATCATGACCTGGGACGGTTTCAGCCCATTGCCCAGGAGTATCAACGATATCCGGGACACCCGGCCACCACGTCCCTTGCCTCGGTGATCAAGGAGTTGCGGGATGATACCAATGAGGTCACTCGCTCACAGAAAGCCGCGGCCATCACTCCTCGCATTGGATGGGGAGGCTCGCAGGGCGGCACCGTTCAAGCCTGGATCACCAGGAACGTGGGAACCATCGATTTTGACCGTCTCTACCCTGGGGTGGATGAACTCAAATTCTCCCGAGACGCCTCAGGAAACTGGATGAGTGGGACAACAAGAAACGCCCCGAGCGTGGACCTGAACTTGAAGCGTCTCCCATTTTTTCTCACAACCGAAAGCCGTGGCCCCGAACTGAACGTCTTTAATCGTCCCCGGATCACCCTCTGGCCATTTAACAAGGAACTGATTGATGAGGACTCAGCTGCCACGCCAAGGCTAACACCTGAAGATCGGCTTATCCGGTTTGCATCGGAGATTGGTGTCAACCGCCGCAAGCTGTATTTCCAAAGGGAAGACGCTTGGGATCCGTCAAATGACTACACCAACATTCAGGAAAATAAAGACCTGTATTCCTACTTGCAGTGGTTGACGCAGAAGCCTTTCCCAGGCAATCCCAGCCGCACCGGAGGATCGAGTGGTTCCTTGGAAAACAAATTCAGCGCACTTGAACGCGATCAAATCATCACTCTGATGTTTGATTATCTGCGCAGCCAGGTCAATACAATGAACCGTTCTTATGAACCTGTTAATGGGCCTATGTATTCGTTTCCCCAAGGTCACGACTTGGTCAACACCGGCTTTAATGACCGTGCTCCCATCCTGATCGATGCCGGCAATGGACTGACCAAAGGCCTTGGATCAGGCGGTGTGACACTCACGGAGTTTATCATGCAGTTTTATAATGCAACCACGCATAAAGTGTTACCGACTGGTTCACATGTCGAAGAACTGAAAGACTTTTTTAACAACACCACGGGCGATCCCATACCAGACGGCAAAATGGACACCATGGTCCGCAAAGTACAGATGGTCATCCTGCTCGACTTCAGTCTCTCCATCAACACGCTGAACACCGCAATGCCTAGATTCCAGATTGACTTGATTGCGCCCCATTTATTTATCAATCCGAACCCCTCCGGCGTTCCTCCTGAATTATCAAACCAGGTTTTTGTGAGGGTTGCCGGCCAAGACGACTCAATGTGGTCCACGAATGCCATTGATTTAGGTCTCCCGACACAATCCACAAATCTGTATTTCAGTAATCACGCTCAGTTCAAGTCTTCGGCCAACAACATCATGGGAGGCGCTCTTGGGATGGATTATGGCTTCATGCATCAGGAGCAGGGCCGGGCCATGTCGACTTTTGTATCCGGTAACAGCATACCAAAAACACTGGATTCAGGGGCAAGCGGAAACCTCTCGAGATACCCCTTTGTGAGCCGCATGGTTGAATTCCGAATTCCAGTCAAACTGGATGCTGACGGAAATCCGACTTACGACACTACTACGGGAAAACCGGCTGAGAAGGCGAGTCCTACCGTGGTTAGAGTAGAGGGAATTCCAACTGCGTCAGGTCCGTTAGATGGCAGTGCTGCAACGATCACTATGTATCCTGGCCTGGAAACACCGGCTGATCCCGCCACCCTAAAAAATCCCGGTGCCTTGGGAAACCTTCAGCCGAAGAACTCCTCCAACTATCTGCAAAAAGTGGATCTGCGAATTAGCAGTTTCAATATTCCACTTCCTCGGCTCGGACCAGACATAAAAGCCCCCACCGTCCCAAACTCTTCCTCTCTCCCTTATACTTATTCTGATTTGAGTGATTATTCAAAGCGACTGGAATATTATAACTCCACGCCTGCTGACATGATGATGCTTGTGCCAAATGGCGTGCCAAGGCCCAGTGTAAACCTATATGAGCCAACGATGGCTTCAATGGATACCTTTCGCTCATATAGTCTTTCAGCAACAGCCGGCTCTGGAGGCGACTTCAGATTGGCCTCCCTCAAAAGAGACATCCCATCACACTGGTTTGAACCCAATCCCGTTAGCAGTGATGCCAATTTTCTTGGAATGAACTATCTACCGTCGTTCCTCACATCAGGATACGATGGCGGCTCTGCCCTCGATCTTCCTATCACAATTGGATCCATCTCTGGGGAGAGACCCACACCAGAACTGCGAGCCAGGATTTCCCGTCTGGTGGGCAATGTGGATTATAATGGTGCCGCAGACAAACGAACCGCCAGTCCGGGACTGGCTGCAGCCATGAAAATCAACAGCAGCGAAGGTGATTTTACAAATGGCTATGGATCTAAAAGCGACGGTGGCATGATTAAGGGCCCGGATATCGGTTCCATTGCGAGGACCTCTTCAAGTGATGAATCTCCCTACTTCATAACCACCCTGAGTCGGTCAGGTAGCAAGGACAGCACTTCTGAGGCCAACGTTAACGCAGTCAATTTCACCGGGCTTGTTTATTCTCCTTGGAAACAAATGCCTTCTGCGGTCCGTTTTGGCACCCTTCCCTCACGTGCCCTAACTGGGGATCCTTGGGAAACCCTGCTGTTTAATCCTGTTCCCGCAGGGACACGTGCCAACCACCGGGGATGGGCGGCTCTTCCCCGCGACCATTACTGGCTGGATCTGTTTTATATGCCGGTCGTCGAGCCCTATGCCATCACGGAAAATTTTGCAACCAACGGCAAGATTAACTTAAATTCCCAGATCGCACCGTTCACTTACATTCGTAGGAATACAGGGCTATGGGCATTGCTGCGCAATATGAAAGTGCTTGCAATTCCGACCACCGCCTCCTCCACTTACAAGGCACAAAATCTCAAGTATTCCAACGCAGGACCAGGCACATACCGCAAGCCAGTTG
>JBGTLQ010000280.1:0-14194 GCA_041744075.1 Terrimicrobiaceae bacterium
GTGCACGAGGAAATCGGTCTGCGTCATTTCCGGTGGCAGGAAGGCTACGGGGCTTTCACAGTGAGTGCTCCTTATCGAACAAAGGTAAAGAAATACATCGAGGAACAGGAAAGTCACCATCGGACCCGGACTTTCCAGGAAGAATATCTCGAGTTCCTTCGTGCGGGAGGGGTAGAATATGATGATCGCTACCTTTGGTGAGGCGACCGAATCCTTCGCCCCTGCCGGGGCGGCTTGATTTTTGGAACCCAATCCGGTGGTTTGCACCACCGGCTAACATCCTCTCGGCCCTCCGGGCCATTTGTGGTTGCAAATAAAGTTAACGCTTATGGGTTGGGCGGTCCCTTGCCCGCCCACTTTTTTGCTTTCCCAATGGGAGCTTCCGATCACACCCCGGCAATTAACCTCACCCACTTTCAATCACACCCACCGCAGAGATGAAATTATTCGTTGTTGGCTTCTTCCTTGGCCAGCAAACGACGGTTTCGTCTTTTGGCGATGGCGAGAGTGATCACATAAGCAAGCGCGGCTGCGGGCACAGCCACAAACAGGGAACCCACCAGCAGCGGAAGTCCCACATGCAGGAATGTTGTCCACTTCAGCATCTCAGCCAGATGCAAATGGTGGGTTTCCAGTTTGGGAGGGAAGGTGTGTGGGTTACTCAAGATCCAGTAGCCGATATCGTATTCGAATCGGAGCAGCACCGGCCAAAGCGGGGTGACAATATCATGCAGGCAAACGGTCACCACGGCAGCGATGGGGTTGCAGCGCAGCGCGTAAGCCCCTCCAAGGCTGAGCAGAGTTTTGAGACCAAAGAGCGGCGTGAATCCAAAAAACATTCCAATCGCAACTCCCCCGGCAATGGAGTGGGGGGTGTCCTTCAACTCCAGTAGCTTCCGAACCAGTCCCACAAAATAGGAGTAAACGCGTTTGAAGAGATTTCCTGAGGGCTTGGGATTTTCGTCCATGACACAAGGTTAATTCGCGAAATCGCCCGGTTCCAGATTGAATATTCTCCTTTGGGCTCTTAAGTTCCTGCCAGTGGCTTCTGTGACAAACTATTCTGATGAGCGAGACGCTTCACCTTTCGTGGTGTGGATCGTGCCTGCCCTGATCGTTTCGATCCTCCTCCACGGGCTCCTCGCCTGGTGGGCTCGTGGTCATGTGATCTCAGAAATGAGCAATGAATACCTCGACCAAATTGTTCCCCGCACATTCCGGATTGAACGCGCCGAAATTGATCCCAAGTTGCTTGAACCGGAACCATCTGAAGAAATTGCACCCGCGCTTGCGCCAGTTCAGGTCACCGTGAATGAGGAGAAAGTTTCTTTTGATACCCTGATGGGAGAACCGGACCAAAAGTTCTCAGCCCCAAAAATCGATCAACCCCGGCTCTCCGACAAACCCACACAATCGAGCACGGACCTTGCCTCCACCATCGATGATGCACGAGCCAGCGGAGCCGAGAGCCTCCTGGATGATCCCCAAGCGCTGCGAGAAACCCTGCTGAAAGATCTGCCGGTGGCAGGTCCGGTGACCCTGCAAGATTCTCTGGAGCCTGATGCCATACCGGGTTCCGCCATTGCTCCCGAAGGGGCCCTTCGAGGAAGCACCCAACCCGGATTCAGCAACCTTGACGATCTTCTGGCTCAGACCGGCCCGCTCAGCGCAGAGACGGCACCAATCCTTATGCCGACGGACCTGCTGTTTGATTACGATTCGGCCGATCTGCGGGAAGTTGCTTTGGAAAGTCTGTCGAAGCTGGCAGCCCTCATTCAAAAAAATCCAGAGTCGAGTTTCCTGATTGAAGGCCACACGGATGCGTTTGGCTCCGAGGAATACAACCTTGAGCTCAGCACCCGGAGGGCGGACTCGGTCAGAGCTTGGCTGGTCGCAGCCATGGGCATTCCCGCTGAACGCGTGCAAACACGAGGATTCGGCAAATTCCGCCTCATTGCCCCCGCCTCAGGAACCATCGAAGCTCAACAAATCAACCGCCGCGTCGAAATCGTCATTCGTCCCAACACGAACAACTGATGGGACCCCAAGACCAGTCCTTCGAGCAGGCTGCTACGAAGCTTCGCGAGCAAACCAAAAATCGTCGTGGCGATTCGCTGGCGATCTTCAAGGGGTTCCGCAAGGCTGGGGAACACCGCCTGCAACTCTGGCACAAAAGTGGCGGCGGAGGCAAGGAGGTGGCCCGTCAGCGTTCAGAAATGGTCGATGTTTTGCTCCGGGAACTTGCATCGGCCACTCTCGCAGAGGTGGCTCCCAAAGGCCTTCCCGAACCTCTGGCCATGGCGGCCTTTGGTGGGTATGGACGCCGGGAGCTGGCGCCGATGAGTGACATTGACATCATTTTCCTCCATCCCACGAACACAAGTTCCAAGGTCACGGAAGAAGCGATTCGAAGGATACTTATGGCGCTGTGGGATATTGGTTACAAAGTCGGGCATGCCACGCGCTCGATTTCGGGTGCCATCAAACAGGCCAACTCGGACCTTGTCACAAAGACCGCTCTGCTCGAAAGTCGCTTCCTGCTGGGTTCCCGTGATATTTTCAGTGAATTCCGCGAGCGATTTGAGGACGAGTGTGTGCGGGGACGCGAGGTGCCATATATCAAATGGCGGCTTGCGAATCAGAAGGAACTCCACGTCAAATATGGTGGCAGCGTTTTTATGCAGGAGCCGCATATCAAAAATGGTGTGGGCGGCCTGAGGGACTACCAAAATCTTCTTTGGCTGGCCTATTTCAAGGAGCGCATTATGACGATGCCCAAGCTGGTTGAGAGCAAGATTCTGCGGGATTCCGAGCGGCGGGCCTTGGATCGCAGTTACGATTTTCTGATGCGAGTGCGAGCCGAGATGCAATACCTTGGGGGCCGGGCATCCGATATTCTCACCCTGCAAATGCAAGGCAAGGTCGCGACCTCGCTTGGCTACCCGCAGAAACACATCCTGCGCAGGGTGGAGGTCTTTATGCGCGAGTATTATACCAACTCCCGCGAGATCCAGCTCATCACCTGCTCCGCCATCGAACGTCTAAAGCTCCAGCCCGAAACCCCCAAAACCGGGCTCCTCGGATTTCTCAAACCCAAAGTGGAAACCTTTGATGGATTTTCATCACGCGGTGGCCGCCTCTATTTGGAATCCAAGGACGCCCTGGCTTCGGATCAATATCGCATTATTCGAGCCTTTCATCACGCCCAAGTCCGACAGCTCGAACTCAGCGGCGAATTGAGGGACACGATCCGCAGGAAGCTCCCGCTCGTGAATCGCACGTTCCAATATGCACGGGCTTCACGGGAAACGTTCCTTGCCATTCTCTCCCGCAAAGGGGAAGTCGGGCGGATTTTGCGCGAGATGCATGACCTCGGGTTTTTGGGCCGTTATGTTCCAGAATTCGGAGAACTCACCTGCCTCGTCCAACACGAGTTTTATCATCGCTACACCACGGATGAGCACACACTCGTCTGTGTCGAAAAGCTGGATGGCATTCTTTTCAGTGACGAACAACGTTTCCGCGGTTATCGGGCCATGTTTCAACGGCTGGAAGATCCGGCGATGCTTTATCTGGCGATCCTGCTTCATGACACTGGCAAGGCGGCAAATTCCCGTCATCACGAGGACGCCAGTGCCACTCTTGCCCAAAAGGTGGCCCGTCGTTTGCAGCTTTCCTCCGAGCGCCGGAAGATGCTTATCACGCTGGTGAATTCTCACTACGAACTGAGCTCCATCGCACAAAAGCGCAACCTCGAAGACCCGGAGACGATCTCTCAGTTTGCGGCGATTGTGGGGTCCAAGTCCAATCTCGACGCCCTGATGCTCCTCACGCTGGCTGATGGCATGGGCACAAGCGATGAGAAGTGGTCGGATTGGAAAGAAGGGCTTGTCTGGACGCTTTATCGCTACACCTCCGATTATTTCGACCACGGCCACAGCTCCCTGACCATTTCGCAGCAAACCCTCGCCGAGCTTCGTGAGGGGGTCGTCAAACGGCTGCCCAAAGATTTCGCCGAGGAAATCGCAGCCCATTTTGGTCACATGCCGGACCGATACTGGCAGATGTTTGAGTCCGAGGCCGTGGCGATGCACCTTCGGCTTTTTCGCAATTTTTTGGAAAACCACCTCCGCAGCGAATCGGGAGCGCTCGCTCCGGCTTGTCGTTGGCAGGAGCGCTCGGAATTGGGCCACAGCGAGGTTGCGGTCTGTGGGTGGGATCGTCCCCGCTTGCTCGAACGCATCGCCGGGGCCTTCCTCGCCTCGCATATCAATATTCTCAGCGCGGATATCTTCACGCGTGCGGATAACCTGGCTCTTGATATCTTCCGGGTCTCCACCACGAGCCACGAACCCATCTCCAGTGCCAAAGACATCGCCAAGGTTGAAGCACAGCTCACCGAAAGTCTCAGGGTTGAGGATTTTGACTTTCGCCCACTGATCAGCCGTGCGGCCCGTTTGCGAACCTACCGGATTTCTCAAGAAGCCGATCTGCCCACCAAAATCTCAATCAGCAACTCGGACCATCCCGTTTACACCTTGGTGGATGTCCAAAGCCCGGATCGGCTCGGATTGCTTTATGGGTTGTTGCGGGCGTTTGGGGAAGCTGGCGTGAATATTGCCCTCTCTCGCGTGACCACAGAAATGGACGTCGCTATTGACAGCTTCTACGTCTCCAACAAGGACAACAAAAAACTTTCCGACTCGGGCATTCGCCGCCTTCAGCGTCTGCTTCAACGTGCCTGTTCCCGGCCTTCGGAGTGAATCTTGCCGGTCACATTCCACGGCTTGCCAAGGAGGCTGGGTGCTGAGATGGTCCCTGTTCCATGTTTTTTCTGACACCGCGATATATTAAAGAGGCGAAGCATTATCGTCATGCTCTGGGCCGCATCATCAACTACCGAAGGGATGTGCTCAAAGCCAAGGATTTGTCGGAGTTGGAAGGGCTGCAGGCACGACTGAAGGACGCCATCCGTGGGCGGGACAAGCAAGGGGCGCAAACCGTTCGCGAAGAGATTGACCGGGCCGTTGGCCGAATTGCGCCGCCCACAAATGACGCGGGTTGGCGGGAAAATGTCGAAGTCTTTTTGGTGGCCATTGTCATCGCAGCCGGAGTCCGTGCTTACATTTTGCAACCGTTCCGAATTCCGACCGGATCCATGCAACCAACCCTGTATGGGGTCGTCGGCACTCGCACAAACACCCCACCTCCCAATGTGATCCAACGGGCCTTTGAATTTGTCTGGCTGGGCCGCACGTATCTGAATCTGGTGGCCGATGAAGACATCGAAATCGTCACGATGCGGGAGCGGACCCATCTGAATTTTTTCACATTCACGGATATCTTCACTGCAAACAAACGATACACCGTCTTTTCTCCCGCTGACCCTCTGGCCCGGGCTTTTGACCTGGCACCAGGCAAGGAATTTAAAAAGGGGGAGCCCATCGCCGTGGGAATGATGGATACGGGAGATCAGGTTTTTGTGGACAAGGTGTCGTATCATTTTGTGCCGCCTTCGCGCGGCGACGTTTTTGTTTTTAAAACCACTGGCATTCGCCGCATCGAAGCTGGGCTGCCGCGCGGCGTGCTCTCCCAACACTACATCAAACGCCTTGTCGGAGAGCCGGGTGATATCCTTCGCATTGATGCTCCAAACCTGACCATTGATGGCAAGGAACCCACCGAACGTTCCATTCTCCGCGTGATCTCGAATGAGAACGGCTACCGCGGTTATGCCAATATTCCCGGGTTTCCGTTTCTGAGCAACCCAAACGACACCTTTGAAGTTCCCAAAAAGTCCTATTTTGCCTTGGGCGACAACAGCTACCATTCCAGCGACAGCCGGTATTGGGGCGCCGTTCCCGAAGCCAATGTCAGCGGGCGCGGCCTCATCGTTTATTGGCCGTTCAGCAAGCGCTGGGGTTTGATTCGCTGAGGATTTCTTTTCTTTCGTGGGATCCTCGATTTTAATGGCCTGATGGAGGTGCTTGTTTTGGGCAGTGGGAGTGCGGGAAATTCAGCGCTCGTGCGGGGCGGCGGGGCCTGTGTCTTGGTGGATGCCGGGCTTTCTGCCAAACAAATGGAGTGTCGCCTGATGGCATCCGGCGTGGACCCCTCCTCCATCGATGGCGTCCTACTCACTCACGAACACTCGGATCACACGGGGGGGCTGAAGGTTTTTCTCAAGCGCTGGAAAATTCCTCTCTACTGCAATGCCCTCACCGCGCGAGCCCTCAAGTGCCCGGAAATCCCGGGAGGGGTGCGGCTTTTTGAAACCGGGTCGCGCTTTTGCATCAAGGACCTGCAAATCCGATCCTTCACCGTGCCCCATGACGCCTCGGATCCCGTCGGCTTTCGGATCGAGGAGGAAAAAGCTGGCTTTGGGGTTCTGACTGATCTTGGTTATGCCACCCGGCTTGTGGTGGAGGCGCTTCGTGATATTCAGGGCCTGCTCGTTGAGACGAACTATGACGATGCCCTGCTCCAAAGTGACACCAAACGCCCATGGTCAGTGAAGCAGCGGATTGCATCGCGTCATGGTCACCTGTCCAACACCGATGCCGCTGAACTGGTTTCGAAGTTAGAGGCCCCTGCTCTCGAAACCGTCATTCTTTGCCACCTGAGCCGCGACTGCAATACCCCCGATCTCGCGGTCGGAGCCGTCGGAGGAAAGCTCCAACCCCGCAATCCCCGGGTTCACTGCGCCTCCCAGCACGAGGCCAGCCCGGTGTTTCAGATCTGAGGTTATTTCGCAACCGCACCAACGGCCGTGCCAGCTGCCGTCACGCCTGCTCCAAGCATGATAAGTCCGCAACAGAGGACGATGGGCATGAGAACGGCAAAAATGGCCACCGGCGTGTGAACTTTTTGGACATCCCGCAGGCCAAGCACCGTCAGATAAATGGCGAAGAGCGGATAAATGTATCCTCCGCACATGGGCAGCAGCTGAAAGAAGGACGCCGCCCCCCAGGCATAACAATAAATGCGAAAGGTGGTTTCAAATCGGACCGGAGTTTTTGAGAGAAGCAAAAGGGCGACATGGAAAATCCCGCAGGAAATAAAAGCGCCGATCACCACCCCAAACGGCATAAACACAAACATGCCCAGGAAGAGCATCCAGATTTTGTCAGGGGGGAAGGCCTTGAGAGCATCCCCCAACGATTCGGGATTCACCATGGTCAACACATATTGGTAAGCCAGGGCCACCCACCCGGTTAGCGTGCCAATCAAGACCAAAAACAGTAGCGGGTTGCGGAGTCCTCCCTCGGTTTGAAAGCTGGCATAAACGGTGCGCGGATGCACAAGCAAGCCCGACACCGTGTCAGTGAGGGCCTTCATCAGCCCAATTTCCTCACGCTTCTCCCAGGGGGGTTGCGTCGGGAGCGGAGGAGCCACCGTGGCAACGGATGACGCTTCCAAAGGCGGCACCTCCGGCAAATCTTCAAAATCCGAAAGCGGAATCCACTCCGGCATGGGATCACTCCATGCCAGGTCGGTTGGCAGGAACTTCCCGTCTCTCAAGCCTTCCGCCACGTCTTCGGCGGTGAAACGCCCAAGGGCCGTGCCCTCCCGCGCTATGTGTATCGGCTGCATTCCCCAAAGCAATGGCACACAATGCCTTCAGTTTGAAAGCACAGAAACCTTCGGAAAATAAAAATAATCCAAGGCGAGACTTTTTTGACAGGATTGCTGGATTTTCAGGATTAACAGGACAATCACCAATGCAAGACGGCGGTAAGCTCCCCTTGACGGGGCTGCACAAATGTGGCACTTTTGTGTCATGGCAAAAACAGCGATACTCAGAGTTCGAGTTGATTCCGAGAAGCTAGCCGATTCCGAGCAGATCTTCTCGAAGCTGGGCATCTCCGTGGGCGACGCGATCAATCTCTTCCTCGGGCAAGTCTGCATCCAGAAAGCCATTCCCTTTGCGCTCACCACACGCCCGCACTTGGACCTGAGCGACGCGACGCTTGAAGAAATCGAAGAACGCTACGACGAGCGGATACCGAGTGCGACAACTGCTGCCGCTATGAGCGAAAAGCCAGCCCTGCGTCATAAGACCGCTGCGCAGAAGCTGAATCCCACCTACCCAGCATAGGACTTCCGATCACGAAAATCTACGTGTCCGCCATAGCCTGCCTTACATTTTCGACCGAGAACTCGGGAGGGAGGCAACTATCCGGAAATTCCGGATAGTTCGAATAAATGCCTCATTCAAAATTGATCATCCATAATTTCCCCAGACTTCCCCCTCTACCCGCAATTTGATATGAGCTTCATCGTGAAGTTGCTCCCCCAAAAGCTCCTCGCCCAAGTCTTAGAATCCTAAACCGGCCATGCACGTCATCACACGAAAGCGGCTGAACGATTTTGCGGCGGATCACCCGGACTGCAAAGCCAGCCTAGCGCAATGGTTCGCCGGGATGCGGGGGAGGAACTTTTCCGATATTCAAGAGGTTCGGTCTGTTTTTCCCCATGCCGACAAGGTGGGGAAGTTTACGGTTTTCAACATCTCCGGGAACAAAGCCCGCCTCATCGCCGCCATTCACTACAACCGGGGAAAAGTTTACATCCGGCACGTTTTGACGCATAGTGAATACAATAAAGGAGCTTGGAAAAAATGAGCGCAGCACAACTTGAAACCCTTACACGGAGCTGGACCCCCATCTCCTCGCTGGTTTGTGTCCCGCGCACGGATGCGGAATACTCGCGCCTCGTCTCGCTCTTGGACGAGATCACCGATGAGGTCGGGGAAGATGAAGATCACCCACTTGCTTCCTTCATGGACGTGCTCGGATCGCTGGTCCACGGCTACGAGGCGCATTCCGTTCCTGAATTGGCTTAACGAGCCAACAACACTCAACTTTTGAGACCCGGCTCGACATCTCGCCGCTGGCCGATCAATGATTGGGGGGGATATTATAAATTATGGGACCCTTTGGCTGTTCCCATCAAATTCACAAATCTCTGTTTCTCTTCCATTGGTAACACGTTTTTCCAGGGCATTTCCACACCCTATAGTGTTACCTATGTTCCCGGTTTATTTGTTACCCATGTGCCCGGTCCGAACCCATGGAGCTGATCGAATGTGGCATTCTGGTTCAGGAGGGCTCCGGAGGACGCAGCACTAGTTATCAGCTAGTAGATGGGGTTTGAGACACATTTTTTCTCTGTGCCACCACGGCTTCCTGTGGTTAAAAGTGCCTTTCACGCCGCGATGCCCGACTCCCAGCAATTTTTAAATGAGCTCGATAGAAAACTCTGGTTTGCCGCTGACCGGCTCCGTGCGAAGATGAAGGGCGTCCCACTCTGGCACTACGGCATCCCGTGTCACGGGAACGCCACTTGGTCTGGCTCGAGCATATGATTCACAACCTCTGAGCCATTGCATCGGATGCCAGAAACGAAATCACCGCAAGGATGGATACAAACTTCGCTCGGACAAATCCGTATCGATGCGAGTTACGGGATTTCGCAACGGGCAATGCATAATCAGATCTTCGAACTCTTCAGCGTGCCCGCTTTTGCTATGCGAATAGCGGAGATTTTGGCTGGTGAATCTGTAGGCTCAAATAAGCTCGTCGAGCCAGAGAACATCGTGCTGCCGGGCTCCTGTGATAAAAATGCAGGTTGGAATCGGGCCACGCAGATCGATCTGGGTGTGAAGTTTGATTCCGGCCTTGGTCTTGCGAAAGTCCGCCCACGGGAACAGGGTCAAGGAGAGGTCTACCGTCGTCGAGTCGAGGGCATAGACGGAGTTTTCCATTTCCAGACCCAAGTCCTCCCCGGCATAGAGCGGACGCGCTTTGCGAATAAGAGATTTTGCGAGGTCCTCCAAAAGCCGCCAGTCGCGCTGCTCGTTGGCATCGGCCAAAGTGGACTTGGCAATCGGCTCCCGGAAGCCCAGATGGTAGCGAGCGGAGGGACGTGCGTTGAGACAGTCGGCAATATCTCGCAAACCTTTGCGCCAAGTCAATTGAGCAAATGCCATGCAGATAAGTTGCTGGCGACACCCAAAATGTCGGACACGCGACTCGGCATCGTAACGCTCGACCAAACGGGACAAAGTTTTGCGATCTACAAGATCGAGGATTTGAGAAAGAATATGGCGACCGGAATTCATTCGGAAGCCTGTCTAAGATGGCTTCAAAATTCAAATGCGTGACATGGTTTTTTCTGTGTAAAACCCTCATTTCATGCATATTGCATCAGCTATTCAGCCTGTTAACCGGACACCCGTGAAATCTGGATTATTCCTCACGGCATCGCCTTCGGATATTGCCGGTGAAGGGGACCCCAGAGCAGGGATTCGGGGAAGGTGGCTGAGATTTGGAAGCCGCGGATCCGGTGGACCTCCTCAAAGATTTCGCGGGCCTCGGCGGTTCGGCCTTCGCCCAGTGCGATGGCACCCATCATCGAGCACGCTTGGGTGAAGTATTCGTCCATGGGGATGCCATTACGGGTGTCCTCCCAATTGACTCGGCCTGCCACATATTCCTGGGCAACCTGGTAACTTTTGCGATCCGAGTTCATCGAAAGAAAAGCTGATTTGATGGCCTCCACACCCGCGCGATCTCCGGTGAGGGCAGCAACAGCGGCCAAGGCGTATTTCCCGGTGATGTTATGTCCCCTCTGTGCATCGAAGGCCTCCGCATATTTTTTGGCTGCCTCCAAATTACCTGCACAAAGATGAAAAATGGTGAGTTCGAAGAGTTGGTTGGGTGTGGAGGAGCTGACGGGAGCCTCAGGGGATGGGGTCCCATATTCGGGCTTCCAAAGCCGGGCGATGCCGTTCCTCAAAGCGAAGGAATCCAGCCATGGGTTGGCTTCCGCCTTCGTGAGGCCACGGTAGAAGGTTTCGGCTTCCTCGAGTTTTCCCTGTTTCTCCCATGACGTGCCTTTGGACAACTCTTCCATGGCCCCGCACTGCTTCCATGCCGGAACAACCTCACGGTAGGAAAGATAGGAGGACGGAATCACATTGGGGCCAATTTCATAAATTCTCCTTCGGGCGGCGGGTGGATTTCCAGCCCAAGCCGCCACAAAGGCTGCACGGTGTTTGTTGAAGGGGCGAAAGTCTTCCCTTCCCTCGTTCGCAAGATAATCCAGGCCTCGGACATAAAGAGGGATGTCGAATTCTGATTTCTCAAAAAATGCCAACTTTTCTGCGTCCAAGTGCACATTGGCAATCAATGCATAAAGCGCGGCCCCTTTGGAACCAGGGTGGCTATTAAAAGCCTTCTGTGCAAACCGCGCCCCTTGCCCCGGGCTCCCCCCCCAGCGCGGTAAGAGCGCTCGGGCCACATTGTCATAGACAGGAAAATACTCCGGCCACCACGTTGTGGCTTCATTGAAATGTTTCATCATCCCGGTATCCTGACCCGCCATACAGAGGATGATGCGCAACCCGGCTACGGTGGGGTCGGCTTTGATGGACACACCCTGGGCAACAAGATGTTCCCTCGCCTTGACCAGCCGTTCTTCAAAAGGAGCCCATGCCAGTTTGGGAACCAGATGAGCCCAGTTGCTGCCTCTTATGCGCCAAGCATCAGCGATCAGAAAATTGGCATAAGCCACCCTCGCCGTGACAGATGCTGGTTTTGCTGCCAACCATCGATCACATTTTTCTGTCAGAGTTTTGGCGTCTTCATCCGAATCCAAGGGAGACGATCTGATGGCATCATAAAAAATCCGCAGTTTGGGCGATTGATCGATCAGGTTCATGGGAGCTTTGAGGCATTCTGCGGCCATAGTCTCCAAGCCTTCGAAATCTTCCGATTCCCACATTTTGGTGACCCTTGATTTCAAATCCGCGTGGGGATCTGCGTGGACGAATCCCGGATTAACGAGGAGGGAGATCACGAGGATCGAACGAAAAACAGTCATCCGGGGAAGATCTCTCACGGACAACACCCAATCACGAAGGTCTGAAGGCGTCAACAGGATCTGGTTTGCGTGATATGGTTTGCGGGTTTGAGCGATTGCCCAATGTTTACTATCCTCATCTCTGCGTCTTTGCGTCTCTGCGTCTCTGCGTGAGATCCATTCTGGTTCTGATTTATTCACGGACGGCGGCGGAGCGCCATCCCTACCATTAAGGGGTCGACGATGTCGAATGGAAGGCATCGTGGGCTATGACTTGCCAAGAACCGGGACTCGATTTATGCTTTTTTAAGATTTTATGAAGTCCCCTGAGATTGATTCTGATCCAGTCCACCGTCCTCGCCCTAGTGCGTGTGCGGCGAGATCGCTTGACGCGGAGATTGATCGGCTTCGTTCGATGACGGTGACCGAAAGAATCAGGGAAGCTCTTACTATGGGGGAACGGTTCGCCTGGCTTCAACCGTTCCGCAAGGATCCCTAATTCGTGGGTGAGCCGGACGCACTCTTGCAAGCTGCTGAGGATGTGCTGGGGATTCTCGAGAAATATTCCATAGATGCCGTGATCATTGGGGCTATTGCTCTTGCAGCCCATCGATATATCCGCCAGACCGAGGATTTGGATTTTGGGATCAATGCGTCCTTACTCAAAATGCGGGAACTCACAGATTCGCTCAATCGCGAAGGTTTCCACACGGAGCTCCGTGAGCCCGACATGGACGATCCTTTGGGCGGTGTTATTGATATCCGCGGCGACTTCGGCTTGGTGCAAATTGTCAATTTTGGGGAACGTTTCCCCGCGGTAATCGATGATGCGTTACGAACTTCAACGCTCTACGCGAGAGAGGGAAGTTCACTGAGGGTGATTCCGATCCCTCACTTGATTGCGCTCAAATTGTACGCGGGCGGGCACAAATCCAAATCTGACATTTTGGAGCTTATTGCGCGAAATCCCGAAGTGGATCTTGATGAGGTTCGAAAACTCTGTGCAGGTTACCGACTTCGTGGATTGGATGAGTTGCTCTTGGAAAGAAACTAGGGCGCGGTTTCTTCTTCCTCTTTGCACCCCTGCGTGAGATCCCGTTCTGGTTTTAGCCACGGACGGCGAAGGAGCGCCATCCCTACCATCCTTTCCGCAAGGATTTTTGATTCAACCTTTGTTCTCTTTGTTCCCTTTTGTAAAATTCTATCCCATTTTAGATAAAATGTGGGCGAGTGCCGAAGGCACGAAATTCAAAAGCCAGGGTCGAAAGCCCTGGATATTGACATGGATTCGACTTGCGCCTGAAGGGTCGCGACCCTTCAGGCCGCATGTAATGAACGAGTTCAAACCCAGCCATCTGGGATGGGCTACGGGATACCTCACCGACGGCAATTGCAGCTTACCATACGGATGGCAAAAAATGAGTCATGATTTCGTCGTAAATTTCCCAGCCTTCGTTCTCTTTTTCTCTGCGTCTTTGCGAGAGATCCGTTCTTATTTTTAGTCACGGACGGCAACGGCGTGCCATCCCTACCAGCGAGGGAGGGGCGCGGCTTATGGGCAAAAAAAGGACCCCGGGTCCTGCTTTCGCAGAACCCGGGGTTAACTCTGGCAACGACCTACTTTCGCACAAGCTATACAAGCACTATCATCGGAGCTGTGGCGTTTCACTTCCGTGTTCGGAATGGGAACGGGTGGGGCCACCACGCAAGGATCACCAGACGATGGGAATCTATGATTTGTGATGGTAAACCATCAACCAAACCCCAAATTGCCAGGTGTCTGGAGACACCGCATTTGCCAAAAATGTTAAAGAACCTTGTGACTCCGAAGCCCCGAAACCGAGACCCCGAAGTCTGAAAACCGCCAGAGCGCACTCTGGCATCCGCATACAGTAATAATAAAATTGCCCCACTCAACAATGTTGAGGTTTTGTTGTATTTATCGAACGCGATAAAAAGCCGAACGAACATTAGTAATCCTAAGCTGAACACATTACTGCGCTTATACCCGAATCCTATCAACGTGGTGGTCTACCACGGTTCTTCAGGGAGAATTCATCTTGGGATAGGCTTGGCGCTTAGATGCTTTCAGCGCTTATCCTTTCCGAACATAGCTGCCCAGCACTGCCGTTGACACGACAACTGGAACACCAGAGGTTCGTCATTCCCGGTCCTCTCGTACTAAGGAATGAACCCCTCAATTCTCCTGCGCCCACAGTGGATAAGGACCGAACTGTCTCGCGACGTTCTGAACCCAGCTCGCGTACCACTTTAACCGGCGAACAGCCGGACCCTTGGGACCTTCTCCAGCCCCAGGATGTGATGAGCC
>JBGTLQ010000281.1:0-5974 GCA_041744075.1 Terrimicrobiaceae bacterium
AGGAATGGGCACGCTCCAGAATTTTGTGTTGGCCCATGTATTTTACAGCCTGGCGGCATCGCAGGGCCATCAGGACGCGCGGAATGCCCGCAATGCCCTCGCCGGGAAAATGTTCAAGGAGCAACTGGCCGAAGCCCAAAGCGTCGCCCTCCAGACAAACCAGATTATCAGCCTCTCTGCTACATCCGTCACCAATACACCCGAGGTGTTATTTTCAGCCGCTGATGCCGGGGACCTTGAATGGGTTAAGAGTGTCCTGACGTCGGGAGTGGACGTGAATGCGACGGATTCCACTGGTTGGACGGCGCTAATGTTTGCCTCCCTGAGAGGGCATCTGGAGGTCGTCAAGCATCTGCTCACAGTGGGTGCCAATCCCAACGCCAGCAACAAGAGTGGGGCGACCCCGGTCAAAATGGCGAGGATGACCGGTCAAAAAGAAGTCGTGAATGCGTTAATGGAGGCTGGCGCCTCCAAGGGGGACATTTTTCAAATGGCGGAAATGGGCGATTTGGCGGGAATCAAAAAGGTTTTCAAAAAGGGTAACAACATCGATATTCAGGATCAGGATGGTTGGAGCCTCCTCATGCATGCGGCCTTTCAGGGATACACGGATATGGTCCAGTATTTGTTAAATGCCGGGGCCGACGTGAACCTTCAAGAAAAAAATGGCAAAACTTCACTCATGGCTGCAACCTTTCCTGGTCATATTGAGGTAGTTCGGATGTTGCTGGAGAAGGGCGCTGATCCTGCCTATAAAAGTCGCGAGGGAGTGTCTGCAATACTAATTGCGGAGAAACAAGGACATTTGGAGATAACAAAGTTATTCCAGAGCACAGATATAATACCCAAATTCACTGGCAGAGATTTGGATAAGGCGATAGAGCAAAATAATTTACAAGTGATCAATCGGTATTTAAATGATGGTGGTGACCCTCATGGGTTTACCGAATCTGGCGTACCTCTCCTTGTTCAAGCTATTGAGCACAATGCCAAGGACGTGGCAGCTCGCCTGCTTGCAGCCAAAGCCGACCCAAACGGTATGCTATTAACCGGAGAGTACCCTCTTGAAAGAGCCATACTCAGTGGGAACAGTGATTTAGTTGACCTGCTTTTAAATGCCGGCGCTAATGTCAACCTTCCAAAGTCTCCTCTTTTAAATGAAGCAATTGGGCGAGGTCATCGCAATGTGGTAATGCTATTACTGAAGCATGGGGTGAAGGCGAATATCCCCTCGAATCCATCAATAGCAAGCCCTCTCCATTATGCCGTGCGGTTGTATTGTAGTCAGCATGAACAGAACTATATGGATATAATTTTAATTCTATTAAAACATGGAGCCGATCCAAACAATCGGGAAGCTAATGAGCGAAACGCGGTGGAGGAAATACAAGCCAAACATTCAAATGACCCGCAATGCACTAAATTATTAACGACATTTCGGGCGCGCGGTTTCCGGATTCAGTGAAAGAGATAAGTCAAATGTACCAGGAGAAACGCTGATGCGAGTTGCCAGATGTCTTGTGGGTATGTGGATTATGCTGGTTCCTTGTGTGGTGAGCGCCGACTATTCTTCCGGCCAACAGGCCTACGATGCGGGTCAGGTGCAGGAAGCGTTGCGCGCATGGCAAGAATCGGCCCAGGCCGGGGAGGCCCAGTCCCAATACCAGTTAGGAAAATTGTACGAAGAAGGAGTAGGCACGATCCAGAATTTTGTGTTGGCGCATCTGTTTTACAACCTGGCGGCCTCGCAGGGCCATCGGGACGCGCGGGAGGCCCGCCAGGCCCTCGCCGGGACAATGTCCAAGGAGCAACTGGCCGAAGCGCAGCAGTTGGCTGCCCAGTGGCAAGCCGCCCCGTCCACCCCCGAACCGGTACAAGAGCCTGGATCTGTTCCATCCCCCGCCGCGTCCTCCGCAATCAACACCCCTGAAATGTTATTTATGGCCGTGGAGGCAGGGGATGGAGAGCGTGTGCAAGCAATGCTGCAATCGGGGGTGGATGTGAATTCGACCAATTCCTACGGCTGGACGCCTTTGATGCGCGCCTCCCTTCAGGGCAACATCGCCATCGTGACGGGGCTGATAGGCGCGAAGGCCGATGTGAACCACCAAAGTCATGATGGAACGACGGCTCTTCTTGCCGCCACCTTGCCAGGTCATCTGAAAGTCGTGAAGGCTTTGGTGGAAGCCGGAGCGGATGTGTCGAAGACAAACACCGCCGGCGTGACAGCTCGATTTATCGCGGAGAAGAAAGGGCATGTGGAGATTGCCAAACTTCTTGCTCCACCGATTCCAGAGGGAATGGTGGAGATTTCAGCCGGGTCGTTCAACATGGGGCTTGATCCCTCCACCGCTCGGGCTGAACTCGAGCGGCAAGGATATAAGGGGGAAAACGAAGAGTTCATCAATAACGCAAGTCCGATTCATGTCGTGGCACTGAATGAGTTTTTCATCGACAAATATGAGGTGACTGCCTCGCAGTTTGCAGAATTTCTCAATGCAACGGGACAGAGGGAATATCTGAATGACGAAAGACAAAACGTGATAGGTTCCGCAGGGAAATATCATGCCAGGTCGGGATTATCGAACCATCCTGCCAATTCTGTAACGTGGCATGAAGCCAAAAAGTTTTGCGAGTGGAAAGGCAAACGTCTTCCTACGGAGGCGGAATGGGAGAAGGCGGCGCGTGGAGGCCAGAGCACCATGTACCTTTGGGGGGATCGATTTGATGGGAAGCAAGCGAACTTCTGCGATCGCCATTGTGGCAGGAAGTGGGCGCATAAAGATTATGATGACGGGTATGCCACAACTGCACCGGTGGGCAGCTTTCCGCCAAACAATTATGGCCTTTACGATATGGCCGGAAATGTACATGAATGGGTCAGCGACTGGTATGCTATGGACTACTATAAAAACAGTCCGTCGCAGAACCCGAAAGGACCGTCATCGGGCGAGGACAAGGTGCTCCACGGCGGGGCGTGGAGCAGCTTTCCGCCGGCCCTGCGATCCGCGAACCGGTACTTCCTCACGCCAGCGTCTCGGAAGCTCTACCTCGGGTTCCGGTGCGCGAAGACTCCGTAGCCCTTGGCTCTTGGATTCTTGGGTTTTTTCTGAGATTTCCTTCCCTTGGCAAATACGAAGGGGGGAGCTATGTGTGGAGCAAAAGGTTCCAACCCATTGACGTAATGCCCTGGCTCATTGGAGGGGTCGGATGCCAGCCTCCGAATGACCGGCCCATTCGCGGAGCCTGTCCTAAGATTCTATAGCTGGCGTCAAGCATGTTGTCATTCATTCTGGATTTAATCTTGTGTGGTAATGGTGAAAACACCGGCGGCTCGAGCGATTGTACGAGCATTGATCGCCCATAAGGCTGTTTCTCCAGCACAAGGGCTCATCCACGGGCTCGGCCCAACCCTCCGCCATCCCGGGAGCGTTAACGGCCGGAGCGGGGTAAAGTCAAAAATGGCGCCGCCTATGTAGCTCATCTCTGCCGGCGATTTCCTTATGGGGGGCAATCAGGGCCACGTTGATGAAAAGCCAGCCCATCCACAGGTTAGCAGGGTGGTGGTTTCTAACCTTTAACGACGTTTTTTGGGGGAGGCCGTCATGGTCAGAGATTCATTTCAGTTCCATCGCCTATTATTTTTAAAGAAGCCTCCGGTTGCGGGTGTGGTATTCTGGCTGGTGCTGTTGGGTTTGCTGACCGGCGCGGAAGCCGTTTATTACTCTGTCCCTGGGGAACCCATTTCCCCCACCAACCTTCAGGAATGTTATGCCTTGCGAGAAGATTATAAAGCGTTGGATGCACAGTTTGACCGTGAATTCAATAGGCTTAAAAATGAAAAAGCGAATGCCTATAGGAATCGCTGTGATCGGGTATTTTCTTCAGGAACCACCCGGTGGTCAGCGTGCTATAGGGAGGTAGGCGAATATTACCGCAGTGCTATTGACCAGGTGTTTGCCCAGAGGCATCAGGTTTCTATGGAAGGGATTAACGCCGGCAACCGATGTCGGAAGAGGGTTGCGGAACACGAGAGAAATCAGCGCGCACAGCGATCCAGCCAGACGGGAGGCCGAATGACCAACCAGGAATATCATGCACCTGTCAGCCAGGGGCAAAGGAAGAGCCTGCCCATCCCCTCTGATGTGGCTATGAATCTGGGCAAGGCACTCTATTTCCCTCCATTGGAAGTGGCCAGGGATAGTTTTGTGGAAAAAATGTTCCCGAATTTAAATGGGGTCTATCAGCATTTGCAAAAGTTGAACAATAATTTGAACAAGGTTAGCAATGCCCTAAATTTGGCCAAAAATTATTATGCCATTCTATCCGGCGAACGGCCTGTCACCAACCCGAATGAATTGGCAGGCACCATGAATCTTTCGGGTTCCGTCTTCCTCAGTTCCTATCCACTTTCCAAGGCTCTTTTTGAAATCATGATGCCAGCCATTGTGGGCATTCAGGGCAATGCCATGGCCCAATTTGAGCAGGAGATGAACCAGTTAAATGCCTCATCCTTTGAGGCACAGATGGCGGAGATGTCCGCGGCGAAACATTCTCAGGCCAGTAGTTCGCTTGAGGAACCGGATTACGATCAGGAGTTTTCCAGCCTCAGAGCTGAAGATGAACAAATACAGAGGGATTATGCGCTCCGGGAAGAGCAAGCTAAGCAACAGCAACTTGTAGTAGAGGAAAGAAGGCGCCAGGAAAGAGTGGCCAGGGAACAAAGGGAAAGAGCAACTAGCAGTAATGATGATTTTAAAGGACTTAACTTTGAAGGCAATGATTTTGAAAAATCTTTGCCTGGTGGAAATCCCTATCGGCAACGATGACTTGGCTTCGTGACAGGCAAGACTCTGAGGCGGCAGTGGTCTTCCGGCAAAAGAATGCTCCTCTGACGAACCCATACCGCAACTATAAAGACCGCAAGGATGTCTGCAAACACCGATAAATGCCGGGTTCCGAGAAAAAGGGAATTTGGTCAGTCAGATGTACCAGGAGAAACGCTGATGCGAGTTGCCAGATGTCTTGTGGGTATGTGGATTATGCTGGTTCCTTGTGTGGGGAGCGCCGACTATTCTACCGGCCAACAGGCGTACGATGCGGGGCAGGTGCAGGAAGCGTTCCGCGCATGGCAGGAATCGGCCCAGGCCGGGGAGGCCCAGTCCCAATACCAGTTAGGAAAATTGTACGAAGAAGGAGTAGGCACGATCCAGAATTTTGTGTTGGCGCATGTGTTTTACAACCTGGCGGCATCGCAGGGCCATCAGGAGGTGCGGGACGCCCGCAATGCCCTCACTGGGAAAATGTCCAAGGAGCAACTGGCCGAAGCCCAGCAGGTGGCCGCCCAGTGGCAGGCTGCTCCGTCCGCCCCTGACCCGGCACAAGCGCCCGTCTCGGCTCCACCCTCTGCCCCGCCTCCCGCCGTCGTCCACACCCCTGACACCTTATGGATGGCCGTGGAGGCAGGAGATGGCGCACGCGTGAAAGCGATGCTGCAAGCCGAGGTGGATGTCAATTCCACGAACCCGGACGGCCGGACGCCCTTGATGCGCGCTGCCCTGCAGGAAGAACGGATGCGTATAGAAATCGCTGTGACCGGGTCTTTTCTTCAGGAACCACGCGGTGGTCAGCGTGCTACAAGGAGATAGGCGAATATTACCGCAGTGTCATGGACCAGTTGTCTGCTCAAAGGCATCAGGTTTCTATGCAAGGAAGCCACGCCGACAACCGATGCCGTGAGAGGGCTTCGGGACACGAGAGAAATCAGAGTGCACAGCGATCCAGCCAGACGGGAGGCCGACTGATCAACCCGGAATACCAGGCACCTGTGAGCCATGGGCAAAGGAAGAGCCCGCCCATCCCCTCCGATGTGGCCATGAGTCTGGGCAAATCACTCTATTCCCCCTCATTGGAAACGGCAAAGATAGCCTGATGGAAAAACTGTTCCCGAATGTCTATGGAGATTACCAGCGTT
>JBGTLQ010000282.1:0-64659 GCA_041744075.1 Terrimicrobiaceae bacterium
CGAGGGTCAGATCTATTATATTGTCTCCGATAACTATGGCGGCGCACTCGGCCGCATCGTCTTTAACTTCCAAAAAGTCCCAGCCAACACAACCTTCTCCAATGCCAAGGTCATCCCGGCCGAAGGGCTAAGTGAGATCACTTACAACTTTGGCTCCGTGCACGAGGCTGGCGAACCCACGGGCGGCTTCTCTCCCGGCACGGTTGGCCGCCGTTCGCTCTGGTGGACATGGACGGCCCCCGCCTCTGGACGCTACCAAGTGGACACCATTGGCAGCCGTCTCGGCGTCTATGAAGACAGCCCCATAAGCGCCCAATTTGGCAGCCCCACAATCCTCGGACTCTACACCCTCCTTGGCGTTTACACAGGCAACTCTGTCAACGCCCTCAGCACCGTGGCCACAAATGCCCGGATCGCCACCTACTCCAACAGCCCTTGGTCCTTCCAGCGCAACAGCCGTTTGGAGTTCAACGCCGTTGCTGGCACAACCTACCGTGTGATGGTCAATGCCAACGCTTTCGGCGTCAATGCGGCAGAGTGGGAACAAAACACCCACCTCGGTGAGATACATTTTAACTTCAGCCCCGTGCTCCCGCCCGCCAATGACGATTTCGTCAATGCCACCGAAATCACCGGCATAGAATTTCAAACACTTGTCTCGAACCTCGGTGCTACCAAAGAAACTGGCGAGCCAAACCATGGCGGCCTCACCAACGGCCGCACGCTGTGGTGGAAGTGGACGGCCCCCGAGTCTGCCACCTTTATCGTCTCCACGGCCGGCAACATATTTGACGACTACAACTCTCGCAACACCAGCATTGGCGTTTACACCGGCACCGCAGTCAACGCGCTTGCGACCATCGCCTCCAATCAAAACGGAGCCGGTCCCAACTCCGGCTCGCACTCTTGGAGCGCTGCCTCTTTCACGGCCATTGCAGGCACCACCTACCACTTCGGCGTCGATGCGGTTCACGCCGGTAATCTCTCCTTTCTCCTCACTCGCCCCGCACCCAACGATAATTTCGCCAATGCCACGGTCATGCAAGGTTCGCGCTGGACAGCCACGGGTCACAACTTGCTAACCACCGTCGAGCTTGGCGAAACAAAGATCGAGTCCTTCTCCAATCCGCCCCCCGTCACCAACCAGACGGTGCGCTCCGTCTGGTGGCGTTGGACGGCCCCGATCTCCGGCACCATTACCATTGATACCCTCGGCAGTCAGTTGACCAATGTTCTGGGAGTTTACACGGGCTCCACACTTGGTGCCCTCACCCCTGTTGTCACGACTCCGAACTCCGGCGACTACATCAACGGCGAAGGCCCCAACCGCTGGCGCTCGGCCAATAAACGCGTCACCTTCGATGCTGTCGCTGGCACCACCTACCACATCACCGTCCAAGGTGCTGGTTTCACTGCCGCCTCCTCCGGCCCTATCCTCCTCAACCTCGACGGACCGCCCGCCATTCCCTTCACCCCGGAGAACTTTACCGCCCTCCGAACTGGCGACAGCTTGATCGAACTCACTTGGGATGACATCGCGGTTGACGAGGAATTCTATGAAATCCAGCGCGCCACCGACGGAGTCTCCTGGGTCTCACTTCACAACACCAATCCTGATGTCGAGAGCTATGAGGATTTCGATACCGCAGGTGACTTCGACTACTTTTACCGCGTCCGTGCCGTCAATAGCGTGGGCTCCAGCGCCTGGGCAAGCGCTACCGTCACCGTCCCTCAACCGCCAGCTGCGCCAAGTAATCTTGTGGTCAACGCACTCTCTGCTTCCGATTTAAGAATCACATGGGACGCTCCCACGACAGCCGACACTCAGCGCCTCGAGCGCAGCACCGAGGGCCCCTCCGGCCCATGGACCCTGCTCACAGCCAATCTCTCAGGCACCACGAACAGCTACACCGATCCCGGTCTGGCCGCTGAAAATCTCTACCATTATCGCCTCCGCGCCTCCAACACGCTTGGCCACAGTGAATGGGCTGGCACCTCTGGAACCACTCAAGCTGTGGGCAGCTATAGCATTAGCATGCCCGATGAGATCGACGAAACCGCTGAGAGCTTTACCGCCACGGTCACTCGCACCGGCACCATCGGCACACAAACCCTTTTCCTCAGCGTCAACGACGCAAGACTCAATGTTCCCACGATCGTCACCATACCGAACGGCCAGAGCAGTGTGGACTTCCTTGTTAACATAGACGATGACGCCATCATCAATCCCTCCGATATTGGCACGATCACCGCTTTTGCCCCAGCCGCCATCATCGGCGAATCCTTCACCGGCCTGGCAGGCACCGAAGTCACCGCACAAAACACCGGTTGGGGCTGGGGCGGCCCTTGGTATCACACGAATGCCAGCGCTGTGCTCATCGAACCGAGCCTTTCCTACACAAAGAATGGCACCATCAGCTCTTCCGGTACTCGCGCCGCTCGCCTGAGCGATCCCGGAGACAATCGTCGCAACTTCATGGCCAAACTCAGCACCGGCAGCGTCTGGGTCTCCTCACTAATCTACCGGAACAGCACCAATTGGAACACCTCCATGATCGTTCGCCAAAACACCAATGGCGGCGATTGGGGGCGGGTCCGCTACGCCAGTAACGTCCTACACTGGGAACTCGAGGCTGGCACCGGCAACAAGGTGCAATTGCTCAACTCAAATCCCACGGCGACCACCTTCTATGTGGTGATGCAATTCGACTTCGACACGCGAAAAATACGGGCATGGCTTAACCCCGACGTTTCAGGGAATTCTCCCACCAATGCCCTCGGCAACGGTGAAGTGAACATGCAAGCCAATCTCGATGGCGTCAGCCGACTCGACTTCGGAAACAACAGCAACGTTGATCAATTTGACGAATTCCGCGTCGCCACATCCTTCGCAGATCTCCACGGGGGCATCACCACCACCCGCGCCATCCGCGTACTCGACAATGAAGCGCCCACCCCGTCCCTCACCGCGCGTGAACAATGGTGGCAAGATCAATTCGAAACCACAGAAACCGAAGGTGACACCGCCTACAGTGCCGACCCCGACGGTGACGGTGTGGGCAACCTGCTGGAATATGCGTTCGACGGTGATCCGCTCGTGCCAGGCACGGCGGCATTACCTGAAATAGGCAGCATTATTATCAACAATGAAGAATTTCTAAGCCTTAGCGTCACCAAAAACTCAGCTGCCACGGACATGAACTTCCTCGTTGAAACCTCGACCAACCTATCCACTTGGCATAGCGGTGAAGGGCACACGGTCATTGTCAGCGAAAATGCCACAAGCCTGGTCGTCCGCTCTTTCTCTCCCATTAGCGGTGACACCCACCGATTCCTGCGCGTGCGCATTATTGCCGATCCATGAATTCTCTCTTGAAACCCCCTCATAGCATTCTCGCCATCATTTGTCTTTCCATGTCCAGCATGTTAACACAGACGACGGAAGCTACGGTGCGCTGGCGGGCTGTGGACGGGAAGCTCGAAACCCCACCTCCCACTGCCGAGGCCAGTATGGATGCCGCATCTGTTTTCCCCAAAACGAAAGGCAATCCCGTCTTTCTTTCTCCTTTTGCCATCAAAAAGGGCGACGTGATTTCATTTGCGACCGAAGTAGAAATCATCGTCACTGAGGCCGATTCCGGTGCTGAGGGTCAGGCTGGCGTGGTTCTAACCATGCTTCCCGCATCGTCCAAGAATAATTACAATCCCGATGCCGAGCATCGGCAGATCGTCATCGTGGGAACACAGTCTGAGGAGATTCGTTTCGCATTTCGCTCCAAGTCTGCATACGGGACAGGAGAGTTATTGATGGTTCCCACCATCTCCTATTTCGGTCGGCCGTTACGCCTCACAAAAATGCGTTGGGAAAACCATGGTTCAGAGGCTGATCCCCAAACACTGACCCAATCATCAGGGAGCTACCCGGGCCAGGAACTTGACGCCCCATGGAGAGCGCAGGCTGACGAACAAATCGACCGTTATCGAAAAGCTGATTTTCAAATCCAAGTCGTTGACCGCTGGGGAGCACCGGTGTCGGACCTTGATATCGCAGTGGAACAGATTCGACACGCCTACCCGTTCGGGACAGCCGTTGTAGCCTCGCGCATCGTGGATGCCCCACGCGAGTTTGCGCCTGACTCGGGGATGACCACCGAACTTTGGCTCGCCGACAACGCCCGCTATCGCAAGGAAATTGAACGCAATTTCAACGCTGTGGTTTTTGAAAATGATCTGAAATGGCCAATGTGGAATGGAAGCAACGAGGCACCCGCCAATTATGATCAACAATGGACCTTACGTGCTCTGGATTGGTTCCACCATCGGCAGTTCACCGTCAAAGGACACACAATCATTTGGGGGAGTTGGCGCTTTTCACCCCCTTGGTTGCGTGAGAAAGAAGGTGACCTCGATGCGATACAGAAAGCCGTGCTGGCCCATATTCGAGATATAGGAAATGCCACTGCCGACCGCACCCAGCTTTGGGACGTGCTCAATGAACCCATGAGCCACGTGAATCTCATCAAATTGCTGGGCATGGATGCTGTGGCTGAATGGTTCAAAGAGGCCCGTGCTGCACTCCCGGGGGTGCGCCTGGTGATGAATGAATTCGATATTGTGGGCAACGGAGGAAACGAACAACGCCGCGCAGATTTCACGGAGTTTTACCATGAACTTGTTAAGAGGGATGCTCCGATTGATGTCCTCGGATTCCAAGGCCATTTCTGGTCGGATCGATTCACCGCTCCCACCGAGGTCTGGCGGATCATTGACGAAATGCATGTGGCCACCGGGTTGCCCTTCATGATTTCAGAGTTTGACATCAATGTGCCAAATGAAGTTCTACAAGCCGAATACACCCGTGATTTCCTTACCGCTTGGTTTGCCCATCCGAACACGGAGGCCTTTATCATGTGGGGCTTTTGGGGCCGGGCCCATTGGATGGGGGAAACAGGCGCCATGTACCGCAACGATTGGTCAGAGAAGCCAAGTCTGCTAGCTTACCGCGATCTCGTCTTCAGGAGGTGGTGGACCAATGCTTCCGCAGCAACCGACCTAAGCGGCAAGACGATTATCCGCGCTTTTCAAGGTCGACACAGAGTCACCGTCACGCCTCCAAACGGCGGTGCTCCCATCATGCGTGAGTTGGACTTACCAAAAGAAGGACGCTCCGTGACCATCGTAATTCCATAGTCTGGGTGTTTTGGAAATGCCCCCTTGAACCACCTGCGGGATTATGAAAGTCAGTTTTCTCCACCTCCTATTGTTCGCACCGCTCGCGTGGTTCCTCCTACCAGACACTCCAGCCCTTGCACAAGACGGCTCCATCCGTGCGGTGCGCGTTCACGCGACGACACAGGCTGCGCCGCCGCGCATCACGCTTCATTGGGAAGTGAGTCCGCACGTCGTGGATGGGATCTGGGTCTATCGCCGGGCACCCGGAGCCGCTAATTGGGATTATTTGGGAACGTCAACCACGACCACTTCTTACATCGACAATAACGTCTCGGTTGGCACTCGTTACGAATACAAGGTCTATCGCACCTACGCCGATCTCACAGTATCCTCGCGCGGCTACACCATTGCCGGTATTGAAGCTCCTCTGATCGACCAGCGAGGCACCGTGATTTTGCTTGTTGATTCGTCCAAACACGCCCCGCTCGCAGCAGAAATTGCGCGCTTCAAAAACGACCTCGCTGGTGATGGTTGGACTGTCGTGGAAGAAACTGTCGGCCCCTCTGAAACTCCAGCATCCGTCCGCGCCAAGCTTCAGACGATTTTCAATACCGACCCTGCTCATGTGAAAGCCGCCATCCTTTTCGGCCGCATCCCCGTACCGTATTCAGGCGATATTTTTCCTGATGGCCATTCGAGTCATCGCGGGGCATGGCCAGCTGATACCTACTATGCGGATCTTACCGGCGAGTGGACCGACACCACCGTCAGCCAATCCACCGCCAGCCAAAGTCGTCATCATAATATCCCCGGCGACGGTAAATTTGATCAAAGCAAGCTGCCCTCCGCAGCCGACATCGCGATTGGACGAATTGATATGTCCAACTTGAGCGGCTTTGGGGCCGGAGGCAACGAGACTGAACTTCTGCGAAATTACCTCCGCAAAAACCATGAATTCCGTCATCGACTTGGCGAGTTTGCCGAAATCCCCAAGCGTGGACTTATCCGCGACAGTTTCGGCTCTCTCAGCGGCGAGGCCCCTGCCTCGGCGGGGTGGCGCGGTTTCAGCGCCATGTTCGGGTCCGCCAATGTCACCGCCTCAGCCAATTGGTTTCCCACCCTCGAAACCAACAAATACCTCTGGGCTTATGGCGGCGGATCGGGCACCTACACCAGCGCTTCCGGCACCGGATCTTCAAACGACTTCAAAACAAAAAACAGCCTTGCCGTTTTCCAGATGTTGTTTGGTTCCTATTTCGGAGATTGGGACAGCCCGACCGATAACTTTTTACGTGCCCCAATGGCCGGTGCCGCTGGCTCGCTGGGGCTGGTCAGTGTTTGGGCGAATCGCCCTGACTGGCATGTTCACGGCATGGCTCTCGGCGAGACCATCGGCGATGCCTACCTGCGCACGGTCAACAATCCCAGCGATTTTGGGGAATTTTGGACGCAGGGATATTTTATCAGTAATCAAGCTTATGCTCAGATGGTTCACGTTGCCCTCATGGGCGATCCCACGCTCCGCCTCCATTCGGTGGGTTCTTCGGTTGGCGGCGCAGTCTCCCGCACCCCCGGTGATTTGTTGGATGACGTGACGATCACCTGGCAGGCTGTTTCCGAATCTGACCTTGTTGGCTATCACGTCTATCGCTCCGAACAGCGATTCGGTCCTTACACCCGCCTCACCACCACGCCCAGTTCCCAGCTTTCTTTCAATGACACGACTGCGCCGAAGGCAAA
Source organism: Terrimicrobiaceae bacterium (assembly GCA_041744075.1). Lineage (GTDB taxonomy): Bacteria > Verrucomicrobiota > Verrucomicrobiia > Chthoniobacterales > Terrimicrobiaceae > JAJTZA01. The sequence continues at coordinate 6,913 of JBGTLQ010000282.1, forward strand.
AGTTTATTATCAAGTCCGCGCCGTCGTTCTCACGAGCAGTGGGTCTGGCACTTATCTGAACACAGGCCAGGCCTTAACCTATTCCGTGCCCATCTCCGCCCCGACGACGGCACCCACCAATGTCACAGCCACTGCCATTAGCGCCTCCACCATTGGGCTTTCTTGGACCAGTGATGACGCCGACACATTTATTCTACACCGCCGCATCTCCGGCACCAGCGGATGGAGCGAAGTCGCAGAACTGGACGGCACACTCCGTCAGTATCAGGACACCGGCCTGACTGGCGGAACGACGTACGAATATCGCATCATCGCCGACAACCTCCTCGGAGAATCTCCCCCCTCCAACATCACCTATGCCACGACACTCTCTGCAACCATTCTTGTTTTTGATTCTTTCACCGATGGAGGTGTGACCAACGGGGCTGATCCGCTCGACGTCAATTGGTCAAAAACCGACGCCAACCCATCCAATACAACTTTTGGTGTTGTGCCGGATTCCACGCTCGATCCCATCGCCCCGCACCATGTCGCAGAACTCCATATCGACGCCTCCAACACCGAGCGTTACCTTTATTTCCCGCTGCCCAATGAAGTGCAACTTGGCGTCGGTGAGGGTCTTCGATTTGCCTTTAAACTCCGCCACACCGGCACGCCTCGCCCTGATGTTTCTACCACGTCCTTCTCCCTCGCGCATACCCCGTCCAATGCCCCCTGGAATAACGCAGCCAACAAAGAATACTGGGTTCGCACCTCCTACGGCACGGCCGGCACCCTTGGCACCATTCGCAAAACCTTGGCCCAACAAGTCCTCAACACCGGCACCGAACTTCAAAGCGGCACTGCGTCCATCAATGCCGGCACGGATGTCATCAGCATCTCCTTTGAAGTCACTCGAACGACAACCTCGCAAATGCGCATCCGGTATCGACTCAACGGCGGCGCGATCCAGGAAACCTTCGACAACACCGACATCATAACCGCCTTCAACCGCGTCTTCTTCCGCTTCCGCACCCGCAATGACCCGGAAAACCCTGGCGACCCACGCTTCCGCCTCGACAACATCACCGTCGAAACTATCCCCGCCCCGCCACCCCCACCTCTCACTCCCCTCCAAATCTGGCAGGCTGCACATTTCACCCCCGAACAACTCGCCGACCCCGAACTCGAAGCCACCGTCTGGGGATTCCGCGCTGACCCTGATGGCGACAACATCAGCAACATCCTCGAATATGCTCTCCTCGATGGAAACCCTTTGAGCCCCGGTGCCGCCACCCAGCCCGTGCTGGGTTCCCTAACCATCGCTGACATAAAATATCTCACACTGACCGTTTCCAAAAATGCCGCCGCCGCCGATATCACCCACCTCGTGGAAACCTCGACCGACCTCACCACCTGGCAAAGCGGCACAGACCACACCGTCATCGTCGCCGACACAGAATCAGAACTAACCGTCCGCACCGCAGCCCCACTCTCCAATGCCCCCCGCCGCTTCCTGCGCCTGCGTGTGACTTATCAAGAATAGAAGCCATCCGGTTGTCGGCATCGCAGTTGGATTTCCACCAGTAAAATTGCATGGACAATGTTAATTATGACTGTCTTGAAATTCTATGCCGGAGGTCGGGTAAGACTTGTTGGTATCGCCTCCCGTCCTTAGTGAGCGTGCGTCCTCCGCGCACGGTGACTAGACCGAGGCGCTGGAGATACTCATCCACTTCAACGAAGTCTCCGCGATTGCTGATTCCCAGCCCCTGACGCAAACGCTCCTCGGCCGTCGCTCCGTGGCTGGTAAGGTAAGCGAGATAGTTGCGGGCGGTGATGTCGAGACCACTGGCATCAATACCCTGGTCCTCAAAGTATCCAGCGACCGATGCCACTGTCATCGCTTCGCCAATTAGATGGCGACTGGGGCTGCCCCCCGTGCCTCGAACCGCTGCGTAGAAATGCGGGATTAACTGGTTGGTCAGCATCCGCACGGCGACGCGCGGCTGGGCGCGGGTGCGGGCGGCGACCTCCTTGCAAACCTCATATGGTAACGAATAGCCATCCAATTCCCGCAGGCCGTGAAGCCAGAGGATACCGGCCAGTTCGTCTAAGGTGTAGTTGCGCAGCAGAACGCGGTCGGGCCGGCTGCGGAAGGCCTCGGTCAGCTTACCCGCGTCGGTGGTGGCCATGAGGAACACTACATCGCCGAAGTCGTAGTCGATGTTGTCGATAGTCGTAAGGCGAGCATCGTCGAGGGCGCTAAGAAGGATGTTGGCCACGGTAGAAGGTAACGCGTGGACTTCGTCGATGAAGATCACACATGCATCCAGGCGAACCGGGCGCGCCTCGCTCTCAGGAACCTTATCTTCTGATTGAAGCTTCTCAATGAGCATGCGACCGTTGCGCAAATCGGCACCAGAGAACAGGATCGGTGTCTGGCCGAGGAGCTGATCGGCAATTGCCCGGGCGAAGCTGCTCTTACCCACTCCCGCCGAGCCGACGAACATCGTGTCCTTAAAACGCTGCTGGAAGTCCCGCGCATAGTGCAACCGGTTGATCAACTGCCTCACGGTTTCGTCCTGCCCTATCATTCCCAATTCGTTTGGTTGCGGTGGCCAGGCTTGCTGGTGCGAGCCCGCAGCTTCCATTGGGGTTGGGGAAATCGCATTGGGTGGGGCGGTCGGAGTAAGCGGCGTCGCATGGGCGGGTTCCGCCACGATTGGATTTTCGCCTTGCGATGCCTCACGATCTCGCAATTCCGGAGCTGGCAGCGGCGTAATGGAGCCTGGGGGAGGAGTGTTTCCCGAGTCTCCCCCGCCGCCTTCCGGTGTATTGTCGGAATCAGTCTCCTCAATCAGCCTCTGCACTTCGGCTTCACCCAATGTCCGAATCATGATTGGCGGGTTGGCCCCACGCACCAGCTCGGTCTCCCGCACTTGGCTCTCACCAAGAGCTACCCGAACTATCTCGCCTTGCACGGTCACTGGGAGAGGGTCGCCTTCTTGGTGAAAGATGCGCTTCAGCCAGCCGCACCATGTCCCGCGTAACTGTGGCGTCACCGGTTTACCGAGGCAGCCGCGCACCAACACCTCCTTCAGCATTTCGCAGCGAGGCACCGAGAGCGGTCCACCACCGGACACAACTCCGGTCAAACCATCGGCGACCGCCTCCAAGGTCGCCTCGAGCTGGGTCGCCGCCTGCTGCAGAGTGGCTGCGGTAATATCTGTGACGGTCCCTTGAGTGCTCTTTACCTCGATAGTTTCAATGACGATGCCCTCACCGTCCTGTCGGAGTGCTATAAGATCGCATCGGTCGTTTCGCTTGCCGAGTCGCAACCAATGGCGGGCGATTTGGTGGTCTATGGACACCACCAGCGCCCCCGGATGCCGTTGCGAGTAGTCCCTCGCCGCCAGCAACGTTCCAGCCAAGCCCAAGACTTGGTTGGTATCCACCGAGCCATCCTTCTTCACCAGATTGAGAATGCCTGCCCCCGTCAGGTGCACGCCTTCTTCGAGTAGTTTACTGAGCTGCGTCGCCGTAACGTGCAGATGCCAGCGGTTGAAGGCCGGACGAACCAACTCTGCGAGGCGGCGGTAATCACGTGCCAGCAAGACCAGTTCACGCTGATCCTCGCGGCGGGCGAGGAGGCGCACGGAGGAAAGCCCAGATTCAGCCGGAAGGACTCGGTCTGCCAATGCGAGCCAAAAGGCCCCCGGCTCTACGCCCTGTAAAACCTGGTCCACAACTTGGCGAAGGTTCTCCGCGTCAGCCCAAGCATTGGGCGTAGAATCTCGCTGGCCTTTGTCCGCCTCGTTCATAAGCTGCATGAACTCGGAGAAAGGCGGTTCGTCCGTCGTGGGGTCGAGACGGAGAGTGCCGCGTAACTCCTGATAGCGAATGACCTTGCGCACGCAGAACGGACTCATCGGCATAGGCAGGCCCATGTCGCTGCGTCGGATGGAGACCCCGGCCTCGTCGAAGATAATGAGAAGGTGGAGCGGCTCCCGCCGCCAATGGGCGATCCATTCGTCAAGTGGCTTGGGCTGCTCGTGGATCTGCAACTGCAATCTCCCCGAAGCAAGGCGGGCTTCGATGAGGTCCATCGTCTCCGAGGAAAACGCAAGGGCCTGGGCCGCGCGTCCACGCACCGACGGGGCAGTTGTAGAAAACATCTCCAATCGCATCGCTGGCAATGTGCCCTCTCGCCGTTCACTTAGGATTTTTGAAAGCTCAAGCACGAGCTTCGGCGCATTGGGTGGGTTAACAATGCCAACTCGTAAAGGGTGTAGGTGAATCCGGTTAGCGACAGCAAAGCGATCCAACGCATAGCGAACCGTGGTGACACCATCCAACCCCGAACACGCGTTCTGTAAATTTTCGAAAGTCGCCAATCCATGGAGATCGCTGGAAATCGGCAGCAACCGCGCTCCGCCCTTGTTCGCGGGAAGGGCGCTTGCGAACAGGACGCTGAGAAACTGTTCTGGGCGGCGGCATTCATCGAGCACCGCTTTGCGGTCCTCCGGTTCAAGAGTGCTACCCAAACCCCTCAGCACTGCTGCTAGACGTTGGTAGCGCCACAAATGCAGCGGATGAGTGGGCAGCAGAACTGCCTTCCACGACTCCCGATCATCTTCCAACAAACAGCGCACCTGCATGACATCAAGAGCTAAAAGTCCGTGCAAACCGATTTCTGCCCAACCCTGATCAATCTCGCTCATGTTGCGGAAATGCGACTGCACTTGGTGATAAAGACGTGTGCTCGTGGCGAGATACCGCTCGACCACCGTCGCCAAGCTAGGGCGACCCGCCATCCAGTCCAACGGGAAAAGAAATAGTGTGTCCAAATGCTCAATCAGCACCGACCTATCCGCAACAAAGGCGTCCCAATCCACCAAGAGACTGACTTTGTGCCCCCGCTGCGAGAGTTGCGAATCCCAATCCGCTAACACTCGGCGAAGGCTCATCTCTTCGCCATCCAGAATTGCGATACGCGTGGGCTCAACCTTTAGCGGGTTGGACGACTCGTGGAGCTTAAGCGCTTCGGCGACCGAAGGCTCACGGGTGTGAAGGAGCCCGCCAAATATTTCAGTGCCACAAAAGGTGTGGAGCCAACCCAGCAGCGCGTGGTCAAGATCGACTGAAATGCGGACTTCCTCCTCGCCGATCTCAACATCGGTTTCTACTTTTTTCTCGTCTTGCTCGATTGCTTCCTCGAGTGCAGCTTCGAGGATTTCGATTCGGTTTGTGAGTCGTTCTTGGTTGTCATCTAGCAAATCATCGCCTGTCGCAGAAACGAGTTCACGCCTGCTGCCCTTGGCTCCTGTGCCAATCGTCTCATCGATCTCCTCTTCGCTGAAATCCGCATTCACTTCGTACCCAGATTCAGGATTTGGTTCGCTATCCTTGGGTGGGCGGAAAACCTCTAAAACCTCCGAGAGGGTGACGCTGGCCAATTTCTCCACAGAAGAATAAAGGCGAACACACGCTAATCGGTCGCAAGCGTCAAGCAGCCGATCCCTTGTCGCCAGATCACGCCGAAACCGCTGATTCAAACGACGCTCGATGGCTCGTAATGCCGTAGCAGCAGCATCCTTAACCTGAGAGGCAGCCTTGAAATTTGCGAGCAAACGCGATTCAATCTCTCCCGGCTTGGAAAACAGTTCGGGATCGGCAAAAAGTCCCAAATGTGGAAGCGCGGCCCGAGGTGCTTCGAGTGCATCCTCCGATCTGAGCGAATACCAAGATGCAAGGAAAGAGCAAACGGAGTCGAGGGAAGTCAGCTTCGCGATCTCATCACTCGTCAGCACCCGCAATAAACCGGACTGTAGGTCGTTACAGGGCAGATCGCTGTCTTCCGCCCAATCGAGAAGAACCAAAGTCAGATCGCGAGAAGCAGCGGTTCCGAAGTGATCGAGCGTGCTGACACCCGGATGCCAGCCCTTTGCTAAGGATACAATCAGCGGATGATCGGTGCGGTTATTTCGCCATTCTGCCGCGACATGCAAGTCATCCGTCAATCCGTGCAACCGATTCATCCCACTGGCATTATGAATTGATTCGAGGTCAACTGCGGAAAGGGAGAAGCCAGCAATTGCCAGTGAAACTCTTGAAGGATCGAAACCGGGACGTTCTTTCAATGCCAGGAACAACCAGTTAATATCCATCGAGGGAAGTGCCTCACGCAGGAGGTCTCGCCCCTGCAGATGGGGCGAAGCCACCCAGCAGGCGACGGCTTGGGAGACTAATTGTTCCTTCGTCATCGGTCCCCCTCCTCATTTAGTTCGCAAAGCACCAATCCGTCTGATGGCTCTGTGGCGACTCCCAAAGCCTTTAGAAGGCTGATGAAACAACGACGATTCAGGCTAAGGTCATCATCCTCGTCGAGACCGATTATGCCTTGTCCCGCCAAAGCTGTTATGTCGTCATCGCACCCGCCAAACGCAATACCCCATGTCGAACGAAGTCGAGTAGCCAACTCTTGAACTGTGATCGGTCCTTCGTCCGGTGCCAAGAGCGACATCACCAGAGTTCGGACAGTGTCAGCCTGCGGCTCATAGTGTTTGGCACGCACAGTTGCGGCTCGGGGTTGCGCAAGACCGATTCGAACAGCCAAATCCTGAAAATGACGCTCAACATCCTTTAAGTCGAAGCGACCCTTTTTGTCCCTATAAGCGTCGAGGCTCGCAAGCTTGCCAGATTCGGCCCATGAATGAAATGATTGATAGATCAGCTCGCGATGCCTGGAGAAGCAGTTGGCACTTCGGCTTCGACATTTCTTTGAATGGTTGCCCGTAAAGTCGCAGAATAACAATGGTGCACCTGCGCCAACGGCAGACGAAGCCTCACGGACGAGATAAAGAATTAGCCAAGCACCAAGAGCTGTCACTAGCTGGCGGAGAAAACTGTAGCGAGATTCAATGGAACGCGAAGTTGATAGAAGGCGCAAAATCCCCGCTGTAACCAAGCTCATTGATGCCGCTTTCGCCTCAAGTTCATCCATGGATAAAACTCCAAGCTTTTCCTCGAAACGATTATCCCATTCGACCTCTACCTCATCACTCTCAAGAACCGGTTGGAACAGCCTGGCCAGGGAATCACCCTCTCTCTCGAATTCCTGTTTGGCAATTTCGATGATGTGTCGTCCTGCTTCAGTCACAGAAAAAATTGAGTGGAGAAAGTGGCCAGCGTAACCGTCCTTTCGCTTGATGTCGGTGAGGAACTTCGGGGAAGATAGAGTATAGTCGTTTCCAAAGGCGCTGTAATCGTCAAATGCGGCATAAACCGCATCGTCATTAGCCACTATGGCATTGGCCTGAAAGCGCAATAGACCGAGGTCAGCCTCACTTAATCCGGACTTTATGGCATGCTTTTCCTCGGCAAGGATCTCTCTTAAGTTTGACGTCATATAGTCGCCAACGAGTCCTTTTTTGTGCGTAACGACCGCCAATTTGTTGAGCCACTCAAGACGATAGTGCTTGCCGGTCAGAGATAGGAAAAAGCCATTGGCGAGATGCACGGGCTTGATGGCGTCGAGATGATAGCCAAAAGCCTGGAAAGACGTTTCGCTCTTTGTCATAGCTTTTCTACCTCCGAATACTTCATTAAATCTTCGTCGAGAGTTATTCGCGTCGCGAGACGGTTCTCTCCACTGTAAACGAGAAACTGGCGTGTTTCAGAGACCTCCAGCCGCTGTAGGCGGCTGAGAAAATCATCCAGTTTGTTGAGTTCTCGCTCGGATGCAAGATGCCGAGGGAATCCGCCTCCCAATTGTGCAAGAACCGCGTGCATCGCGGAATTGATAAGAAGACGGCAGCGTGCCCCGCCTACTTCACACTCGAGTAGAAGGTGATCAGAGCGATAGTCAAATGCCCCTTGCAAACGACTGGGGAGTCGGGGCAGCCGCACAGAAAATGCTGCCGAGGGAATCGAACGCGATGCGACGTAAGCGCGGGTCGGTTGCTCGTGGAAGCGATGTGAGAACCACAAGTAAAGATCGCGGTCGGAACCGGAGAATGGACGAGGGCAATACGCGTTGTTGATAGATCGAAGGAATCGTCCCTTGAAGACCTCGTCCGCTGATTTTGCACCCCTTAGCAGGCTTGTGAAATCATCACCATGTCGGTCAAGCAGCGCAAATGCCTCATCCCCACGTTCGTGTTCAAAGTAGAAACGTCGCTTTAACTGAGCGAAACGTTGGACACTTACTCTTTGGTCTGTATGTGACACCTCCATTCCGGGTATGCCATCGATCCAATCCGCAGGATTCATTTCCGCTGGGTGCTCCAGTTTTGCATCCCAATGCGGATGGCTCGATTTAGCAGGGTCTGCCTCGGCAAGGAGAAGACCTCCAAGACGGAAGCGTATGCCTGAGCTTGGGAGTGTGAAAAGACGGCTGGAATACCACGAGCGAGGGGAGCCTGCCGGTGAGCCAACGAGTGCCTCCTCGGGGTCTCCGAAAAGGAGCCTTGTTAGGCAGATCCAGAGTTCACGGATGGTGCAACGGTGACCTTGTTCGGCAAGCTTCTGGAATAGCGCACCAAGCCTTTCCTGAACTCGCGCACTGGAAAGCTGACGGTGGTTCCAAGAGAAATCGTGATCGATTTCTGATGCTGCGCGTGTGACAATGCCTGGGTCATTCAGCATCTGGCGAAGCGACGCGAGCATGAATGATTCAGTGAGTGGGTTACGCAGGCTGAGATCGACAACAAGCAACTTTTCGTTGGCAGCTTCAGAGGGGTCACGCGTGTTCGCATAAGCGAGCCGATGTCTAGTCTGGCGTATCAACTCAGCGTGAATAGCGTCCGGCAGGGTCCCTTTACCGGCCCGAATAAGTAGATGCAAGGGGTATTCGTTGGCCGCAATACAGTAGGGACGATTGGCATTTAAAGCTCCGCGCCAGCGGTCGAGAATCGGCGTGACGGCACCGTGGCGCATGATTGCCGTCGCGTCTAAATCGACAACGGCGTTTTCAGCCTGCAGGGCTGGAGCGATCCGCCGTAATAGATGGGTTTTCCCGTCCCCTGCGTTCCCAGTGAGAATTACGCTAAAGCCCCTTCTAACTTGATCGATAAGGAACTCCTCAACCGGGGAGGGAATGTGGAGTCGGTCTAGGTCTTCATCACTGACACAATCCGAGCAGGTGTCGTGACCAGCGCGTGCAAGCGACTCCCAAAGCCTCGTGTCAGTCGGTTGACTGCGACTCGCTTGAATGACTGGGAGGTCCGAGCTTTTATGCTCCGTTGCCCCGTTGATGGAGGTTTCTTCGGTCGGAATGATCTGGCTTAAGGCCCAAGCCGGGCAGTTCTCAAGCGCTTCAAAGAGCGGATCGTGGTCTAAACGGCGACTCAACCAGCGGTCGCTCCAGAATTCTGCAATGCGCTGCGTTGCATCACGAAAGAGACCGGGTTCCCGAACAAAGTCGGGCATATCTTCGCAACCTGTGCGGAGGACCTCGTCTGCCCGGGGAAATAATTTTACTCCATAGATCACCCGGGGCTGATGGTGCTGAAGAAGCATATCTGCGTCGAACCCAAGTTCGTCCAAGCCTGTTCGCAGTTTACGCAGTTTGGGGCTGCGCCCTTCGCCGAAGACACTGTTGACTTGGCGGTAGCCTTTGGAGCTGGTGACGACTTTCTCCACCGCCTCCACCGTGTCGGCGGAGAACTGCACGGTGCCAAAACCTCCGGTCTCGCCCATCGGTTCGTAGTGGATTTCGTCCTGTTCGGGTGAGATCACTCCGGCGGGCAGGCGGACGCGGTTGTATTGGCTGGCACCGTGAAGATAAAGCGAAGTGGTGCCGAGAAAGACGAGCCGGGAATCCTTCACAACGGGTTCGTTTTTCATCATGGAGCTGATGATGGATACCGCACCGCCATAACGGCGGGTGTAATCGTCGGCGACCTCCGGGCTGAGCATGAGAAGGGCGGCAAGTTTGCCGCCCAGAATGTGATTGTAAGGACGCACCGCGCCACAAACCGTCATTTCCAGCATGGAGGTGCCGGCGCGAGCGTTCTTGGCGCACACCCAAGCGGCGTTGACAGCGGTGCATACGGCTTCTACGGCGTAGGTGGAGGGGGCATGTGCTGGCGAAACAAGGTGGTCTCGGTGGTGGCGCAAAACGCGGCGAGCTTGGAGGAGACGGGCGAGTTCGGCAGCGCGTTTCTTGGCGGTGAGAGCGCGGCGGGCGGCGTTCATCTTCTCGTTGCCGAAAACTTTTGCCTCTAGTTTAAGAACATCATCGGAGACAGCGGGGTCAGCGTAGCCGTTTTCCTCCAATTCGTTGAGTGTCTGCGGTTGGTCGGGCGTGGCGAGGATCTCCTCACGCCGGGTGGCAAATTCGGCGGCTCGGCGTTTGAGGCGCTCGATGACTGCTTCGTTTGGGTTTTCCGCCTCACCGGGCTTGAGGAGTTGATCATGGGAGATGGAGTCCAGCCCGAGCTGGAGATTGGTTTCGAGCGCGTCGAGCAGGGCAACAAGACCGATGATGGCTTCGGGGGGCGGAAGGGTGGCAAGTTCGCGGGCGCGCTCCTGCGTGGCGGTGGCTGTCCATCCGAGAGCGCGATCGCGGGCACCGAGGGCGAGGGGGGCGTTACTCAGACCGGTGATGCCCATCACTGCGTGGCTCGGGTGGGCGGCGTCCCTGATGAGATAGAAGAGGTTCCGACCGGGAACGTTGGTAGCAGGAATGGACCACGTGTAACGGAAATAGCGCCAGATGTCGGAGAGCGGGTGACCAGTGAATTCGTCCTTGGCGTCTTGCTCGACGAGTTGGAGATAGGGGCTAACTGCTCCTGTGCAGAGAGCCGTGCGCTCAGAGCCATTTGTCTCGCTGGCGGCAAGAAGGCGGGAGCGTAGCTCTCGCCCGTCGGCGACAAGATCGAGGACGGAGCGCTTCTTGGCTGACGACGCGGGTTTCTCCATTTTGCGGATGAAATCGCGGACGGACTGGGCTGCAAATTGTTGGCGGAGTTGAGAGCTGAGCTCTTGTCTGACGGATTCCTTATAGGCAGTGGTTTCGGTAGCGGCCACGCGGCGCACATTCGGAGCTGCCAATTCGATTCCGAACCCATCCGGCACAATTCGCCAACGGAGCTTGGCGAGGTCAGTGAGGAGGCGGGCGCAGGCCTCGTATTTTTCACGGCAGCCGTTGAGACCGGTGGCTGAGGCTGTCCACCGGAGCTCGTCTTGGCAGAGGGCATCCAAGCGGTCGGATGTTGCACACTGCCGCTGGAGTCGCTGCAGCTGCGCTGCCAGCGAGCGGAAGCGCTCGGCGGCTAGGCCTTCAAGGTCGTGATGGATAGGAGTAAACATGCGTGGAAACCTCGGAAAAGTTAATGGAGTAGCGGCGTCGAGTCAGTAATGATTTTCTAATAGCCTCAAGAATCGGGCGTGATGAGCGTGACTTCAGAAAAATAGGTGCGATATCGGCTGGCGTCAGCCGTGGCCAATGGCAAATCCAATACGGCGCTGTGGGCTCCGATGAAAAAATCTGGAAGGGGGGATTTTGGTGTGGGTGAACCGGACTGTTGGCTGCGGTTATCCAAGTAATGGGCATAGGCTTCCGCGCACCGTGGAGCGACAATCGGAGGTAGGTTCAGCAGGGTGATACCAAAGGCGGTGAGGCGAGTGATCACGGTATCTGGTGACTCTTCTCCAACCATATACTCGGCTAAAATTACGGGGTTGATGGCAGCACCGTCGCCCAGCACAGAGCGACGGATGAGACTCCATGCCCACGAGTGAAGCGGGGATCGTGCGTCAAAGGCGTAAATTAAGATATTGGTGTCAAGGAGAGTCATGGTTCGCGGGTCAACTGGCGGAGTTCTTCCCAATCCATTTTTGGAGTCAGTGGAGCTGAGAGAAATAGGGCATCCAGTTCTTCTGCGGTAGGTTTATGTGGAGGGACTGGAACGACTTTTGCGAGTTCATATTGCCCGGGAGCAGCTTCCCGCACGGCATAACATTCGCCGGGTTTGGCACCCGGCAGGACGAGGCGTCGTTTATCGTCAATCGTGGCAATTTTCATAGTGGGATAATCCCACGCTGGGGAAAATTGTCAAGAACTCAAAGTTCGGTTAGTAATCGCTGGCAAGCTGGAGATCAAAATAATTGCGTTGCTGACCATCGAAGAGACGGATGACGGCCTCGATGGCCTGTCACTGATAGGAAAGATCTTCGAGTTGGAAGGACATGTGGAGAGAGGATCAGTTCACAGAACGGCTGGGGCGAGTGTGCTTCGTTGGATAGCTCATGCTTCCTGTCCTTTTAAGCACATCCAGCTTTTTGAGCGATTTAATTTCTCCGTTTGATCAAGGCGAAAGGCTTCGATCAGAATATTGGTGTTGAGCAGGATCACGGCTCGTGGGTAAGGATGCGGAGCCCCTCGTAGCTCATGTTTGGGCGAGATCGGCGGATTTAGGGATGTCGCGACGCATTCTACTCCGCGATACGATACCATTTTCCACTCATTGGCGGCTGGGGTGCTGCGGGAAAAAATACTTCAGATGAGACCCCCGTTTCTTTCTCAAGCTTTGTCGTTGGCCATGGCGATATGGCCAATCATTTTTCTGTGCGCGTCTGAGGATTTGGTGGGATCGGAAATGGAGGTGCGTTCTTGGGATTTTGAATCAGAGTTTCATGAGATTTCTACGCCCGAATCCTCGCAATCGAAAATCTCGGGTCGGATGCCTGAGGGATGGGAGGACAACTCGGCTTGGGCAGATGTTGATGTCGCTTATGGTCCGCTGACGAACAATCCTTATGCCGGGGAGCAATCGTTTCGTGTGGATGTGGGTGGGATCAGGACTGGGACCGTGCAGTTCCGGGTGCCATCGCTTGCGGTGAATCCTGAGAGATTTCTCCGAATTCGCATGGCGGTCCGTAGTCCTAACAGCCTGCCATTCAGAGTGGCATTGAGACAATTCGGACCGCCCTACAAAGTGTATTGGCAGAGCACGGTCAGTGCAGCGCCCGAATGGGGGGTGGTCGAAATGGTTGCCACGCCTGGCGAGGTCGATCCGGAAGCGGTGCTGATGGTTTCCTTGCAAACTCCCGGCGTGTTGGAGATCGACGACTTTTCTTTGACTCCGCTAACGATTCAAGAGGCGCTGGGCGGGCGTTCCTTTGATGGCAACTTGCTGCCATCCTCTTCCTTTCCGCTTGGTGTGGCTGCACCCTGGGCGGCGGGAGGCAACGAGAAGCCGGCACACGCCTACGCCGCGGACCCTGAACATCCGGGTCCCTCAGGATTGCCGTCTCTGCGCATGACCAGCTTCAAAGACAACGGGCGTCCGATGCTTCAGATCACAACCCCTTTTGTGGGCCGGCCAGCCACAACGCACACGTTCAGCTTTTGGGCCAAAAGTGATTCGCCGGGTCAGGTCCTCCACGTTCGGATGGGAGCGCCGGGGGAAACCTTGTATCGCGATCCCTGGCAGAAAAATGTCGAGCTGACGAGCGAGTGGAAGCGGTATCATTTTATAGTGATGCTCCCGCCGAGTCCGGTAGGGTTTTATATTTGCCGACTCACCTCGCACGAACCTGGCACCATCTGGGTGGATCAGTTGATGGTTGAAGCGGCTGCCGAGCCCGGCGAGTTCCAACGCGGTGCCCCCGTGGAAATTGCTCTGGTGCCAGAGTCGCGTTACGGGCTTTCCTTTGTGGGAGATCCGCTTCGTTTTCAGATAGCAGCGTTCGGTGACCTCAAAAAGGTCGAGCGGATTCAGATGCGTGTGCATGACCTGTATGGCAATACGGTGGAACTGCCGGATGTCAGCCTGTCCGGAGGAGGCGACGACTTGTGGACGGAGACGATTGGGTTGCCCGCTGAATGCATGCGAGCGTTCGGTTCGTTCGTGGTGGAAGTGACCGCCGTGGATGCGGATGGCGGGGCGGTATCACGTCCTGCCGAGGTGTTACTTCATCGGGTGAGGAAGCCGCGCTATTTTGATCAGGATTTTGAGGGCTCGCTTTTTGGGGTGCATGTCACTCCCGGCAATGCACCGCTGGCAAAGGCCCTTGGATTTAATTGGGTGCGAGGCAACTACGTCCTGAATTGGAGCGGGGTGGAGCCGCGGCCCGGTGAATGGACTTGGGAGGCGGTGGACGCTACCCTCGCTGCCTATCGCGCCGAACGGTTGAAGCTGCTGGCCTACTTGGGAGGAGTTCCTGCCTGGGCATCGCAGGCCAGCGCCGACTGGAAAGGCCGCAACGTGGCATGGTGGCGAATGACCGCCGCGCCACGCGTAGAAAATCTTGATGCCTGGCAGGAATATGCCCGCCGCATTTTTGAACGTTATGGCGAGACTTTGAAGGCCGTTGAGAATTGGAACGAGCCATTCTTGCCCGGCTTTTTCCCCGTGGCGGTGAAAGACGGGGTTCCCGTACGCGGACCGGCGAGTCTGTTTCATCAAATGGCGGCGCGCGTTCAGAAGGCAGCAACCAAGGCGTCGTACCCCGGCAAGGTCTTCTGGAATGTGGGAGCTGCTTACGGCGAATCCGAACGATCCTTTGATACCGAAAACGTCTCGCTCGGCACAGCCGGCTTGGTGGATGGTTACACACTCCATCGTTACACCAATGCTCCCCTCAATCATCCGGGAGATCGGTTTGTTGCGGATGTCGCAACCATCCGAAAAACCCTTGGACCGGAGCATGACAACAAACCGATCTGGAACAGCGAGGGCGGCTTCGGAACCAGCGATTTGTTCAATCTCTACCGTCACACCCCACCGCTGGGATTATATGAACAGACCAACCGGCAGGCGGATTTGTTTGTTCGGTATTTCCTGTCCAACTTCGCGGCAGGCATCGAGAAAGTGTTTATCTACGCCTTCTTTGACCTTGCCGAGTGGCGTCCCTTCTACAGCTTCATGAATGTGGACGGACGGCTTTCGCATCTTGCACCCGTGATGTCCAACCTCGCTTGGCAGATTGATGGCAAGACCTTCGCCGGTGCGGCCACTCTCCCCGGCGACGTGCAAGCGCTTTTGTTCGAGGGGGCCGAAGAAAACACTGTGACGCTCACATCCAAACCCGGCGATGAAGGATCACAAATAGGTCACGAGCCCGCCGGAATCGAATCTGCCGACCTCTACGGAAATCCGCCGACCTTCCCGCACCGCTTGAGCCAAGGCACCCTTTTCTTGCGAGGAAAGGGGCTGACGATGGAAGACGTCACACATCTTATCATGGTCAAGGATAGCGCAGTGGATCAACCATGAAGCTGGCGGAGGTTTCCCCCGTTCCACCTGACCGCGTTGACCCTGTGAGTCAGGTTTCTGCGAAAGATAAACTCGCATTCACTGGCGGGGTGATCACTGCGCAGAACACACCGGGGATATTAAATTCGATGATCGTGCCGATCTATCAAATCACGCTTGGGGTCAACCCGCTTCTGATTGGGCTGGTGATGACGATAAAAAATTACTCTGCGGAAATTGGCCCTTCGCAAGACCCGATGTTGTCAGAAAGAAGGGCGGGCAACGAGGAGAAAGCCCTTAAGGTAGGCTGTTTCCGGCAAGTGGAGGGCGATTGGGTGGTCCATGGGTTGACCAAGGGCAGCAATCACATGGGCGGATTTGCGGCCTTGGGAAAAACCTGCGGCAATCGCCCCAAGAAAGGCTTCTTGCGAGACATGATGGGAGCAACAAAATGTTGCCAGCATTGCATTGGGGGCGAGGAGGGGGGCTGCCAGCCGGTGAAGGTCTTCATATCCTCGCAAGGCATCATGAATTTTGCCTTTCGCCTTTGTGAATGATGGCGGGTCAAGGATCACCAAATCGAATTTTTCCTCCCGTTTGGCCAGTCGGGGCAGAACATCGAAGACATCCTCCTGCAAAACATCAACCGTGACGGCATTGAGAGCTGCATTTTCCTTTAAACGTGCTGCGGCCTCTGCACCACTTTCGATGGCGGTGACCGAGGAGGCCCCGCCCAGAGCACACACAAGCGCAAAGCCTCCTTGATTCGAAAAGCAATCCAACACGCGAAGGCCCCGGGCGTGACCGGCCACTGCGTGATAATTGTCAGCCTGGTCGAGATACAGCCCAGTTTTGTGGCCAGATAGAAAGTTGACCTGAAATTTGGCCCCTGCGAGCTCAATGACCCGCTCACCGGGGTCTGCCCCCATTAGGCATCCTGTCAGGGCGGGTAATCGCTCCAGGGCCCGAACGCCAGCATCATTGCGTTCTACCACATGAGCAACCCCTGGCAGGTCTGCAAGGCACTCTGCGATGACCTGCTTTGCCCCATCCATGGCCTTGGTGAGGGTTTGAAGCACCACCACGTCACCATACCTGTCAGCAATCACCCCGGGCAAACCGTCCGCCTCACTCCACACCAAGCGGCACAGCGAAAGGTCACAGCCAGCCCTCTCTCTCCATATTTGGGCCAGGGCGATGCGACGAACAAAAAAATCGCGATCAAGGTCCTGACGTCTGCGGCTGATTCGCCGAGCGACAATCTGGGAGGCGGAATTGTAGATCGCGGTGCCCAAGAGCCTGTCGCGACCATCCTTGAGCGAAACAATCTCCCCATCTTGGGGGTCGCCGAATGTTTTTAAAACCTCCGTCGCATAGACCCAGTCATGCCCGTGAAGGATGCGGGCACGGGGGCGAACAACTAGGCCTGCCATAGGGAAGGGGGATCACCCGCGCAGAGGATTCTTACGTGCGGGAGCTGCAAGAGTTGAAAAGGAAAAAATGCCGCCTCACCGCCCCAAAGGTTATGGGTTCGGCGGCAGATTCCCTGAGAAGAGTTACTTCTGGCGTTCTTCGATGTATTTGACAACATCTCCCACGGCGAGGAGTTTCTCGGCATCTTCATCCGGAACCTCGACACCAAACTCTTCTTCAAACGCCATCACGAGTTCCACGGTGTCCAGCGAGTCGGCTCCGAGGTCTTCGATGAACGAGGCTTGGAGAGTGACTTGATCTGCTGTGACGCCGAGTTGTTCGACGATGATATTTTTGACTTTTTCTTCAATGGATTGTGAGGACATGGCGTAATTTTTGTTTTCTTGGTTGGTGAAGGACTATTGTCCTCCGTCGCCGTTGGCAATAATTTATTGTTACATGGCGAGGAGCGAAATTTGCGGATTCCCAGCAAGGGTCAAGCGTAAATTCATTTTGTGCAAAGAAAAACATTATTCGAAGCGTCCGTGTGGCTTCCATCTCCAGCTCCCGAGGTCTTCGCTTTTCACGAAAATCCTCATAATATTTCCGAAATTGCCCCAAGGTCACTCAAGGTGCTCTCGGTCAAAGCAGGAGCCCATGCCGTCGAGGGCGAAACCTTTTGTCTGCGCGTCCGTCAGTTTGGGGTCACAGCCGAGTGGTTGGGGGTATGGGCGACGGTGAGGTCTCCGGGGACGCTGATTGACATAGGTTTGAAGTGTCCGTTCAAATTTTGGCAGCATGAACACCTCTTTCAGGAGGTTGACGGCGGAACACTCATGACTGATCGCGTCACGCTGATCCCGAAAGGAGGACCCGTCATTGCGCTGATTGCCCGCCCGTTTCTGGGACTATTCCTCAAAAAGATGTTTTCTGATCGTCACAGAGCCACACTTCGGGTGTTCCCGAGCTTGTAGAGGAACATGGAGCATGTTTCTTTTGCTTGAGGCCTCAAGAAATTTGTTCCGAATTCCTCTACGCAGCCCGCTGACGCTTTGCGGTATTCTCCGCTTCTCAGGGATTGGGGGTCACACGTTGAGTGGCTGTGAAACCCTCATTCGCGGCGGCGTCGCCTGTGACAATATACAGCTCCCCGGCCTTAAGGTCCCGGGTTGGTAGTTTTTCGGAGTATTCAATCCGTTCGCCGGGGTTCACAAACACGATGCCCTCTTCATCAGCAAAAGCGCGGTCATCCGACCAGCGATCGATGACTTGGCCATTGGTGTCTGACGTGATGATTTCGATGCGCTGGGTTGTTGGGTAGTCGATGCGCATGATCTTGCCGGTGTTATTTTTAATAGCGTAGGTCACATCGACCTCCCGGCGTTCTGCGAGAGAAAAGTCCAAAGGCTCAACACGCACGGTTGGGATCGTCGGATCTGCACGCAATTTGCCGAGGCGAACGGATGAAAACATATTTGTAAAAAAGCCGAGGAAGGTGTCCCCGGCATTATTTTCCGAGCCGCGCACCATGGGATAAATGGCCGTATTGTTGGGTCCTGTGGCAGAAAAAAGCTCACCTCTGGCTGTGGCCGTGCGCTCCATTTTTGCAAGCTCGCGATCGGAAAAAAAGGGGCTGCTTTCGTCGGGGGCTTGAATGGCAAATGCTGTAACGGCTTCCGCGAAGGTGGGTTTGGGGATGGGGTCGGTCTGTTGCGCCATCGCTAGAGGAGCCACCACGAGTGTCAGAAAGGACATGCCTGCATATTTCATGTGCCCGTAGTATCCCAGCCTGAGGAAAGTTGCAAATCCTGAATGCGCGCCTATTCTCTCGCCATGCGGATTTCCCATTTTCTTCTTTTGTCCCTACTTGTGCCCGGCGCCGTCCTTGCCTCTGAGAAAAAGGTGCCTCTGATCACCGTCCGCATCCATGCCGAAGGCAGCGAGCGCGAGGGGCCCTCCTTTGTGGCACCGATTGACCTTGCTTACCCCGCCAAGCGAATCTTCATCCGAAAAGTGCCAATCGTTGGCGAGAAAGACATTGCTGCCATTCTACCCTTCAGCTCAGCAGATGGATCCCTTGGCTGCACTCTCAAAATGGACGCCGACGGCACTCAGAAGATTGAAGAGCACACAACAACAGCAAGAGATACGATTGTGGCCGTACTGATCAACGGCCGGATTGCTTCCGCCCTTCGCGTCGAACGCCGAATCACCGACGGCATCATCACCATTCCTTCCGGTTTCCTCCCAGAAGAAATTTTGGTCCTCCAAACCAAACACCCCACGATGGGCAAAGAAAAAGAGTTCGAATCCCAAAAAAAGCAAGCCTTGGCCTCACTCTCAAAGGCGGCTTCCGCAAAAAAGAAAACCGAGAAAAAAACAAAATCCCCGCCGACACCGTCCTCAGAATCGTAGATTTAGCATGAAAGCCCTGATACCACGATTGCTGCCCCTCCTTGCTCTCATGCTTGCTTCCTGCGCGACAAAACCTCTGCCGGAGACGGTCGATCACCTCGATCTTCAAAAATTTATGGGGGATTGGTATGTCATCTCCTACCTCCCTTGGTTTGCCGAACGCGGAAATGTCAACACCATGGATATTTATGAGTTGGCACCGGATGGCAAAATCAATGTCACTTACGCCTTCAGAAAAAAGACTTTGGATGCCCCCCGCAAGGAATGGAAAGCCAAAGCCCGCGTCTTTAATAAAGAAACCAACGCGCATTGGAAAATCCAGCTGGTTCCACCGTTTTCAGCGGATTTCCTTGTCCTCGATCTTGCGGATGACTACCGCTACACCGTCGTGGGAGGCCCCTCACGCAATCTTGTTTGGATCATGTCGCGGAAAACAACGCTGTCGGACTCCGACTATCAGGGCATCGTCAGTCGGCTTCAGCAACGCGGATATGATGTCTCAAAACTTGAGCGCGTGCTGCAACCAGCCAATTAAAAAGGGATGAGGGATAATTCTCGCTCACGGGAAAGTTTGATCGGCCACTGAATTCTCAAGCAACCCGGGGCGGGGAAGGTCCTGCCCTGCCCTTGCCGCAAAGATTCTCTTCGGGCGTTCGCGAGCACATCCAACCCAGGGTAGGGCCGGGCAGTCCCTTGCCCGCCCACATTTTCTGCAAGGCAACGGGGTCTCTGAAAAAGGGGCGACATTTGCACTCGCCGGCAAGTGGCAATTTGGATTTATCCACTTCCGAGATTGCGTAAAAGTGGAAAATTGCCTAAAGAAGGTGCCCCATGAACATGACACGGCAGCAGTGGGCTTTGTGGGCAGTCAAGTTCCTCAAGATTCTCGCTCTTGCGGGGGTGGGCATCATTTTTATCTCGCCATCGGCTTTGGCTCAAATCACGACCTTCAACGCCAGCACCCTGCTGCAGACTGCCGCCAATATTGGTAGCTCGAATGACAGCAGCAATTCGGGTCAGATCCCCGGCTTTGGAGACTTGCCATCCGAGCAAAGCATGGTGAATGCTTTTAATGGTTCAGCACAATCCTTGGCACTGGCCCAGTTGGATTTGAGCGGCGATGCCACCGAACAGCATCTCCTCTTTCTCCTTTCGCTTTCGGGGTCGCGAAGCAGAACCGTGGTTGCCTCTCGTTTGTGATGACAAGCTACCTGCAATGAAGGCGATCCTGGTCACTTTTGACTCCTTGAATCGCCGTTGGTTGGAGCCCTATGGGGGCACGGAGGTCCCCACCCCAAACTTTCAGCGACTCGCCGCCCGGGCTGTCACCTTTGACAATGCCTATGTGGCTTCGATGCCATGCATGCCTGCGCGGCGTGAGATCCACACGGGCCGCTATAATTTTCTGCACACACCATGGGGAGGGTTGGAACCGTACGATTTCTCGATGCCAGCTGCCCTTTCTGCTGCGGGTGTTTACACGCATCATTGCACTGATCATCAGCACTACTGGGAAGATGGCGGCCATCACTACATGCAGCGTTACGATTCCCATGAAATGTTCCGCGGACAGGAGGCCGACCGATGGAAAGGATATCCCGATCCCGTTGACCTGCCGCCCCTCATGCATGGACGGGAACCGGGGCCGGTCATGCAAATGGACGAAAAAAATCGCAGGCAGTGGAAGGCTCCTGAGGATTGGCCAATGGCTCAGACCGTGAGCGCCGGCTTGGATTTCCTTGGTCGGGCAGCTGGTTCGGACGCCCCTTGGTTCTTGCACATTGAGACATTTGACCCGCACGAGCCGTTCTGTGCTCCCCCTGAATTCCGTGAGACGATTTCCGGCACTGGGGACTCCCCTCGCTGCGACTGGCCCCCCTACGGCCGCGCCACTGACTTTAAAATCACACCGGAGGAGGCCGCGGCTTGCCGGGCGGAATATTCCGCTTTGGTGGCTTTCTGCGATGCCCAACTCGGGCGGATTCTCGATGCCATGGACGAGCAGGACCTCTGGAAGGACACGCTGCTGATCGTTCACACCGATCACGGGTTTTTCTTGGGGGAACGGGACTACTTTGGCAAATCCGCGATGCCATTTCACAGGGAGTTGGCAAATATTCCCTTTTTTGTCCATGACCCAAGGCATCCTGAGGTGGCAGGCCAACGCAGGAAATCCCTGCTACAAACACCCGACTTGCCTGCCACCTTGCTTGGTTGGTTCAACCAGCCGTTGCCCAACACCATGACCGGACGGGACCTGGCTCCGATGATTGCCAACGACACGCCCATGCGGGAGGCCGGCCTTTATGGAATTTTTGGCGGGCTTCTGCACGTGATCACCAACGAAGGTCTCTGTGGGTTTTTTGTGCCTGATGAGTCCCTCCCGCTTCATGTGCGAACCCTAGGTTTTGCCAACATGCGAAATTTCGTGTCCGCTGAAGCCCTGCGTGCCTTGGAATTCGACAGGGTTTACAATTTTACGGACGGTATTCGGCTTCTCCGTTACCCGTCTGAGACCCGCAAATTCCCGTATGAATGGAGGAACCAATGCTTTGACTTGGAAAAAGATCCCGAACAGGTATATCCTTTCGAGGACGAGGCAACAACCTCAACTCTGCTGGCGCACATCGCCCGAATATTCTGCGAACACGATGCGCCAGAGGAACTCCATCATCGCCACGGTCTCAAACTTGTGCATTGAGCAAGTTGGGGTGCTCACCTATACCGGGGGATTGCCATGATTTCCCTGACTGTGCCGGTTTACAATGAACGCGAGGCTCTCCTCCCACTTTTCACCAAAGTCAGTGAGGTTATGACTTCCCGAGGGATGCCATGGGAAGTGATTTTTGTGAACGATGGCAGCACGGATGGAAGTGCGGAAACCCTTAACTCCTTGGCGGAAGAAAACCCCGAGGTGAAGGTCATCCACTTCCGGCGGAATTTTGGGCAAACTGCTGCGATGATGGCAGGTTTTGATTTTGCGGAAGGTGACGTCATCATCCCCATGGACGGGGACGGCCAAAACGACCCCGCAGATATTCCCCGCATGCTTGAGAAGCTGGAAGAAGGATATGATGTGTGTTCGGGGTGGCGGAAGGACCGACAGGACAACGCCATCCGGCGGAATTTTCCCAGCATCCTCGCCAACAAGCTGATCTCGGCGGTGTCCGGGGTTCGTCTGCATGATTTCGGATGCTCGCTCAAAGCGTATCGGGCGGAGGTCATCAAAGGGGTGAGACTCTATGGGGAGATGCACCGATTTCTGCCAATCTATGCCAAGTGGCACGGAGCACGCATCACGGAAATCCCTGTGAGCCACTTTGCCCGCACGTCCGGCTCCTCGAAGTACGGCCTTGAGCGCGTGCTTAAGGTGTTGATGGATCTTGTGACCGTGAAATTTTTGGACAAATACATGCTGAAGCCCATGTATCTGTTCGGCATGTGGGGGGTGGCATTTTGGGTCGCCTCATTTTTGTTCACAATGTGGGCCTTTTACATGCGCTCGAAGGGATACTTTTTTACTCAGACTCCTCTCCCCATGATGGCCGTGTTTTCTTTTATGACCGGGATTATTTGTATCCTGATGGGCCTGCTTGCCGAAATGATCACGCGCACCTTTCACGAGTCTCAAGGCAAGGCCATCTACATGATCAAGGAGACTCGTAACCTGTCTGAGGTCTTGCTCAAGTGACTCACCCCGAATGATCCAGATTTCATGTGTGGCATAGCGGGTTTTGTGGGGAATGGGTCTTCGGAAGACCTCCGACGAATGACGCGTCAGCTCATCCATCGTGGACCCGATGCCGAGGGCTACTTGGAGGATCCATCGCAGGGAATTCATCTTGGTCATCGCCGTCTCTCGATTTTGGATTTGGAGGGGGGTGCTCAGCCGATGTCCACTGCAGACAAGACTCTGCATATTGTTTTTAACGGAGAAATCTACAATCACCCCGAATTGCGCAGGGAACTGGAGGCGGTTGGCTGCGTCTTTCAGACGGATCATTCGGACACCGAGGTTTTGCTGCACGGCTACCGGGTGTGGGGAGAAGGGCTCGCGGAGCGTCTGAATGGCATGTGGGCGTTTGTGATTTGGGATGCCACCAAAAAGCGGCTTTTTGCCAGCAGGGATCGTTTCGGAAAGAAGCCTTTCTATTGGTTTTATCGCGAGGGCACCTTCGGTTTTGCGTCAGAACTCAAAGCCCTGCTCGCCCACCCCTCTGCACCAAGGTCCATCTCGGAAACTGCCCGACGCAAGCTGTTTGCCTATGCCTTGGTGCCAGCGCCTCATTCGATGATCGAAGGGATTTCGAAATTGCCGGGGGGATGTCATCTCACCCTCGAAGCAGGCTGCGAACCTAAGGTTCACCGTTATTGGAAATTCCAGATTGAACCGGAGGAACGCGGGCTCAGCGAAGACGATCTGGCCTCCGAACTCCGTGAGTTGCTGGATCACGCTGTCCAGCGGCGTTTGGTTGCGGATGTGCCGCTTGGCATCTTTTTAAGCGGGGGCATTGATTCCAGTGCCGTGGCGGCCTTGGCTGCACGTCATGCCGGAACGGAAAAACTTCGAACTTTTTCCGTGGGGTTCAGGGAGACGACTTTCGATGAATCCGCCTATGCCGCCCAAGTGGCAAAGATGCTAGGAACAGCCCACCATTGCGAAATCCTTGACCTCCCTGCCGCAAGAAATTTGCTGCCCGGCCTTCTGGCATCCGTGGACGAACCACAAGGAGACAATTCCCTCTTGCCAACCTGGCTCCTCTGCGGATTCACGCGCAAACATGTCACCGTGGCACTCGGAGGCGATGGAGGAGACGAACTTTTTGCCGGCTATGATACCTTCCGGGGACTCGCCATGGCAGAGACCTATTCCCGTCTCGTCCCTGGCCCAATCCATGCCGGTATCAGGGCTCTCATTGCAAAACTGCCAGTCTCCCACAACAACCTCAGCATCGATTTTAAACTCAAACGTGGCATGCGCGGCGCTTCCCATCCGGCCAAGATTTGGAATCCCGTGTGGCTGGGTGCGCTGGAGGCTAGCGAGATCGCTGACTTTCTTGGTGGCCCCACCAACACTGAAGAACTCTACAGTGAGGCCATCACCGCTTGGGACGAATGTGAGAGCCGGAACCTCATTGACCGCACCCTCGAATTTTATACCAAGATCTACTTGCAGGATGGCATCCTCGCCAAAGTGGACCGTGCCAGCATGCTCCACAGTCTCGAAGCTCGGAGCCCCTTCCTCGACATTGACGTTGCCAACTTTGCCCGCAAACTCCCCCACCGTTACAAACTTCAAAGCGGCACCACCAAACATTTGCTGAAACGGGCGCTGCGAGGGTTGCTCCCTGACGAAATCATTGACCGCAAAAAAAAGGGCTTTGGATCCCCGGTCGGTGCTTGGCTCAAGGAAGGCCTGCTCACCCCAAAGTCCCAAGACCCCTTTGTCCAAGCCCGCACGCAGTCCCACCGCGAAGGCCGCTCGGATGAACGCCTTTTCCTTTGGTGCCAGCTCGCGCTTGAGGCGTGGGAGGAATCCCTTTTATCTCCCAGCTCAAGTCAATAGGTTGGGTGACAATGAAGATTCTCGTCCTCAATTACGAGTATCCCCCGGTGGGAGGAGGCGGGGGCAGATTGTGTCAAAAACTTTGTGAATCACTGGCGGCCCTGGGCCATGAGGTGAGGGTGGTCACCGCAGGAATGTCGCACCTGCCTGGACGCGAAACACGCAACGGAGTTTTGATCCTGCGTCCTCAAAGCCTCCGCCGCAGCGAGGACACCTGCAGTGTTTTGGAGATGGCCCTCTATTTGATCACAGCCCCTCCCACGGCCCTCTGGGAAGCATGGACATGGCGCCCAGATGTGGTTCATGCCCACTTTGTGGTTCCAAGCGGCTTGCTGGCATTGGCCGTCAAATGCTTTGCTCTTTGTCCCTATGTGGTCACCGCCCACCTTGGTGATGTGCCTGGTGGCGTGCCGGATCAGACCACAGGTCTCTTCCGACTCGCAGCCCCGTTCGCATGGCTGGTGTGGCACCAGGCAGCCGCCACCACGGCGGTCAGTAGTCACGTCGCCGGGCTCGCACAAGTGGCTTGGAAACGACCTCCCGAGATCATCCTCAATGGAATTCCGCCAATCCTAACTACACCCCCCACCATCCACAACGGCCCCCTGCGGATTCTCATGGTCGGACGGTT
Organism: Terrimicrobiaceae bacterium; assembly: GCA_041744075.1. GTDB lineage: Bacteria > Verrucomicrobiota > Verrucomicrobiia > Chthoniobacterales > Terrimicrobiaceae > JAJTZA01. The sequence goes on from JBGTLQ010000282.1 coordinate 32,123, forward strand.
GAGCGTTCAAAAAAATCCCCTCCTCGCCATCGAGGCCCTCGCCAAGATTGCCGATGAGCCATGGCAGCTGGAAGTCATCGGGGATGGCCCGTTGGCGGATGCCATGAAAGCCGCTGCCGCCCGACGCGGCCTGACCCAGAAGATCCAATGGGCAGGCTGGTTGGATGAAACAGATATCCATCAAAAAATGGAACGAGCTGACGTTCTCCTCATGCCCTCGCTGCAGGAAGGACTGCCCATGGCAGCCGTCGAGGCTCTCTGGCACGGGATGGCCATCATCGGAAGCCGCATCGGAGGCCTCAACGATGTGATCTCTGACACAAAAAACGGACGTCTTTGCGATCTGAATCCAGATTCTTTTGCCAATGCCATTCGCGACTTGATCCGCTCCCCCGAATCCCTGCTCTCCATGAAACAAGAATCCCTGTCGCTGGCCCGCCATTTCGACTTTGCCCACTGCGTGGCCAGCTACGAAAACTCTCTGCGCATGGCGCAAAATAAACAATGACAAAATGAGCGGTTTTGCATCTGCAGGGGGGGCTTCTTTTGTGCCTTGATGATGGTCTCTGACTGCTTTAGTTTAAAAATCATGAATGCCACCGAGATCATTGAAGAGATTCAACAACTCGATCTCCATGAAAGAAAAAAGATAGCTGATTTCCTGAAGACACTGAGTAGCGGCCAACTAACCAGTCAAGAGCTGACGATCCTCAGCGAAAACCTTCTGAAAGAAACCAACCCGGAAAAATCGAAGGAAATTGCAAGCCGGATTAAGGCAGGGTTTTACGGAGATCTCTGAGCATGCCAAAAGTTCGACGAAAGGCTATACCACCTGCCTTGCTAGAACACCTAATCCAACGTGTGTCTGAACGAGAAATTCCACCCAATCAAATTGGCTTACTCGCTGAATGGTTGGACAAAAATCCTGAGGTTCCCCAAGGCAGATGGTTCAAGCGATTTTCAAAGATGACAGTCTGTGGCGAGGGAGAACTCGTGAAGACGTTCCTGCAGCCTGAACAAGCGCCCATTGGGCAGTGCATGGAATGATTTTTGATATAGCAAATCATTTGCTCAGGAACGCTTGCTTCTTTGGAGCATGAAAGTTGTAACCCCCTCAAATCCTGAATTTTGGCAAGAGCGTTACGATGCCGGGGAAGCCCATTGGGACAAGGGTTCTGCGGCCCCTCCGCTTTTGGAATTTGTGGAAAGAGAGAAGGTGGCGGGCAGGGTTCTTGTGCCGGGTTGTGGGTCAGGGCATGACGTTCGAGCGCTGGCCTCTCAGGGAGCTGAGGTGGTGGGGATGGACTTTGCCCCTGGTGCCATCAGCGCAGCCAATGCTAACACCAACCCTCCTAGGACACACTATGTGATGGCTGATTTTCTGAACCTCGAACCTCAATTCTTAGGAAAATTCGATTGGGTTTTCGAGCACACCTGCTTCTGTGCCATCGATCCCATGCGCCGCCCTGACTATGTCCGTTCCTGCGTTCAAGCCCTTCGACCCGGCGGGAAAATCTTGGGTGTTTTTTATATAAACCCGGACCAAGATGATCCCAACCATCCCCCTTTCCGTGTTTCCATTCCGGAACTGGATGAGTGGTTTTCACCTCGCTTTGAGACGCTCCATCAGGAGGTGCCAACCAAGTCCTACGAAGGACGTGAGGGCAGAGAGTTGTTGCGGGTTATGCGTCTTAGGGACACAGTTTCTGCGCAAGTGCTGCCCTGCGGGACTTGATGGATTTTACCTCATAAGAAGGCAGTATAATTAGCGCTTCAAAATCACAATCCATCATCGTTCCCATCTCATTCGATTTAATTATCAACAACCCAAGGACCTCAGCTTGCTCGGTGGTTGCTCCGCTGCCAGAGGTTGCCGCACTGAGCTTCATGAGCTTTCCGCCCAGAGTTTCGGGATCATCGATGAACGTCACACGCTCTTTGCTCCACATGGCACCTATGACACCCGGACCACCTGCATAGGTTCGCACCTTCCATCCAAACCCTTAAAATTGAGCATCTCCAGACGATGAATAGCTAAAATCATCAAAAAACTCACGGGCAGGTCGATCGGGCGGTTCCGCCCCAACAATAGTCAGAGCTGTGAACTCTTTGCGCTGTGTGGTTAAATGATTCCTTCCTTCATGTCCTTCATGGTTAACTTTCTGTCCCTACTCCCATCATGGAACTGACCGAAAAACTCCTCGTTTCACTGGGCGGCTGGCCGGCTTTTGGGCGAGCGAAGGGGCTTTATGAAGCCGGGGCGGTGAGTGAGGCCGCTTATGAGCCGCCTTTGTTGAAGGGGAAGATCCGTCAGGGTGGGAAAACCTTTTTTAGTGGGCTGAAGATTCGGAGTTCTTCGGATATCGAGAATCTTTGTCCATGCCGAGAATCGCGTCAGCGAGGAATGGTTTGCGAGCATGCTCTGGCTATTGGGTTGGCGGTTTTGAGGCCCAAGGTCGCTGTCATCGTGAAGGAGGCACCCAAAGCCCCAATAGCAGCTGCCACTCAGCCCACGGAGTTACCCCCCAAGGTGAAGGTCAAGCTGGAGGGGTCTTTGCGGCATTTGGTGGCTGATGTCCGTTTTGAGTATCCGCAGGCTGATGTTTCGAATCCCCGATTTGAGGCGGAGGTTTATCGCGAGTTATTGGAGGCGGGTTTTGAGGAGGCGGGGGGAAAGCCGGTTTTGCGTGGCGAGGATGGGGTCTTGGCATTTCTTGCGGCACGTTTGCCAAAGTGGAAATCCACGTGGGAGGTGGAGACCGGTGAACGTTTTGAGCATGTGACCAAAGACATCGTGACCATCGAACCGCAATTTGCGCTGCGCGAGCGCGATGATGGGTGGTTGGATTTTCATGTTCATTTCCATGCGGGGAAGGAGGCGGTTTTTTCTTCGGCAGACCTTCAGCGACTGCTTCAATCTGGCAAACCGCATGTGCGGCTCAAGGACGGGAGGGTCGCCATTGCCAATGCGGGGCTTGCCTCAGATTTGGAGGAAGTTTTGCGTGACTGCAATCCGCGTCAGGAACGTGGCAGGTATCAAATTCCTATCGAGCAACGGGCCTACTTGGAGGCCAGCCTCGCGGCTTGGGGAGCCCCGCCCGGCAAGCCTGCCAACAAACCCACCGCCGATGACTTGGAATCCCTGCGCCAACACCTGCGGAATTATCAAACCGAAGGAGCCCTTTGGTTATTGGATCTTGCCCGTCGAAAATCCGGCGGGATTTTGGCTGATGAAATGGGGCTTGGGAAAACGGTTCAAATGTTGGCGGTCATCGAAGTCATGCCGGGTCCTGCTCTGGTTGTTTGCCCGTCCTCCTTGGTTTGGAACTGGAAAAGTGAAGCCAAAAAATTCCTACCCGAGCTGCCCGTGCTGACCATTGAGGGGCCTGATCGCAAGGCGCGATTTTCGCAGATTGCGTCAGCGAGGTTGGTTGTGACGAGTTATGCGACGCTGCGAAGGGACATTGACCACTATGCCGGGCTGTCATTTTCGACAGTGGTTTTGGATGAGGCCCAGCATATCAAAAACCCTGACAGCCAAAATGCGAAGTCGGCTTGTGCGATCCGGGCGGACAGCCGTTTTATTCTGACAGGGACGCCGGTCGAAAACTCGCTCCGCGATCTTTGGTCATTGTTTGAGTTTGCCCTGCCTGGGTATCTCGGAACTCGCAATGATTTTCGGGATCGTTACGAGGGTCCGCTGGAGTCCGGCCTCAAAGGTGCCGCATGGGAACGCCTCTCGCGAAGAATCGCTCCGCACATGCTTCGCCGCAGAAAAGCCAATATTCTTCCCGAGCTGCCTGACAAAATTGAGCAGGTGCTGGAGATCGAATTGAATGACGAACAAAAAGCCGCCTACACCCAACTTCAAGTGGCTGCACGGGCAAAAATTGATACCCTGCGCGAAAATGGGGGTGGGTCAGCCAGAATGCAGGCCCTCACGGCACTGCTGCGTCTGCGTCAGGCCTGCTGCGATCTTCGTCTTTTGGGTTCGGAGTCAGCCACACCGTCCGCAAAGCGGGTGGCTCTCATGGAACTGCTTGAGGAGGCCATGGATGGAGGTCATCGCACGCTTGTTTTTAGTCAATTCACTGGAGTTCTGGATCTGATTGCGGGAGACCTCAATGACAGGGAGATTCCGTTCTCGCGATTGGATGGGTCCACCCGGGACCGGCAGGCGGCTGTGGAGGGATTCCAAACAAATGACAATATTCCGGTTTTCCTCATCAGCTTGAAGGCTGGCGGCACGGGACTCAATCTCACTGCCGCGGATACTGTCATTCACTACGACCCTTGGTGGAACCCGGCTGCCGAGGCGCAAGCCAGTGATCGTGCCCATCGCATTGGCCAAAAAAATGTGGTGAATGTCATCAAACTTATCACCAAAGACACGGTGGAAGAAAAAGTGCTGCGCATGCAAATTTCCAAACGCGAACTCCTCGAAGCCACGCTCGATGCCGATGCGGTGATCGGAACCCTGAGCGCTGAGGAACTTGGGGAGTTGGTTTAAGCCCGGGGATGGGCACCATCATAGGCCCGTCGTAAGCGCTCGGTGGTCACATGGGTATAAATTTGTGTGGTGGAGAGGCTGGCGTGACCCAGAAGGGATTGCACACTGCGAAGGTCGGCCCCCGCGTCGAGCATATGAGTCGCGAAGGTATGACGCAGCTTGTGAGGACTAAGGTCTGCGGGAAGGCCCGCAGCGGCCAGGTGTCTTTTCATGGCAAGCCACGTGGAGCGACCGGACAAACGCTTGCGTGATTTGTTGATAAACAGCGGCCCGGAGTGAACCTTGGCGGCGGCCCTATACTTGGAGATAGCTTCCAACGCCGGGGTTCCCACGGGAACGATGCGCTCTTTTGAACCCTTGCCAAAAACCCGCGCACTTTCATCGATGGGGTCAACATCCTTGACGTCCAACCCAACCAACTCCGAAAGCCGGATGCCTGTCGAATAAAATAATTCTAAAATAGCGGTGTCGCGAAGCAACATCCATGCGGGGGCCTGCCCGGATTTTTCTTTGGAAACCGGGGTGTTCATCAACTCGGTGATCTGGCCTCCCGTCATAAAAACTGGCAGTTGCTTTTCTGGCTTCGGGAGTTGAAGGGCCTTCACCAAATTGGCTGGGACGTGTTGGCGTTGCACAAGAAAATCGTACAGTGTGCGGTAGGCGGCGAAGGTCGTTCGCAGGGTGGATCGGCTGCGGCCTTCTCGGGATAACATAAACAAAAAATCTCGAAAGTCGTCTTCCGTCGCCGTCCGCCATGTTTTGGTGGGACGAAATTTTTGGAAAGCCTCGAGGGAGTGACGGTAAGAGGTCAGGGTATGACGCGAAACGTTCCGCTCCACTTCCATGTGACGCAGGAATTCCTCGCCGAGGCGGTCCTTCGGCAGGGGTGGCTTTTTGTCAGAGCGCTTTTTCAGGTTTCGGAAACCTTGCCCATGGGCTCGCCAAGCGGGGGTTGGGAGGTGTCATCAACGCCTCCGACCTTGCTGGTGTCGCGCTCAAACCGCAAAAAGGCTTTTCGAGTTTCCAAGCCATCTGGCGAGGTTGCCACGATGGGAATCTCGAATTCCCCGTCAGGGAAGATGAAATGATAGCGGAAGGAACCATCTGGAGCGAGTTTGATGGGTTTGCCATCCACAGTGACCGAGGCTTGGGGATCCGTGCCGCCGTAAAAGATGACCTCGGCGTTCACGTGCATGAAGAATTTTCGTGCCGCACCGAATGAGGACAGATTTTCCGATCCACCGCCCCAACTGGATGTTGCCGCCTGCGACCAACTGGAAAAAGCTCCGGCATTCCAACTCGACAATGCCGCTTCGGTCCAACTGGATTGAGCCGACTTCAACCAACTGGAAAGGTGCTCAACGCCCCAACTTGAGGTTGCGGCTCCAGCCCAGCTTGAGGCGGGTTGGCCACTGGAAAAAGCCCCGCCTTGGCTGGAGAGTGCTTTGCCAGCACTCGAAAGAGTTTCTCCACCGCTGGAGAGGTTTTCTCCCCCCCAACTGGAACGCGCTTGAGCAGCCCAGGTCACCAAGGTGGCCCAACTCGATAAAGTCGCCACATTCCAACTGGAAACCGGACCACCACTAGAAAGCGCTCCCAAGGCTCCCAAAAAGCTGCTCTCCGCACTCTCCAGGCTACCGCCAAGCGCAAATTGGCTTGAGCCACCGCTGCTTAGTTTTTCCTGCAAAGCCGCGCGGATCCGGGTTTCCACATCTGCCGAACTCAGGCTTCCACTGCTCAGATCATCCATAAAGTCCTGACCCAGCAGGGCACGAAGGACGGTTAAGCGGTCATCGCCAATGCTTCCCTCTGGAAATAATTTGCCCTCAAGTTGCAGACGGGCCAAGGCGCCAAGGAGCGCTTCACCTTCCAACACAGCCCCTTTAAGATTGCCCATCAAGCTTTCAAAACTGAGATGCAGGGGAATTGTCGCGCACTGGAACGATTCTGACTCGGACATCCGGTCCACAGGGGTTCTGGCTGTCTTGGAACGCGCAATCGTTTTCCACTCCCCACCGCGCAGGTAACCAATTTCCACGTGATAGGAGGCCCCAGCCTGTTTCACTGGGATATACCAATTCCGAGTTTCGAAAGGCACCTCAATTTGCGACTCGACCTCGGTGTCGCCTGTAAAAACCCGGAGGTGGGTTGGTCCCCCTGGGTGTCTCGAAATATCGATGTCCCAGTACGTAAAAAGCCAATGGGGTTCCTGGGCAACAAGGAATATCACATTGGAACCATAGCTGCGTGGAAGTTCGCCAAGTTCATCGATCTCACTCCCCTGATCGCTGTCCGTGGTGACAGAATCCTCGTTGGTGAGCGAGGGGGAATCGCCGACAAGGGGCTCGGATTTCACGCGGAATCCCCCTTCGGATTTCAATCGTTCGGTTGCCTTGGTTGCTTTCATAAACAGAACAAAGGATACGTCGTTAGATTTGGACCGACCAGACGCATCAGATTCATTCCAATCACAGCAATCGGCATGCCGCAATGATTTTGGGTACACAGAGTTAAGATTTTTTGTCCCGGTTCCCTTGTGTTCACCCCAGATTTCTGATCCTATTAAACCACCCCCCATGAACAAGCACCTCTGTCTCGCTGTGATGGCCTCGGCAACGCTCTCGTTTGCCAAGGCAGAAGACACCTATATCCGTGACGATCATCAACCTGCTTCCTCCCACCCCATAGGAACCGTGGGTTGGTTGGATGGGCCGACTTTGACCGGTGACTGGTGGGGCTTGCGCCCCGCAGCCAATGATGCTGGCGTCACGCTTTCCGGCAGTTACACAAACAACATTGCTGGAAATCCCGTTGGTGGGATATCCGCAGGTTTTACTTACACTGATAACATCAGCTTTGGGGCCTTACTTGATTTCGAAAAATTGGTGGGGTGGCAGGGCCTCACGCTCACCGTCTCCGGACTTAACCGCGCTGGCAGCAGTCTCTCCCAGGAAAACATCGGAAACCAATTCACGGTCCAGCAGGTTTTTGGTGGGCAAACGGTCATGTTTTACGAGTTGTCCTTCGACCAAAAGTTGTGGGATGACAAAATTTCCCTCAAGTTCGGGCGTTTTGCCACAGGGGATGATTTTGCATCTTCCCCTCTTTACTGGCTGTATATGAACAATGGGATTGATGGCAACCCGCAGGCTCTGCCAGTCAATACCCAGTTCAGTGCCTATCCATGGGCGGTGTGGGCAGCACGCATCAAAGTTCAGCCCACCCCGGAGTGGAAGGGACAGCTTGGAATTTACCAGGTCTCAGATCGAGTATTTGAGCGTGCTTATCATGGTTTGGACTGGAGCATTCGCCCAAACGATGGGGTTTTGTTAATCAGCCAAATCGGTTGGTCGCCAGAGTTTTTTAAACGCCCGGTTGATGAGACGCCGGCCACAGATGGCAAATCGGTGGTATCCGGCAAATCGACAGGGAAAAATTTCCAGCCTGTGAAAATGGAGGGTTTGCCGGGCAACTATTGGTTTGGAGCGTATTGGTCGCCATGGGAATTTTCTCAATTTGGCACCACGGAAAAAGCCCGCAACTCCTACGGTTTTTATTGGCATGCTGATCAAATGATCTATCGCGAATCTCCGGGTTCGGATCAGGGGCTGACGCTTTGGACCGCCTTTGTCCTTTCACCTCAGCAAAACATTGCGAAGCTGCCATTTCAGGTGAACGGCGGGTTGGCCTACAAAGGGCTCATTCCTTATCGTGACAATGACCAAACAGTCTTTGGCGTGGTTTATGGAAAATTTAGCAACGACTATGCACAATCTGTGAATGACACGGGCGGCGGTTACCCTGATTATGAAATGGTTTTGGAATGGGGATATCGGGTTCAACTCACACCATTTGCGTACATTCAACCGGACATTCAGTGGGTGATGAACCCCGGCGGCACGGGCAATATTCCGAACGCTCTTGTTTTGGGAGCGCAGATGGGCGTTACTTTTTGACCCCTTTCACCAGACCGAGTAAATCTCACGTCACATCTTTAGCGTATGAACAAATATCAGACTGTCCTCCTTCTTGGCGCTCCCGGCAGCGGCAAGGGCACCCAAGGTGTCACACTGGGAAAAGTGCCCGGCTTTTACCACTGCGCTTGCGGCGACGTCTTTCGAACCCTCGATACCCGGACTCCCTTGGGCCGCTCATTTTTGGAGTATTCCAGCAAAGGTCAACTCGTCCCCGACGAACTCACGGTGCAGCTCTGGCAACTTCGAATCAACCAATCAAAAGAGACGCATATTTTTAAACCGGATATTGATCGCCTTGTCTTGGATGGGATCCCACGCAATGTTCATCAGGCCAAGTTGTTGGAATCTGTGATCGAGGTGGAGGCCGTTTTTCATTTGTTCTGCAAAGACCGTGCCCAGCTCGTTGCCAGACTCAAGAAACGTGCTCTCAAAGACAATCGCCTGGATGATGCCAATGAAGAGATTATCCGTACGCGGCTGGACACCTACGAACGGGAAACCGCCCCGCTGCTTGCCCATTACGGTCCTTCCAAAGTCGTCGAAGTGGACGCTATGAACCCCCCCATTGAAGTTCTTGGAAATATTATCAACGCCCTTTTAAAAAACGGGATTGTCCCCCGATTGGCAACCTGATTTTTGGCAAGAAGAATTGACTCCCCCCGGCGGGTGCCTTCCGATTAGGGTGTGAGTGGAATGACCATCCTTTCCACACGAGCGCGAGGCACCATGTTGGCCCGGATCTCCCCGGAGGATATTGTTATCTATGCCAATGCCGCCCTTGCGGACTATCTGAGAGCCTCGAAGCAGGACCTCATCGGCACGCCATTGGAAGTGCTTGCCAGCCGTTGCAGCGGAGAGTTGAGCAGTTGTTTCAGTCGGTCGGATTCCATGCGAAACACCAACCACCTTGTGACCGATGATGTCGGACGGGTCTTTGAAGCAAAATCCTACAGCGAGAGCGGTGTGCTCGATATCGTCTTGGACGAAGTCACCACGGCTGAGAGCATTGGCGGGGAACTTTCCACAGCCAGTGGCGTCCCCTTTGACAGCCTCACCGAGGAAGAGCTTCGAACGGCGCGACAGCCCGAGCGCAGATACTTGACGGTGGGGTTCACGATGTTGCGCAATGTGAATGCCATGGCGGAGCGCCTGCCGCCGATGGAGGCCCGTCTGATTGTCGATTCTTTTCTTGAGGAAGCTGTCGATGCCATCTTGGAACCGGGCGGCACTGTCGGAAGCGCCAGCGGAAATTCGATCCTCGGCATCTTTGGAGCCCCACGAAATTTTTTGGATCACCCTCTGCGCGCCGTCAAAGCGGCCTGCGCAACCATGCAGAAATCATCGGCCCTCCACGCCGGGTTCCATCGCGAGGGCAAAGAAATTCTGCCGTGTTCCTGCGGGATTTGGACCGGCGAAACGCTGGTGGGCACCTTGGGAGGTGGGCACTCTCGTCATTACACCGCCCTAGGCCCCACCGTAGAACTCTCAGAAAAATTGTGTCACCTGGCACGACCCGGGGAGATTCTAGTTCCCGAACACACACTCACCCACCTCCTTCGGGTGCTGCCCGACGGGTGGAGTCATCTTCGGGCCATCACCGAAGAGGAGCCAGATTTGAGTGACTTCCAGTGGACTGGTGATGAGATCGAACCCCTTCCCGAACCTCTTCGTCGTATTATTTTTCTTGTGGGTCCGGGCGTCGATCAGGACCCCTCCCAAGCGGAGTTCAGTTTCGATTACCTATGGTCGCTGAAAGTGCCGGGACGGGACACGGCCACCCCGATTTTGCGGGTTGTCAGGACATCAGAAATCGGGGATTCCATCGAATTGCGGGGTGACAATGTGATCGCAACCCAAACGGCGCAGATCCTCGGGAAGTACCGACTCGTGGAAGTTCTTGGAACTGGTGGGATGGGGCGCGTTTGGAGAGGCGTGGACCGATTCGGAAACAATGTGGCCATCAAGGTTCTGCACTCCCATGAATCGGTCACCGAAGCGCAGCTCAAACGCTTTCGTCGGGAAGCTGAGATCATGGCACGCCTCCCCCACCGCAATATTTGCCGGGTCTATGAGATGAACGAATTTGAGGGCATCCAATACATCGCCATGGAATATGTGGATGGTCTCTCGCTGGCTGACCTGATCTACGGGGGCAGGGATACAACTGTTTCCCAAGGGGCAGTCGATTTGCCCACTCTGATCCGTTCGCTCCGTTCCGAGCGACAGCAGAAGGCCGAGGATCCTGAAGCCGCAGCTGAAGAGGAGCAAGTCCGAGCCAAATCAAAAACCACCCGCGTGCTTCCTGTGCAGCAAAGTTTGTCGATTGTGCTCCGGGTTTGTGAGGCGATCCAATTTGCCCACGAACACGGAGTCCTCCACCGTGATCTCAAGCCGGGGAACATCCTGCTTCGCGAGGACGGCGAACCGCTGGTCGCCGACTTCGGCCTTGCAAAAATTAGCACCCCGGATGGCAGTCAATCTCTCTCAGTGAGCGGTCATGTGGTTGGCACGCTGGAGAACATGCCTCCGGAACAAGCAGAGTCCAGCAAGGATGTGGACGAACGGGCAGATGTTTATGCTATCGGAACGATTTTGTTTCAGATGCTCACCGGCAAACGACATTTCGAAGCCACGGGCAACATTGTCACTGATGCCCAAGCGCTCCGAACCCACGAACCGCCTCGCTTAAGATCCATCAACCCAAAGATCGATGTGGATTTGGAGATCATCACATTAAAAGCTTTGCGTAATGATCCCTCCCGGCGCTACCAGAGCGTCTCCGCGCTCCGGGCCGATTTGGATCGCTACCGGCGGGGGGAAGTCATCACCGCCAAACCAGTCTCCGCACTGGATCTTGCCAGAAAAATTGTTCAGCGAAACCGGGCCGCGACCGCCATTTCCGCCGTTTCTCTGGCCGTGATCATTGGCATGGTCATTGTTGCGGTTTGGAGCCTGAGCCGCCAACTTGCCACGGAAACGGCAGCCAGAAAAGAGTCAGAGCAACTCCGCGCTGAAGCCGAAAGCCACAAGACCCTTGCCGAAGAAAAACGGCTGGAAGCCGAAGCCAAGGAGGACATCGCGACAGAGCAACTCCAGCGTATTAAGGATTTGCTTGCCGAAATGCGGGCCGCTGAGGAGGCGGTCGCAGCCGCCCAAGCCTCGACTCAACTCGCCAAAGCAGAAACCGAAGCCGAACGTGGCCTTCGCGAGAAAGCCGAGCGTGAACGAGCCGAGAAGGAAAACCTCCTGCAACAAACCAAAAAACAGATCGAAGAAATCCAATCTTCCGTCACCGAAGTCCTCCCCGAACCACCGCCTCTTATCGACGAACCCAAGCCGCAGCGAGATCCCGCTGCCATGGCCGCCGCCCAGCGGGCCCTCGGCGAAGCCCTCACCATTTTTCACCTCGAACTCTCGCCGTTCGAGCTCCAACGCTACGACAAAAATCCTGACCGCGTCATCCAACTGCTGTCCCGCGCTCAGGATCTTGTGTCGGGGGCTCTTTGCTCCAACCCTCAGTTTCGCGAGGCCTGGATGCTAAAAGGCCGGCTGCATCTCGCAGCGATGGAATTCCCATCTGCTGTCACTGCTTTTTCAAAGGCCGAAGAACTCGCTGCCAATGACCGCCCAAACAACCGCCTAAAACACCCTGACGATGATGCGGTCACGATGCGGACCTTTGCCGTGAATCTCTCTGCCACAGGGAGTTCACGTAACAACGAGACCACGGATGCCCTGCTTCGTTCCAACTCTCCGCATGATCACGCCACGGGCAACGTTCTTCGATTTTTTTCCAGCAAGCCTGCCCTTCTCAAACCTGGCTTGCCGAAAGAATCTCCGCTGGGACGGGAGTCCGGACCGAACGAAATGGCCCTCGCTCTGATGCTTGACAACAACCTTGAACAAGCGCCCACCATTTCTGGAAACCGCACTTCTCCCGGCGGCATTTCCGCCACCCTTCTCGGCAATGCCGCTGACCTCTCGGCTCTGCGCGGTTCCCCGGTCAATGCCCTCACACTCCAGAACTGCGCTGCCATCGATTGGGAGACCATTGCCACTCTGCCCCTCGAGAACCTCGACCTCTCCCAGTCCCCCGTCGATTCTCTTCCACCCAACCAACGGGCTTTTCTGCGACTTCGCTCACTCAACCTCGCAAACACTCGCATCCGATCTTTGGAGGCCCTACGAATGATGCCACAGCTGGAAACGCTCATCCTCGCAGGCAGTGATGCTTCCGACCTCAGCCCTCTCATGAATTGCCGCAGACTCCGAAACCTGGATCTCAGCACCACGAATCCCTCCTCCCTCCGCACTCTCCTCATACTTCCCCTGGAGTCGCTCACCCTTAGTCCCCTCCGCATCACCGACAAAGCCTCCCTCATGGCGATTCGTGGCCACCGCACCCTCCGATCCCTGAGAACCCCCGAAGACCCCCCAGCACATGCCCCGGTCCTCTTCTGGCAAAAGCTCGAAAACGGCCACTACGACACCCCGCAGTTGGACATGGAGTGATACATTTCCCATGCATACCCAACCCGATGACCGGCGTATCCCTATCCCATGCAGAAAACTAAAAACATTAAACGCGAGGTGGTTGCCATGGCGGTTGCTTCCCTCGTGATGGCGCTAAAAATTTGGATTGGGATTCTTTTGTTCCACAACTGGCGGGCGCGCGAGGCGGCGGCAGGGCGGTTTGTCTCCCGAGACTCCGAGATGGAATAAAAAAAGAGGCGGCAGATCACTGCCGCCCCTTTGGGTTTAGGAATTATTGGGAGCTTTATTAGAAGCTCAAGCGGAGTCCGGCGCGAATGTCGCTGCCATTGGCGGGGTTACCAATGTACCAGCGGCTGTCCACAAAGGTTCCGATGTTGGGAGTGATACGGAACTCGAGTCCACCGCCCACATTGAAGTAGCCATAGGAAAAGCTGCCGAGTCCGGCACCGCCGCCAACCAAGGCGTAAGGAGCCAACCGAAGCGATTCAATTGGGTAGCGGAGAATCCCGTAACCACCAAGGTGGTAGCTGGTCGGACCATTGGAGGTCCAGAAATTCTCAACTCCAATACCGAAGTAACGGGCGAAGATGAAGTTGAAAGCGAACCCACCGCCCGCACCTGTGCGGATAATGTGATTGTCGCTTCCTGGTTTGCGGAAGAATTGATGATAAAATCCATCAACTTGAAATTCCGTGTCACGGAACAAGCTGATCGGTTCGATCACCTCTTTGGATTCTTTGAAGGTTTTCCCTGAACCAGCAGTGGCACTTGTCAGCGCAACTGCGGAGAGGGCAATAACGGCTGTGATTAAGGAGAGTTTATTCATTGCAAACTCCTTGTAATCAGGAACTCACAAATTTGCAACAGATATTTAATGAGATATTTAACAAGCGGCTCTGCCATGGTGATCCAATAATTTTCCTCATTCAATGATTCCAGTGCTTGCGAATCGGTCTCATTAAGCGATGATGGTGAAAGACCAATGAAAGAGATCCCAAAAAAGAACTGGAGAAATGACGCAGCCCGAATTGTTGAGGAGCTGTTTCCTGTCACTCGTCGTGAGTTTTGGGATGATCTTTTGGAGCTGAGGTCCCTGTTGTTGAACGGGGAAAACTGGGACCGCGCGCTGGATGTGTTTCTCGAGTGCCGTTATCGCATGGAGGCAGACCATTATTTGCCGTTTTACCGTTTGAGGACATTGCTGGCGGGCAGCTTGCGCTTGGAAGCAGGCGAAAATCCCGTGGGAAGCCTCCAAGAATTGCTGAAAAGGAAACACGGGTCCCTGGAATCCGTGCGCAGATCGATCAAAAGAGACCTCTTCGAAAATCTGGATGAAATGGCCATTGACGAACTGCGGATCGTTGAGGCGCTCTGATTTTCCCGACTTCCTCCAAATTGGTTTGGAGGAATTTGTGATAAAATTTTTTGGGATTAAGGAACGCCAGAAGCGGTTTCCCTCAGAATTTCTGGAAGATCGAAGTTATTGCAAATCGAGCAAGATTCCAAGGATTTAACATCCAACCTTGCAGCGAAGCCGGATTCATCAGAAAAAGGAGTCATGAACGAAGACATCCAGCAGGCCATTGACACAGGAAAACTTAACCAGACCACAGCGGAGGCCCTTGAGAAGCTGACGGTTGGAAGTTTTTGCCGTCATAAAAGCTGGGGCTTCGGGCAGGTGGTGGAGTGGAATTTGCTGACCGCCCAAATCTTTATTGATTTTCCGACCAAGAAAAAACACTCGATGCAGGTCGAATATGCGGCAGAAACTTTGGTGGCAATTTCTGCCGAGCATATCTTGGCTCGCAAGGTCACCTCACCAGAAACTGTTCGCACGCAAGCGGACGAGGATCCCGTCGGACTCGTGAGATCGATCCTTGTTGACCATGACGGACGTGCGACCGTGGAGCAAATTTCTGCAAGCCTTGTGCCGGAAGTCTTTGCGGCACCAGCTTTCAAAAAATGGTGGGAATCCACGAAGAAGAAACTCAAAGCAGACGGGTGTTTCCAACTCCCAGCCAAAAAAACGGAACCTGTGGTCTTGTTGGCGGAGCCTGCGGATCCGGGCAAGGGCCTGCTTGATAAATTTCGGGGAGCGAGGTTTTTGAAGGATCAGATTGCTGCTGTGGATGAGGTTGTAAAAAGCTTGGATGACTTGGCAAAGGAGGTACAGGAATTGCAATCGGTGACCTCACAAATCGAAGAGGCCGCGCAAAAAGGACGCCGTCTTCAACCAGCCCAAGCCCTCGAACTTCTCCTCGCACGTGACGAAATTTTGGCACGTCATAACAGCCTGGTTGCAGGCGAAGGAGCACCGACGGTTGCAGAAATTCTCCGCAGCGAGCTTCCCAGAATCCACGAAATTTTTGCCTCTCTGCCCGCTTCCAAGCAACGCCGGGCCTTGGAGCAGTTTCCAGAAGCCTTTGAGGACAAATGGATCGACGTGGCGCTCCGCCTTGCCAAACAAGCTCCCTCACGTTTGGTGATCGAAATTTCGAAGCTGCTTGAGCGCCATAACCAAACCGAATCCCTCCGTGCCGCATTGGCTCGATGGGTGAGCGATCGATCAGTTTCCGCCGAAACGCTGATCTGGCTTGGCAAGGAGCGTGGTGCCACATTCCCCGAGCTGTTTAATGCCGATCTTCTGAATGCGATCTTTAGCGCTTTGGAGCGTGACATGCTTGCAGAAAAACGCGGTTCCCGCCTTCACGACCTCCTGCTCGACGATCGGGAACTTCTTGGCGAACTCCTCAAGGAAGCCAAGCCGGATGCCGTTCGTGATGCTATGCGGCGGTTGTTGTTGACGCCCGTGTATGACGATCTGAACAAACGCTCTTTGATTGGTCGGATCATCAAACTGTATCCTGACATTCAATCCATGATTGGTGGCGACGAAGGCGTTGCTGACGAAACACTCACGGTCTCATGGGCCAGCTTGGAAAAACGTAAGGCGGCCTACGAACATTTGATCAATGTGGAAATCCCACAAAACACCAAAGACATCTCCACGGCCAGAGACCAGGGAGATTTGCGCGAGAATTTCGGATTCAAGGCCGCCAAGGAACAACAGAGAGTTCTGATGCGCCGGCGTGCGGAATCCGAACGCGATCTGGGCCGCGCCCGAGGGACCAACTTCGAAAACCCAGACGCCACCCAAGTTTCGATTGGCACCATTGTGTTGCTGGATCTGGAGGGTGGAGGGCAGGAAACGTTCAGCATCCTTGGCGCATGGGACAGCGCTCCCGACCAGGGGATCGTCTCCTACATGGCGGCCATTGGTCAGGCGCTTCTTGGCAAAAAGGTCGGGGACAGAGTCGAGCTTCCCGCCGATCAAGGAACACGCTGGGCCACAATTGCCAACATCACGGCCTTCACCGATTTGGAATTGCTGCGTCAGGTGGTGTGATCGCTTCCTCGTAGAGGAACATGGAACATGTTTCTTTCCGACATCATGGAACATGCTTCTTGAAGGCAGCTTGGCAGACGTTTCTTTCTGGAAGCAAGACCCCATCAAAGCAGACGCTTTTGGGCCCTGAACTCGGAAGGGCTGGAGCCCTTCGCTCGACGGAATCTTTTCGAAAAATACAGGGCATCTTCAAATCCACATTTCAGAGCAACCTCGCTGACCGGCAGTTGGGTTAACAAAAGAAGGAAAGATGCGTGTTCCATTCGTACGTCTTCCTGAAAGTCCCGAAGGCTCTTGCCTGTGTGCGTTTGAAAAAGATGGGATAGTCGCGAAACCGAAAGTCCCGCCAATTTGGCAAGCGATTGGAGATCGAACTGTTGCTCGTAGTGGTGCGTCAGGTGATCAATGGCCCTTTGAATCCGAAGATCACGACTGCCGCCGCCCGCAGCCAGCGGTTGAGCGAGCAGACACACTTCCTCCAACGCATGGTAAGCGAGCGCATCCGCATTGGCTCCCTGACGCCCACTAAAACGAATCATACGCCGCATCGCCGCCTCGATCTCCTTTCGAAGGGATCCTTTTGGAACTTGCAAACTTCTGATTCCCTTGTTCCACAGAGGCCAATCAATCAAGGTGGCAAGACGCGCTGACGCTTCAAAGTGAACCCAAAGAAAGTGCCAATTCCCCGGCATTTTGGCGGTGCCATAATTCTGATAAGATCCGGGTTCATAGAGCCATAGGTTTCCAGGTTCGAGATTTTTATCCATTTCATGGAACCCCGCCCGACCAAGTCCTGCCAGCGTATAAATCAAAAGGCAGTCGGGGCGACCATTATTTCTAACTGTCTGATAATCAGCTGCTTCATAAAATTCATTGCCATAGATTCGTTTGCTTGCTGGAGGAGTGAAATCTTGGCTTCGATTTTTCTGCATAAGATATTATTCCATATAAACAGGGAATCCCGCCATTCCAAATTCCACGAATTTCCTGCAAACTGGCCACATGATTTCCACGCTCCCCATCTCAGAGGAACAAATTAAAACTTTTCACCGTGAAGGTTATTGCATCATTGACGGCTTGTTCGCCGCTCACGAACTCGCTGACATCGAAGAGTTTTTTGAAGATTACAAACGGAATGGACAGAAAGTGTATGATGCGGGGAACACGTTTGAAGACCTCGATCCCGCCAAACAACAAGTGCGGGCAATGCACCCCCACCGCTATAGCGCCAAAGTGAGGGAGTGGTTTCTGAACCTCAACGTCATGGATGTGTTGGAGTCGCTTCTCGGACGTCCGGCCCTTGGCGTTCAGACCATGTATTACTACAAGCCCCCTGGCGCAAAAGGTCAGGGCATGCATCAGGACAATTTTTATCTCATCAGCCAACCCACCACTTGCATCGCGGCCTGGACAGCGATTGATGAATCCACAGACGAAAACGGATGCCTCTGGGTTGTTCCCGGTTCTCACAAAGGAAACATTCTCTGCCCGAAAAAAGACGTCACTGCGGTTGAAAATTGGAAGAACTACGGCGACAGCCACATCAATCCCTTCCCCCGCGAAGTGAAACCAATCCCCGTTCCCGTGCCCCGCGGCTCAACCATGTTTTTCGGTGGAAATCTCATCCACGGATCCGGCCCGAACCGCACAAAAGACCGCTCCCGCCGAACCTTTATCGGCCACTACATTGACGAGGCCAGCGATTGTGTCGCAAAGTTTTATCACCCCATCCTCAACCGCCGCGGTGAAACAGTCAGCCATGTCGAAGAATATGCCGGCGGCGGCCCCTGCGGAGATGGCTGGATGGGAGCGACGCATTAGGAAATCAGAGAGGCACGGGGCTTAACTGACATTGACTTTATGAAGAATGTCTGACATTTTGTCAGACATGGCCGCCATCAACACACGAGAAATTCAAAAAAACACGCGTGCTGTTCGCAACAAACTGCTTCGCGGAGAAACGCTCGAGTGGGTCATGGGAAAACGGGTGATTGGGTATCTGACACCGGCAGTCAGATCTTTGCCTCCTGAGGCTTGGCCTGACCTGAAAGCGAGGTTGCGATCCATTTATGGCGGAGAGCACCCCACGGAGGAACCCGCAGCGCAACTCATTTACGATGACAGGTGAAAAAGTTTTCCATTACTTCGACAGCGGTCTCCTCGTGAAGCTGTATCACTTGGAGGCTGGATCAGAGATTGTTGCAAGGCTCGTCGCGGAGCAACCCTTTCTACCACTGCCATTCTTGGCAGAAATGGAGATACGCAATGCCCTGAGAGTCTTGTATGGGAGGGGACAAATCCGTGCTCAGGACTTAAACAAAGCATTAGGCGCCTTCGACGACGACATCACTTCGCGACGTCTCGCCCGAGTGACACCAAACTCGGGGGAGATCCAGGAAAAATCAGAATCTCTGTCAAAAAAATATTCCCCCATAACGCTTTGCCGAACTCTGGACCTGCTGCATGTGAGTCATGCTTGGGTCTTGGAGGCTGCGCAATTTCACACCGGCGACAAAAGGCAGGCGCTCCTTGCAGAAAAGTCCGGTTTAAATGTCAACTTGATTTCACTCAAGGGGTGATTGGTGACCCAGTGCAAGTATTCATGTCCATGAACGGGGATTTGCCAGAAGTCGTCTTTGGGTGGAAATCCGGAGTTCGAATCATGACACATCACCAAGCTTGGCGGTACCGGTCCTATTCTCTCGCCGAGTGCCCTCAATGTGGATCAACTCACAGCGGTTCTAGATGTGTGCGCATGGGCTCATGCGGAATCTGAAAATCCGTGGTGAATGATGCAACGGCTTTGAAGTCCAATGTTTCAAGGTCAATTCCGTTCGGTCCGTCGATGATCCTGAACACAAACCAACCGAGTTGAACCGTCTCGCCGACTTTAGCTGCCAGTGTCTTCAGATATTGGAGCGCTAACTCTCGAAGCATGATTTTGGCGGAATAACTGGAATTGCCTGTCTAGAAAGACTTGGGGCTGATGGGGTTGGCGCAGATTTCACTGATATCCATCGATCCACGGAAATGCCCTGATCTCGGCCATCTTACCACTCTGTAAAAAGTGCCAAAGCGTTAATACCTGCTCTCTTGAGCAATTCTTCATATGCCAAGGCCCCTCGTCTTCCTCGGGGTTCTCGAAAACAACTCTTCCGTCCTCATTGAAGGCAATGGTGCACTGGTTTTCGTCAGCGAGCCAACAGTCAGGGTACTCAGGATCGGGCGCACTCATTTCATCCAGAGCTTCCAGCAATTCCATGTTGGCTGGGTCTTTTCCACCGCCACCCCAACGTCTCTCAAGATAGGTCGTCATTTGAATTCTGCGTGAAGCTCGATGGAACGGTTCATAGCACGATGCGGCATGGACGACAACATCTGTCAGCCCGCCCCGGCCAAGCCTCCTGTAAGGACTGACCACAAAGCGGGCAATTTGATGGACTGCTCTCTGGATGAGGAATGAACCAACGGTAGTAGCAAGGATGTCCTTCTTTCGTGAGCCGGTCTGCAATGTTTCGCCCCATTGAGTGAATCTGTCCGGCAATATCGGAAAGCTGCTCGGATGCCCAAGCTGCGTAGTCACCTGAGTCCAACCAAAGGAAGTAGAGTGATCGGTAGATGTCTCTCCACTGAGCAATGGGTCTTACTAAGTCCTCAGGAAGTGGTATGCACGCAGGTGGCACTTCACCGAAGCAAGTGCCGCAATACAAGGGATTCGAAATCAGGCAGTCTTGCAGCACAAGCGAACTCACCGAGCCACAACTGCACATGTCCTCCGATGTGTAATCTATCGGACCAAGTGCTGCGTATATGTCGTTTTGGCTCACTTTTAGGTCTTTTTCCCCGTTTCCGGCCACCCTGAAAAGTTAACATTAAGGATTCGAGCCATCTCAGTTTTTTGTCCGCCCATTTGTTTCCTTTGCGTGCTTTTGTTCAAAACGATCATCATTCCAAAGAAATTTGTTCCAAATTTCTCTACTTCAACTCCGCCAGGATTGCCGAGGCGGCGCGTTGGCTGGCTCCTTCGGCTTGGAGGCCGGTAAGGATTTCCTGGAATTTTGAGGTCAGGGTGTCGCGATACTTGACGTCATCCAAAAGCCGGATGGCTTCTTCGGCCATGGCGTCTGGGGTCGCGAAGTGTTGGATGAATTCGCGGACGATGTGGGGGGCGGATTGGGCTGGCAGACTGGGGTCGGGAGGCGGGTTAGTTTTGTAGTTGTTGAGGATGTTGATAATGCCGAGGCAATCGACATTCACGAGTCGGTGACCGAGTTCGAAGGTGAGCCATGCGGCCTTGTAAACGAGGCAGTAGGGGAGGCCAAAAAATGCCGCTTCCAGAGTGGCGGTGCCGGAACAAACGATGCCAGCTGTGGCTCTTTGCATGAGGTCATGCGCGGTGCCGACCGCAACTTTAATAGGAAAGTCGCCGGCCTGTTCGCGGATCCACGTGGCATGGGCTTCGCTTGCGGCTGCGACTTCGAATTGAGTTTCGGGTCGTTTTGCCGCGATGATTCGGGCGGCGGCGAGTTCTGCGGGAAAAATGCGATAGACCTCTCGCTTTCTGCTGCCGGGGAAAAGACCGAGCAGATTTTGTTCGCGGGGTGCTTGGGATTTCTCCCCGAGCAGAGCTTCCAATAGGGGATGACCGGCAAAGACGGTGTGGAGTCCGCTGGCCTCATACATGGGTTTCTCAAACGGAAACACGCAGATCATGAGATCGAGGATTTTTGCCATTTTTGGAATGCGTCCGCGGTTCCATGCCCAAACTTGCGGGCTGATGTAATAAAGCACTTTTCCTGGGTAGCCGCGTTTTCGAAGCGCTTTGGCCAGGCGTAGGTTAAATCCCGGGTAATCGACCAACATCACGGCCTCGGGCTTGATGCGATCAACCTCCTCAAGCATGGCATGAAATTTTTTGCGGAAGAACCCATAATGCCTGAGCACGTCCACGAGGCCGACAACCGCCGCTTTCGAAATCCAATTGTCGTAAGGAGGCTCGGACAATTCAGCCATCCGAGGGCCACCCGCCCCCAAAAATTGCACGCCGGGATCAGCAGCCTGAATGGCACGCATCAGCTCGTAAGCCCGCGAGTCTCCGCTGGACTCCCCGGCCACCACCCAAATTTTTAAAGACGACATATTGTCATGGTGATACTTCATCCCCCATACTCACGGCAATGTCTCTTGATCTTCCCATCCGTCCCCGCCGACTTCGAAAATCGGCGACGATCCGCAGTCTCGTTCGCGAGACCCGGCTGCATAAAGAGAATCTGATCTATCCATTGTTTGTCCATGATTTGGCCGAGGACCACGAAATCCCGTCCATGCCGGGGGTGTTGCGGCGCAGTTTGGATTCGCTGGTCACCGAATGCGTGGCTGCAAAAAAAGCAGGCCTCAATGCGGTCGCGATCTTTCCTTGCCTTGATCCCACCCTGAAAAATGCGAGCGGCCAATCCGCCTTTGATCCCCACGGACTTATTTTTCGCGCTGTCAGGGCCGTGAAAAACGCTGTTCCTGAACTGGCCATCGTCACCGACGTGGCACTCGATCCCTTCACCGATCATGGGCATGATGGCGTGTTAAACCCCGATGGCTCCACCGTGGCGAACGATGAAACGGTGGAGTTGTTATGTCGCTTCGCGGTCATGGAAGCCGAGGCCGGCGCAGACATCGTGGCACCTTCTGACATGATGGATGGCCGCGTCGGCGCAATTCGGGCAGCGCTGGATGCTGCCGGACATGAAGAAACCCTCATACTCGCTTATTCCGTCAAATATGCATCAGCCTACTATGGCCCTTTCCGGGATGCGGTTGGCAGCAAGATCGGAAAAGACGCGATCTCCAAGGCCACCTACCAAATGGATGCTTCCAATGTTCGGGAGGCCATCCGTGAAGCCTCCCTGGATGAGGCCGAGGGTGCGGACATTGTCATGGTGAAACCCGCCGGCGCGTATTTGGATGTGATCCGGGCCGTCAAAGAATGCAGTTCGGTCCCCGTGGCAGCGTATCAGGTCAGCGGCGAATTTTCTCAAATTCACGCCGCTGCTCGCTTGGGTTGGCTCGATTATCGGCGGACCCGCGATGAATCCCTGGCGGCGATTCGCCGGGCCGGGGCGGACATCATTCTGACCTACTTTGCTCGGGAGATTGCCGAGGAAGGAATTTTTTTATCGTGATTCTCCCCGGTCCAGACTACAGATGTCCCTTCATTTAAATCATGGCTAGACCTTCCAAAACAAATGTTGGCGTCATCGGGCTCGGAATTATTGGTTCCCGCGTGGCTGCAAATCTCCGTGCCAAAGGATTTCAAGCTTGGGTCTGGAACCGCACCCCCCGTCCCGAGCCCAACTTTCTGCCCTCCCCGCTGGAGGTGGCTGAATCGGCAAAAATTATCCAAATCTTTGTCGCGGATGGTCCTGCCCTCCTGGAAACCATCACAACGATGAGCAAGGTGCTCGGGCCGGGTCATATTATTTTAAATCACGCCACGGTCTCACCTGCCGAAACCAAAGAGGCTGCGCGCCTTGTGGAGGAGCGTCATGCCAAGTTCTTGGATGCCCCCTTCACTGGGAGCCGGGATGCGGCTGCGGCTGGCGAGATCGTCTTTCTAATTGGGGGAGACTCCGAGACCCTTGGTGTTGCCAAACCGATCTTGGAAGCCAATGCGAAAGCCATTCTTCCGGTTGGTGGAATTGGAGACGCCACCGTGTTGAAGATTGCCACAAACCTCATTGCGGCTGTGACTGTCACCGCGCTCTCTGAAGCGATGGCCTTGCTTTCGACCAATGGGGTCGCGATACAGAATCTTTTGGAGGTCTTACCTCACCACGGCGTCCGCTCTCAGCTTGCTGAGATGAAGATCCCTTCCATGATCCTTGATGACTTTGAGCCAAGGTTTGCCCTCAAGCATATGTTTAAGGACGTGCAGATTGCCTTGGCTATGGCAGCAGATGCAGGGATCGAACTCCCCGCCGCCGGTTCCTTTGCAGGAGCCGCCATGGCAGGGATCCAACAAGGCCTCTCCGACCGCGATTTCTCAAGCATTGCCCGGCTCTACAAATATCCGGACCATGAGGCTTCCTTGGACGAAAAATTCCGCCCGGCCGCTCCTCAAGCCCCCGAAGCCGCCCCAGAGAAACCCCAGCCCAAACGCTGGAAGGTTTTTGGATCCCGCTGAAGCGCGTGTTGTCCCCGCATCAACGGCTCGAGCATTTGCGAACCAAGGGAGGTGTATTCCCGATTGGTCCACGGACCCTGATTCGCGTGACCGGCATCGACAGCCGCCGCTACCTCAACGGCCAGCTCAGCAACAACCTCACCACCCTCAAAGATGGCGTTGCGCTGCCAGCACTCCTGCTCACCGCCAAAGGCAAGCTGTGCGCTCTGGTTTATGTGTGGAGTGATGGCGATGCCTTAATTGTGGACAGTGACCCTGAGGTCGCGGAAACCCTGCTCCCAAGGCTTGAGCGTTATGTGGTGGCTGATGATGTGACCATGGAGGACATCTCCTCGGAAAGCACCGGCTGGCATGTGTTTGGCTTGTCCCTGCCCCATGACTCCCTGAAAATCTCGCGCCTCGGGGTTCCCGGCCACGACGTGCTGACCCCACCCGATGACCTCATCGAGGCCACTGCTGCGGAACTTGAGCTTTTGCGCATCGAACGTGGCGTTCCCCGATGGGGCAAAGAACTTGGAGAAGACACACTCCCTCATGAAGCAGGACTGGACCGAACGGCTGTCGATTTCCACAAAGGGTGTTATGTCGGCCAGGAAGTTGTCTCACGCATTGAGAGCGTGGGACGCACAAATCGGACACTCTGCGGTTTCGTCGGGGACTTTTCTGCCGACCACGCAACCGCCTTGGTGACGGAATCGGGTCAACCCGCAGGAACCATCACTTCGGCTGCCCTGCATTTTGGAATGGCACAAACCGCCGCTCTCGGTTATCTCAATTCTCGTATCTCTGAAAACCGCTTCATCGTCCACGATGCTTTCGGCAAAACACTCGGAGAATGTCAACGTCATGAATTCCCATTGGTATAAACTTCTCACCCTTTCATTCCTGTTCAGTCTGCTCGCCGCAGATCCGTCACAAGCCGCCACTGTCGGCCCTGAAGTCGCGGTTGTGGAACTTCAAGTCGGCACGACCAAGGGCACCCGCCAAGTCATTATTGGACTCTATGATGATGCTGCTCCCGTCACGGTCGCAAATTTCAAAGAGCTTGTGACCAAAGGATTTTACAAGGGCATCCGATTTCACCGCATTTTTCCTGGCACGCTTGTTCAGACAGGTGATCCGCTCACCCGCTATTGGCTGCTTGCCGAGCGGCGTCCGCTCAAGGCGGGAACCGGTGGACCCGGCTACACCTTGCCTGCCGAAATCCGCCTTCCCCTCAAACGCGGATCGGTGGCCACATCGCGACTCCCTGACAATATCAACCCCACCAAAGCCTCCAATGGCAGCCAGTTTTTTGTGACCTTGGCCCCAGCGCCCAAACTCGATAAAACATACACCGTCTTCGGCGAAATCTTGGAAGGTTTGGATGTTTTGGACGAAATCAGCAACCTTCCCGCAGATACCAACGACTTTCCATTGCCAAACGTCATCATTAAATCTATAACCCTTTCTCCGCGATTCGCAGAAACGGCCCGGCCGTAATCACGAATCGCCCCCCTCCGGAAAATTCCGGGTAGGTACCGAAGTGGCCAAACGGGGTGGACTGTAAATCCACTGGCTTACGCCTTCACAGGTTCGAATCCTGTCCTGCCCAATTTCTTTCGCGAAGCGAAACAAAAAGATTCCGACAGGATGAGAACGCCGTTCGACTGCCAGCGCGATAGCGCCATCCAAATCGCAAAGCCACTCTCGAAGAGCCTGCAAAGCAGGCCCATCCTGTCGGCCTTAAATAGTGATTATTTACTCGAAACATTCGATTAAATACCAAAAGTTTACATAAACCTTGCGATTAAAGTGTATATGTTTACATTCACCTCGTGAAGTTAGCCGTAACTCAAAGAAGTTCCGAGATCGTGTTCTCGACTAAGGAGAGCAGTCGGATGATTCACGCTCGGGTGAAAAGCGGAAAACTCCGGAAGTTGGCTTGGGGGCTTTTTACGACAAATAAGACCGAGGAAGACACCCGAATCATTCGTCGCAACATCTGGGATATTGTCGGGCATTATTTTCCAGACGCCATCATTTCAGACCGAACTGCCCTCGAAAATGGCCCGGCACCGGACGGTTCGATTTTTATCATTTCAGAACGGAGAACCAATTTGGAGCTCCCCGGCCATAAAATTCGGCCACGGAATGGACACCCACCTTCGAGCGACGACCGCCCTTTTTTCAAGATTCGAATGTGCTCACAAGCCAGGGCCATCCTCGAGAACATGCGTGCATCTCGGAGTCGCGATGGGAATGTCGCTCGAACATTCTCGCAGAAGGAGATGGAAGAATGGTTGGTGGGTTTGATTCAAACATCAGGGACTGAACCCCTGCAAAAACTTCGCGATCAAGCTCGTCGCATTTCTAAAGAAACTGGACAACATGAGGAGTTTGCCGCCTTCAATCTCCTCTTGGGTTCCATCCTTGGAACACAGACACACCCGCTTGAAAGCAGGAGAGGCCAAGATTTTTCTGCCGACCATGGAGTTGATACTACACGCATTGATTTGTTTGAGACTCTTCGCCAAGCGCTCGCGATAAACTGTCCGCCGGGCAAACCACGTCGCAACGAAGCGGATGAAAGACTATTGCCGTTTTTTGAAGCGTATTTTTCCAACTACATCGAGGGCACCCGGTTCCCGATTGAAACCGCGAAGAACATCGTTTTTGAGGGTTTTATACCCGCAGCGAGGCCAAGCGATGCTCATGACATCATAGGCACATTTCATCTGTTGAATGCGCGCGGCTATCAGAATCCCCAATACAATGATTTTCCCTCATTTGTGCAGTATCTGAAATCAAGTCATGCCGCGATTGCAGGCCACAGGGCTGACATTCGCCCGGGGGAATTCAAGACCTCCGCAAATTCAGCTGGCAGCACCGTTTTTGTTCGACCGGAGCTGGTGTTGGGTACCCTTGAGAAAGGGTGGGAGTTTCTATCATCCCTTTCGCCAGGCCTGCCTCGCGGGATATTTGCCAGCTTCCTCGTCAGCGAGGTGCATCCATTTGATGACGGGAACGGGCGTGTTGCTAGAGCGGTTCTCAATCAGGAACTCTCTGAAACCAACTTGTCTCCCATCATCATTCCAACGATTTTCCGAGCGGATTACATTCAATCGCTCAAAGCTCTGACCGCCGATGCTCGAACAACGCCCTACATTCGAGCCATGGATAAAGCCTCACGCTATACCCACGCTGTTGACTTTTCCGATTACGAAACGTCACGGCAGATTCTTTTTAGCACCAATGCCT
The DNA here is from genome assembly GCA_041744075.1 of Terrimicrobiaceae bacterium. Lineage (GTDB taxonomy): Bacteria > Verrucomicrobiota > Verrucomicrobiia > Chthoniobacterales > Terrimicrobiaceae > JAJTZA01. The sequence goes on from JBGTLQ010000282.1 coordinate 58,927, forward strand.
TCGTTGAACCTGAGGTTGCCGTGAATGAAGGCATTCTTTTGAAAATTCCTGACTCAGATATTGAATGGATGCCCGGCGAAGGCCAGGTCACCCTTCGTTGACCTGAACAAGCGACACGTGGGCGGGCAAGGCTTGTCCCGTCATAGGTTCTTGCGAAGGTGGAGGCTGCCCAGTCCTACCATCGGAGTGAGATAAAGTGGTTTCTGTCGTGGCAATTGCGGCAGCCAGAGACTCACGGCCAAGCACAAATGCTCATGCGAAGTCCCCACCGAATCGTATCATGGCTTCAATGACAACATGGCCACTCCATCCAGCAGGGTTGGATTCCCGGCCCAGCGCCGCTGCGTGTTTGCGAGCAAACGCACGTCCCAAAAATCCCTGAGGACGATAGTCGTCAAGAAACCATGGCAAATCGGGATAAACATGATTTGGAAATTCTCCGTCAAAAAGAGATGACCACCGGCTACATCCTTGCTCGAACCAATACTTTCCCCCAAGGAGGGAGTGCGGGTCAAAACGCATGTGAATAGATTAGCTATTCTATTCACCATGCGCAAGCCAATGTTTTTGTGGTATTTACGACATTTTGTAAGGCGGTTTTGAATTGATTCCGGCCTAAACAATGGCACCTAAGCCGGTCCGTTTTTTTTCGTGAGGCGACAAACTACACACTTGGCAAAACAGGGCAGAATATCTTTATTTCTTCTGAATGACTCGACAGCTTTGTGTGATTCCTTGGGTGACCTTGGGGATTTTGTTTATGGGGGTGTCGCCTGTACGTGCGGACTTGATGAAGGAACTTACTGCTGCGCAGAAGAGCGATATTAAGGCCGGCAAGCAGGTGACTGTTTTGCAGGAATTGCCTGGGGAGCCATGGCCGAGAGTCATCATATACAAAATTGTTGCCGCGAAGCCAGAGCAGGTGGCGGCGGTGTTTTTTGACTACAAGAATGCTTCCACCTACATTCCGAAGATTCTCAAATCTGAGGTTTCCAAAACCCTTTCCGCGTCAGTGACCGATGTGGATTATGGCGTTTCCGTTCCGATTCTTCCTGATGAGTATTACACCGCCCAAAACCGGCTGACACGGGTTCCCGGGGGAGGATACCTCATCAGCTGGAAGCTCATCCGTGCCGTGCAAACCAAGGCCAGCGTGGGTGAGTTGCGGGCTGTGCCATTTGATGATGCAACCCTGCTGCGCTACACGATCCTTACGACACCAAGTTCGGGGATGGCTGGCCTTTTGCGGGGCAAAGCGATCGCGATGATGAAGGATACTGTGGCAGCCATCGCGAAAGAGGTTGAGAGGCAGAAGTCTCTAGATCCTGCCGGGCTTGAGAAACGGGTTCAGGCGCTTCAAGCGGCACTGTAGATTTCCCTCTATTCGCTCAGAATGGTCCCCTCATGCCGAAGGGGAGGGAGGTTTTATTCTCGGATTTGAACGTAGAGGAATTTGGAACAAATTTCTTGGGATTCATGCACCGTTCGCAAGTGTCATTCATCTCTTATGTGGAGCCAGCATTTCCCGCGCTGCGGGATTGGGAGCAATAAAGAAATACAAAACAGCCCCGAGGGCATTCAAAAGAATAACCACAAGAACCCAGATAATCTTATCGTTTCCCTCCAAAGCCCTGTTCGTCAAACAATGGATCAACCCAAGAATCCAAAACAGCAGCGAAATGATCAAAAAGACCACAACCGCAATCGGGATCCAACTGAGGTAAAATCCTGATTGATTCATGTTTTGGGGAAGATTCTGATCTGATGTCGCAGCCCCGACGATTCCAAAGCCAATGCCCGCTCCGCAGAGGACTGCGAGGGTCAGATACAAGATTGGGTAGGCTCTCATGAGAATATTCTTAGTAAGGAATTGGTTTCACTATGAAGAACATGAAGAGCATGAAGGTCAATGCATAGGAAAGGACAAAAATTGGTCTTGTCACTCCAATTTGAACGGCAAGCCTGAACTTTCCTCGTCGTTTTCCGAATGTATTCCCCTTCATGCCCTTCAAGCTCTTCATGGTAATTTTCGATCTCATTCAGGTTCCTGCAGTTCTTTGATGAGCTCGGGCGGAGGGGGGATGATAAAGTCATTGCCTTTGTAAACGTTAGCGGCACCCGTTGGTGGGTGCGGGGGTGGAACGAGGATGGATGGCCCCGATAACGACGAGCGAGTTTTTGGTATGCTATCCAACTTGGAATTTAATTGTCTGATCACTGCCGGATCACTGACAGGAGCCGCATTTATCTGCATAACGCGGAATTCCCCCGAGCTGTTTTTAACAACTGTCCAAGTGTGTTGATGGGTTTGCTTCACCAGTTGCTGCCATAACTCAATCGTCCCAATCGGTGTATCAGTTCCACACAAGATCAGGATCGGCCCATCTCCACCAAATTTCTCTTTGGCTTGGAGGAGCCAATCCTTTGCCTGATTTGTTGAATAAAAGCGCCCATTGATATTGGCAGCGTTGACCTCGGCAGCGCTGATAACAACAAAGATCGGTGCCGCGCCATCAAGTTGCGGTAACGAGAGAGGACTTGCATCAGCGACATGAGGCAGAAACAAAAGCGCAGCGGCTATTGTGAGGCGTCTCATCCTGAAAGTTTCGGAAAATATCACCATGAAGGTCATGAAGAACATGGAGGTCAATGCATTAAGAGAGAGTAGATGCAGCTTAGTTCATTGTTGACGGAGTAAAGGCAAAGATACCAGCAGCAGGTCAAAATTTCGTCCTATCTGGCCGACTTCATTCCAAGTGAGTTCGAAATCGTACATGTGCCGCTCAAGGCGCAGATCGGGTGAGAGTCGGATGTCGGACATGACTCTTTCTCCAGTCCTGGATATGAAGGTGATGTCCAGAGATGGCATCAACACGCTGAGTGAAACCACCCCCTCGTCTTCTCTTCGCAGGAATTTCATGAGTCGTTTACGAAACGCCACGAGTTCGGTGAATGGGATGCAAAGACCTTCTGCCGTGGTTTCAGAGAAGGGGGTTTTGATTGTGGCCGTGATTGCGATGGGATCTCGGAGCCGGGGAGATGAAGGAAACGAATAGACCAACGGCTCGAAGCGAAGCGTGAGTCCTGCGATTGTGAGTTCGTGTTTCATGGTTGGGATTATTAAGAACGCATGTTGTAATTCACAGAGGATTAGGGGGTTGCATGCCTCGTCGTCGCTGCTTCCATGGCCACCTTCTTTTTGGCATCGAGAGTTGTGCACTCGTCGGAAACTTTGATCGCAAATGCCGCCAAATTACAAGGCTGAAACTCCGGGTAATGGAGCATCCCGACCGCATCCTTTGGTCTCTAATTCAGTCGTAGGCCTGAAATTCTGTTGAAGCATTACTTTCAGCTCATTTTTTAATCAATTCTTGCAGATGATTACATTTTGCGATATTTTTCCGCTGTGGGAATAAATTCGAAGCATTCTTTAATCAAAAAGCTCCATTCGGCACTTCCGCATGGAGCGCCTTTTGACGTAGCCATGCTTTGGGAGTTGGGAATATCTGCGCAGCTGGCCTCCCAAAACGCAAAAAGCGGATGGTTGGAACGCCTTTCCTACGGAGTTTACTGTTTTCCCGGCGACGAACTACGCATTTTCGATTGCATCAAGTTCCTCCAGTTACGGGTACAGGGGCTCCATGTGGCAGGTAAGAGCGCCCTCGCGCTGCACGGAACGCGTCACAATCTCGCTGCGAGGCAAAGCGTTGACCTGTGGGGGGATCAGCGATTCCAGCTTCCTGAATGGTTCACTTCCCGTTTTCAGGGGCGCTACTCCTCGGCCAAACTCTTTGACTGGAAGACCGAGGAACTGGCCGCGAAAACGGTTAGGAGTCCTCCCGGCACCACCGATGGGCTGAAGGTGTCGGTGCCAGAGCGTGCGGTGCTTGAATTGTTATCAGAGGTCGGAACCCATCAGGGCTTGGAGGAGGCTCGCAATTTGTTCGATGGTCTTCGCCCTCCCCGCCTCAAAGTGCTGGGAGAACTGTTGAGTTGCTGTGTCAGCGTGAAGACGACACGCCTGTTCTTAACGTGGGCTCGCGAGACCAAAATCATCGACGTCAGTCAACTGGAGAAGGAATTTCAACTTCCCACCGGCAGTAACAAACGATGGATGAAGCGGCTCAAAGACGGCACACTTCTCACATTGATGCCCCATGGATAAAGCCTACGCCGATACGGTCCGCTTGCTTCTCGCTGTCGCCCCGGAAGTTTTTGCGAGCAAGCTTTTCGCCATGAAGGGCGGTACGGCGATCAATCTCTTCTTGCGCGACATGCCTCGCCTGTCGGTCGATATCGACGTGGTTTACCTTCCATGGCAGACACCGCGGACCGAAGCCCTGGCACAAATTGCTGATGAATTGCGGGAAATATCCCGACGACTCGCCCCCCTCGAACTCCAGGTCCGCCAGATCCCCAGCAAGGAATTGGGAGAAATTAAACTTCTGATCGAGAACGACGACGTTCAAGTCAAAGTCGAGGTGAACGGAATTTTTCGCGGGGCCGTCCGACCAATCGAACCCCGCACCTTGACGGTGGGCGCATCAGATCGATTTACAACTGATCTTACGCTCCCTATTCTCGCTCCAGAAGAACTCTACGGAAGCAAGCTGGTCGCAGCACTCGACCGTCAGCATCCCCGCGACCTGTTCGATGTGTGGCAGCTATTGGGTGCCGAGGGCCTTTCCGAAGGTATCGTTGAATGCTTTGTCACCTATTTGGCGGGGCACAATCGTCCAACCCACGAGGTTCTTTTCAGCAACGATAAAGATATCGCATCCGAATTCGCAACCAACTTTGCAGGCATGACCGCCGAACCGGTCGCCTTGGGGACTCTGCTCGCGGCGCGCACCCGGCTTCGGAAGGAATTGCCGAGCCGGTTAACGGACCGTCACCGAGCCTTTTTAGTCGGCCTCACGCGCGCTCAACCCGATTGGACTTTGCTCGAATGTCCCTACGCTGGTGAATTGCCAGCGCTACGCTGGAAGCTGACCAATTTACTTAAGTTTTCGGAAAGCCGCCCGGAAGAGTTCGAGCGGCAGGCACGAGAATTGGAATTTAAATTGGCTCACTAGAGAGCATTCCGGTTCCCCGTCCAATCTTAAGATTTGATCGAGTGTTGTTTTTCCTGTTTCACGGATCGCTTCGAGCAGCTCGTGCTTTCGGAATAGACGTTGCCGGCCGAGTATGTATGAAGGCAACGAATAGAGCAACGGCTCGAAACGAAGGGTGAGTCCTGCGATTCTAAGTTCGTGGTTCGTTGTTGAGGTTTTTAAGAAAGCGCGTTGTAATTCACAGAGGACTAGGGGGTTTCATACTTCGCCATTGCAGATGCCATGGCCTCCTTCTTCTTGGCATCTAGAGCTATGATCTCAACGGAAACTATGATGGAAAATGCCTCCACATTGCGAGGATGAAACACTGGAGACTTTTTCTGAATCTCTTGAACTCTCGTCTTCATATTTTTCAAGAGCTTTTGGGCCATATAGAATTTTTCTTCCTCTATCAGTTCACGGGCTATTGACCAGAATCTAATCGCAAATTTGAATTCACTGTTGGGTGAATAAACCGCTGGGAGCCAAAGAAGTGACTGAATAGCAGGCTTGTCCACGTTGAGCGTTTGTTCCGGGAAGACCATCCGGGGAGGATTCACCGGATACAGTAGCTCGTCTCTGAAGGAAGTTGGCTCGGCTGTTGCTGTTGAAATAAGAAACCCTGCAAAGATGGCAGCCA